>NZ_LMPK01000033.1:326386-338051 GCF_001423825.1 Microbacterium sp. Leaf351
ATGACCGCGGTGTGCGCGAGCACGAACACGGGGCGCAGGAGCCAGGCAGTGCGGTTCATCCACGCCCGTTCGGTGCGCACCACCCAGCGCACGCGCACCAGGGTGCCGGATGCCGCGGCGAACAGCGCCACCTCGCCTTCGCCCAACAGATCGCCGTCGCTGCGCGCGGCGAGCACGACTCCCGGTTCGACGCGGGTGAGCACGGCGTCGAGCACGAGGCGGTAACCGAACGGGCTGCGCACCGTCAGGCCGACGTGCGCGCCCGGTTCGAGCGCTACGGGAGGGCCTGTCACCTCGACCGCCGGCCAGGGCGACGGGGCACCGGCGGCGGGGCGCAGCATCCCCTCGATCGCGCGCCAGCAGCGGGCGGGGTCGGCGGGGATGCGCCAGACCGAGACGAAGTCGTAGCGACTGCTCACGCGTGCACCCGGCGGCGCAGCAGGTCGATGCGCGCCTGCAGCTGCGCGACGGTCGCGTGCGAGACCGCCGGCCCCCCGCACAGGCGCCGCAGTTCGGCGTGCACCATCGCGTGAGGCTCCCCGGACTGCCGCGCGTAGAGACCGACGAGACTGTTGAGCAGCTGCCGCTGCTCCTTGAGCGTGCGGTGCAGCGCCCCGGGGAGGAGCGGGTCGATCGGGGCGTCCTCGTCCGCGCTCGCCTCGCGGGCCTCGCGCGCCTTGCGGTGGCGGGTCTGCCGCGCCTGACGCTGCTGCAGCAGCTCGTGCACGTGCTCGGGCTCGAGGATGCCCGGCAGCCCCAGGAACTCCTCCTCCTCCGGGGTGCCCGGCACGGCGAGCTGACCGAACTCCTTGCCGTCGAAGAGCACCCGGTCGAAATGAGCCTGTGCATCGAGTGGCAGGAACGCGAACTCCTCGGTGAGGGCGTCGGATGCCGCATCCGGCCGCTCCGCGGCATCCATCAGCGCTTCTTCGGCGTCCCATTCGTCACCGGTCGCCTCGCGGTCGAGCGCGTGGTCGCGCTGCGCCTCGAGCTCCTGTGCGAGCGCGAGCAGCTGGGGCACGTTCGGCAGGAACACGCTCGCCGTCTCGCCGCGGCGTCGCGCCCGCACGAAGCGTCCGATCGCCTGCGCGAAGAAGAGCGGCGTCGACGCGCTCGTCGCGTAGACACCGACGCTGAGGCGCGGCACGTCGACGCCCTCGGAGACCATGCGCACCGCGACGAGCCAGCGGGACGTGGACTGGGCGAACTGCTCGATGCGCGCGGATGCCTCGGCCTCGTCCGACAGCACGACGGTCGGCGCCTCGCCGCTGACGGCCTCGAGGATCGCCGCATACGCGCGGGCCGCGGTCTGGTCGGTCGCGATGACGAGCCCGCCCGCATCGGGCACCTGTTCGCGCACCTCGCTCAGACGGCGATCGGCGGAACGCAGCACGGCCGGGATCCACTCGCCCTCGGGGTTCAGCGCGGTGCGCCAGGCCTGCGCGGTGACATCCTTCGTGTTGTCCTGCCCGAGGTAGGCCTCCATCTCCTCGCCCGCCTTGGTGCGCCAGCGCATGTGACCGGCGTAGACGAGGAAGAGCACGGGCCGCACGACGCCGTCCTCGAGCGCGCGGCGGTAGCCGTAGGCGAAGTCGGTGCGGGAGACGCGGATGCCCTTCGCATCGGGGTGGTACTCCACGAACGGGATGGGCGCCGTGTCGCTGCGGAACGGCGTCCCCGACAGCAGGAGACGCCGCGTCGCGCGGCCGTACGCGGTGCGCAGCGCGTCGCCCCAGCTGAGCGCGTCGCCGCCGTGATGCACCTCGTCGAGGATGACGAGGGTGGGCGCGTCGAGGATGAGGGTCTCGTGGACGCTCGCCTTCACGGCCACCTGGGCGTACGTCACTGCGACGCCCTGGTAGTGCCGGGCGGGCCGGGCGTGTCGGTTGCTGAAGGCGGGGTCGAGGCGGATGCCGACGCGCGCGGCGGCATCCGCCCACTGGGTCTTCAGATGCTCCGTCGGTGCCACGACGACGATGCGGCGCACGACTCCGCGACGCAGGAGCTCGCTCGCGAGGCGCAGCGCGAACGTCGTCTTGCCGGCGCCGGGCGTCGCGGCGGCGAGATAGTCGCGCGGTCCCTTGCCGACGCCGTCCGGCCCGTCGAGGGCGAAGTAGGCGTCGAGGGCCTCTGCCTGCCAGGCCCGTAGCCGCTGCGCGGTGCCCCAGGGGGCGCGCTGGGGGAACGAAGGCGACAGGTGCTCGGCGGCGAAGCTGCCGAACTGGTGCGCCGGAGCCTCGGGAGCGAGTCCCTCGTCCTCCGTCATCCCAGCTCCCTCCGCCGCGGGCGGGCGGCGAGGTTCCACGATAGACGACGCCACGGACGCCAGG
Organism: Microbacterium sp. Leaf351; assembly: GCF_001423825.1. NCBI lineage: Bacteria > Bacillati > Actinomycetota > Actinomycetes > Micrococcales > Microbacteriaceae > Microbacterium > Microbacterium sp. Leaf351. Next base: position 328,717 of record NZ_LMPK01000033.1, read on the forward strand.
CCCCGTCGTGCCGCGGGTAGGCTTCGGCGGAGGAGGCCACCGCGATGTCATCCCCTACCCGCTCCCCCTTCGTGTCCAACGAGCAGACGCACCCGTGGCGTCGGTTCGTCGCCATCGGCGACTCGTTCACCGAGGGGATCGGCGACCCCGACCCGGCGAGCCCCGGCGGCAACCGCGGCTGGGCCGATCGCATGGCCGAGGTGCTCGCGGCATCCGTCGACGACTTCGCCTACGCCAACCTGGCCGTGCGTGGCCGGCTCATCCAGCAGATCGTCGACGAGCAGATCGAGCCCGCACTCGCCCTCTCCCCCGACCTCATCACCTTCTGCGCCGGGGGCAACGACGTCATCCGCCCGGGCAGCGATCCCGATGAGGTCGCCACGATCTTCGAGGACGCCATCATCCGACTGTCGTCCCAGGGTGCCACGATCGTCGTCTTCACCGGCATCGACACCAACTTCACCCCGGTGTTCCGGCCGATCCGCGGCAAGGTCGCCATCTACAACGAGAACCTGCGCGCGATCGCCGAGAAATACGACTGCATCGTCGCCGACCAGTGGGCGCTGAAGGAGATCCAGGATGCGCGCTTCTTCGACGGCGACCGGCTGCACATGAACGCGCTCGGCCACCACGAGGTGGCCCGCATGGTGCTGCGCGCGCTCAACGTGCCGAACGACCTCGAGCCGATGCAGCCCTCGCCGATCCCCTTCCGCACGTGGCGGGAGGCGCGCTCCGGCGATCTGGTGTGGGCTCGGGAGTTCCTCGTGCCGTGGGTGCTGCGGCGCCTGCGCCATCAGTCGTCGGGCGACGACGTCACCGCCAAGCGCCCGGAGCCGAGCCGCGTGCACCGCATCGAGTCGGATGCCGCGGCATCCGAGCACTGATCCCTAGCGTGGCGGATGCCGCAGGGCCCACAGGGCGACGGCCGCGGCCGACGCGACATTCAGCGAGTCGACTCCACCCGCCATCGGGATGGTGACCACCGTGTCTGCGGCGGCCAGGGCCCGACGCGAGAGGCCGTCGCCCTCCGCACCCATGACGAGAGCGACCCGCTCCGCGCGCGTTGCGGCGAACACGTCGAGGCCGACGGCGTCGTCGGCGAGAGCGAGCGCGGCGATCGTGACGCCTGCAGCGTGGAGGGCGTCCCGCGCCTCCGGCCAAGCCGGCAGGCGGGTCCACGGCACCTGGAACACCGTGCCCATGCTCACCCGCACGCTGCGCCGGTAGAGCGGGTCGGCGCACCGCTCGCTCACGAGCACCGCGTCGGCGCCGAGCCCCGCGGCGGCACGGAACGCCGCACCCACGTTCGTGTGGTCGACGAGATCCTCGAGCACGAGCACGGTGCGGGCATCGGCGAGCACCTCGGCGAGGGGGCGGTCGGGCGGGCGGTGCATCGCCGCCAGTGCACCGCGGTGCACGGCGTACCCGGTCAGCGTCTCGGCGACGTCGGGTGCGACGACGTACACGGGCACGGATGCCGCGCCCCCCGCGGCATCCAGCAGTGCCGTGATCTCGGCGACCCACTGCTGCTGCACGAGCACCGAACGCGGCTGATGCCCCGCCGCCAGAGCGCGCCCGATCACTTTGGCCGACTCGGCCATGTAGAGGCCGCCGGCGGGCTCGAGCAGCCGCCGCAGCGCCACATCGGTGAGGTCGCGATAGTCGGCGAGTCGGTCGTCGGAGGGGTCTGTCAGCTCGATCACGGGCACCGCTCCAGAATGCCGCACGTGTCACACGGAGGAAATCGGCGGGGCGTAGGCTCGACCGTGGGAGGGTGCCGTGGCGACAGCGACCGAGTCGGATCCGCAGCTGGAGGCGCGGGTGGCCGAAGCGATCGATCTGCTCGCGGGGCGCCGCGTCGCGGTGCTCACCGGCGCCGGTGTGTCGACCGACTCCGGCATCCCCGACTACCGCGGGCAGGGTGCGCCCGTGCGCCGTCCGATGACCTTCGACCAGTTCCTCGCCGACGACAGCTCGCGTCGCCGCTACTGGGTGGGGTCCCACCTCGGCTGGAAGCGCTTCGCCGCCGCCGAGCCCAACGCCGGCCATGAAGCCCTCGCGCGACTCGAGCACTCGGGCGCCGTGACCGGCGTCGTCACCCAGAACGTCGACGGGCTCCATCTGCGCGCCGGCAACAGCCGCGTCGTCGAGCTGCACGGGACGATGCGCCGGGTGATCTGCCTGCACTGCGGTCAGGTGTTCGACCGGCGCGACCTCGCCGAGCGCATCGAGACCGACAACCCCTGGATCGTGGCCGACTCCGACCTTCCGCTCGGCCCCGACGGCGACGTGGCTCCCGCGACCGCCGACGGGTTCCGGATCCCCACCTGCAGCGTGTGCGAGGGAGCTCTCAAGCCCGACGTCGTGTTCTTCGGCGAGTACATCCCGGCGGAGCGCTTCCGCGAGGCCGAGCAGATCGTGCGCGGCAGCGACGCACTCGTCATCGCCGGCTCGTCGCTCGTCGTCAACTCCGGCATCCGCTTCCTCGACCGGGCTCGACGCCGCCGTCTGCCCATCGTGATCGTCAACCGCGGGGACACCCGCGGTGACGCCCGCGCCACCGTGAAGATCGACGCCGGCACCACCGAGGTACTCCGCGCGTTCGCCGACGCCCTGGGAGGGCCCGAATGAGCTCCACCGCCGACCACCCGACACGCATCATCCTGGTGCGCCACGGCGAGACGGACTGGAACCGCGCGGGACGCATCCAGGGGTCGACCGACATCCCCCTGAACGACACCGGACGCTCGCAGGCGCGGGACGCCGCCGAGCGGCTCGTCGCCGAGGTGACGGATGCCGCGACCGTCGCCGTCGTCTCGAGCGATCTGTCGCGCGCGCGGGAGACCGCGACGCTCATCGCCGATCGACTCGCCCTCCCGCTCGGCCCTTCCGACATCGGACTCCGTGAGCGCGGATACGGCATCGCGGAGGGACTCGACGTCACCGAGTTCCGCGCACGCTTCGGTGACACCCACAGCGGTGAGGTTCCGGGCGCGGAGACCGTCGACGAGGTCGCCGACCGCGCGAACGGCGCGTTGAGACGGCTCATCGCCACGAGCGGCTCCCCCGACGTGCTCATCGCGGTGGCGCACGGCGCGCTCATCCGCGCGGTGCTTCGCGCGGCCGCATCCGATGCGGCGCCGACCGATGACGCGCGCGTCGGAAACGGCGAGTGGCGCGAACTCGCCCTCACGGCGGACGGACGGCTCGTCGCTGCCTCCACTCAGCACTGACTGAGGAGCATTTTTCACGCCTGAAACAATTCGAGTGCGCATATTGCCTCTGAGCGGTGCTAATGTCCCCCATTATGGCGATACTCGATGCGAGTGATCTCGCTCTTCTCCAGGCATTGTCTGCCGACCCTCGTCGAGCGGTGACCTCGCTCGCCGACGACCTCGGCATGTCCCGCAACACCGTGCAGGCGCGGATGTCGCGGCTCGAGCGCGCCGGTGCGCTCTTGAGCTACGAGCGCGCGATCTCCACCACGGCGCTCGGCTATCCGATCGATGCGTTCATCTCGGTGCGCCTGCGACAGCCCGAGATCCCCCGCATCCGCGACGAGATCGCCCTCATCCCCGAGGTGGTGCAGGCCAACGGCCTCGCCGGCTCGATGGACCTCCTGGTGCGCGTGGCCTGTCGCGACACCCCGCATCTGTTCACGACCGACCGTCGCATCCTCGCCATCGACGGCGTCGATCGCACCGAGACGTCGCTTGTGATGGACGAGCTCATCCCCTACCGGGTCGCGCCCCTCATCGACCTCGCGCGCTCGGAGCGCTGACCTGAGCGGGCCGCGCGTCGAGCCGAACCAGCACGACGCCGGTGAGCAGCACCGCCGCCCCCACATACTGCACCGGGCCCGGCAGCTCGCCGAGCAGCAGCGCCGCGAACAGCAGCGCGAACAGCACCTCCGACAGCCCCACGAACGACGCGACCCGCGAGCCGATGCGCGGCACCGCGGCGATGCCGAGGCCATAGCCGAGGGATGTCGCGACGAGCCCCACCCAGGCGAGTGGTACGAACCACGGCACCGCGACGCCGGCGAAGGTGACGTCGACGAACGCGGCGTGCAGGGGCAGGAGGCCGGTCACCCCCACGAGCGCCATGACCGCGGCGCCGACGAGCAGCCCGCCGGATGCGAGCGCGAGGGCGGGCAGACGGTCACCCGCGCGCTCCGCGATGACGAAGTAGGCGGCGACGCACACCGCGGCACCGAGCGCGAAGACGGTGCCGAGCACGTCGAATCGCGCGCCGGTCACGTCGACGACGAGCACCAGCCCCGCGATCGCGAGCACGGACCCGGTGAGGACGAGCCTCGAGGGACTGCGTCGGGTGCGCACCCAGGCCACGGCGACGAGCAGCACGGGCGCGAGGTACTGGATCAGCAGGGCCATCGCGACCGGCATTCGCTGCATCGCCGAGAAATAGAGGATCTGGCAGCCGGCGACCCCGGTGGCCCCGAACGCGAGGATCGTCATCGCGTGGCGGCGCAGGAACCCGGGTTCGAGCCGGATCGCGCGCACGAGCGCCGGCGAGAGCACGAGCCCCGCGAGCGTCATGCGCACCAGCAGCACGGCGCTCACCGACCAGCCGGCCTCGAGCAGCGGCTTCATGAGCGGGCCGCTCGACGAGAACGCGAACGCCGAGCCGACCGCGAACACGAGCCCGGACGGCGCGAAGCGCGGCGTGTCGCGCAGCGGCACCGTCGCGAGGGTCGGGACGATCAGCGGGACGGGTGCGGTGGGAGCGGACATGCGGCGCCGATCTGTCAGGACCGTTCAGTGATTACACTCATGACCGTAAGGGATCGGGGCGTCAGGAGTCAACATGCTTTTCATTCATGACACGGCGGAGTCCCTGCGCATGGCCGCCGACCTGGTCAACACCCTGCCGATCACCGCCGCCTCCGACGTCGATCGCCTCCTCACAGCCGACGACATGGAGGAGTTCCTCGCCGCGCATCCGTACAGCGGAGCGATCGCCCGGGACGACCGCGAGCGGGCGGCGGTGCGCGGCATCCGGGACCGCCTGCACGCCCTCTGGCACAGCGACCGCGCTGACGCGGTTCCCCTCGTCAACGCGATGCTCGCCGACGGCAGCGCCCTCCCCCGGCTCGTCATCCACGAGCCGTACGACTGGCACATCCACGCGACGGACGACGACGCGCCGCTCGCCGTGCGAATGATGGTCGAGTCGGCGATGGCGTTCGTCGACGTGATCCGCCAGGACGCCTACGACCGCGTGCGCGTATGCTCGGCCGACGACTGCCAGGGCGTCTACGTCGACTTCAGCCGCAACGGGTCGAAGCGCTACTGCGACTCGGGCAACTGCGGGAACCGTATGAACGTCAACGCGTATCGGCGCCGGCTCGCAGAAAACGACTGATGGCGGATGCCGCGGGCTCCGGCGTCTCGTAGTGGATGAGGTGCCCCACCCCGGGGATCTCGACCAACTCGACGTCGTCGAACAGCGTCGCGAGCGTGCGCTCGGCCTCGATCGGGGTGATGTCGTCGAGCTGCGCGGCCACCAGCAGCGTCGGCACGGCGACACGCGGCGCGAACGCCCGCACGTCGTGCGAGACGGAGGTCAGGAACGCGTCACTGAGCACGTCGCGATCGGCGAACCGGGAGAAGTACGCGTCGTGCTGGGCGTGCACGAAGCGCCGCAGCTCGGGATCTCGGGTCTTCACCATCGCGATGCTCATGGCGCGCACGATCGCTCGGTTGCGGAGCAGGCCCTCGCCGAGCGGGGCGGGCAGGGCCGCCCCGGCGCGGTAGTAGAAGACCGCGAGCCGGGTGAGGATGCCGCGGGGTCCCTCGAGCGCCGGTGCACCGATCGGGTTCACGAGCACGAGGCGCGGGGTCTCGAGCCCGCGCGCCACGGCGGCCGCCGAGACGATCGAGCCGAACGAGTGGCCGAGCACGACGGCGCCGGGCGCGACGGCGGCGACGAACTCGGTCAGCCACTGCGCGTAGGCGTCGAGGTCGTGGGTGCGACCGGGGAGCGGCGGCGTCTCGCCGAAGCCCGGGAGATCCGGAGAGACGACACGCACGCCGTCGAGATGCGCGACGACGGGGTCGAGCCCGTGGTGCTCGCCGCGGAAGCCGTGCACGGCGACGACGGTCGCCCACGGCTCGACGCCCACCGGAGGATCGTAGGTCCAGTAGCGGGTCATGCCACCGAGGACCTCGACCTCGTGGCCCTCGACCCGCCGGTCGGCGAGCCGTGCGGCATAGGGCCCGGCGTCGACGATCATCCCCCGAGTCTACGGCGCCGCTCCGTGCCGCCCGGGCGCGCCTGCATCGGGATGTCGCACCTCCCCTCTAGCGTCGAGTCATGGCCGCGCACGACATGCTCCCGGGCTTCGACACCATCGACTGGGCGGCGCGCGTCGGCGTGTTCGACCTCGAGACGACCGGGGTCGACGTCACGACCGACCGCATCGTGACTGCCTATGTGGGCGTGCTCGACGCCGACGGAACGGTCCTCTCCTCAGCCTCCTGGCTCGCCGATCCCGGCATCGAGATCCCCGCGGGGGCGACAGCCGTGCACGGAGTCACGACCGAGCGCGCCCGCCGCGACGGGCGGCCCGCCGCGGCAGTCGTGACCGAGATCGTCGCCGAACTGCGCGCGCTGTTCGACGCGGGAGTGCCGGTGGTCGCCTACAACGCCGCCTACGACTTCTCGCTCCTCGCGCACGAGGCGGCGCGGCACGGTGTTCCGCCGATCGCTGACCCCACGCCGGTGATCGACCCGCTCGTGCTCGACAAGAACGTCGATCGGTACCGCAAGGGAAAGCGCACCCTCGACGTGGTGGCCGCGCACTACGGCGTCGCGCTCACGGGCGCCCACGAGGCATCCGCCGACGCCGTCGCCGCCGGCCGCGTAGCCCTCGCCCTGCTCGACCGCTACGCGGATGAACTGCCGTCGACCCCGGCGGCCCTGCACACCGCGCAGGTGGCGTGGGCACGGTCGCAGGCGGAGAGCCTCACCGAGTATTTCGTGCGCATCGGCCGCCTCGACCCCGATGACGCCCTCGACGGCGCGTGGCCGGTGCGCTGAGCGGCACGCCTCGGCAGCCGTCGCCCTCGACGTGCGGCCGCCACGATCATCGACCGCCGACAACGACGAAGGCCCCGACCTGCCGAAGCAGACGGGGCCTTCGCCATGCGGCGACTCAGCGAGCGCCGAAGTTCTTGAAGCGCTGGTTGAACTTCTCGACGCGACCGGCCGAGTCGAGGATGCGCTGCTTGCCCGTGTAGAACGGGTGCGACGCCGACGAGATCTCGACGTCGATGACCGGGTACTCGACGCCGTCGAGCTCGATGGTCTTGTCGCTCGACGCGGTCGAGCGGGTGAGGAAGGTCTCGCCCGAGCCGAGGTCGCGGAAGACAACGAGGTCGTAGGCGGGGTGGATGTCAGTCTTCATCGGATTCCTTGCGAGAGACGGAGGAAAGTCTGCGGTGCCGAACGCACCAAGGGGAGAGTCTATCAGGTCGGGCGGCTCAGCGGGAACGCACGGCGCGGGCGGCGAAGCGCCCCTCGTGCTCGTCGAGTTCGACGTCGACGCCGAAGGTCGCGCTCAGGTTCGCCGCGGTGAGCGTGTCGGCGAGCGGACCCGCCGCCACCGCCTGCGCCTCGCGCATGAGCAGCACGTGGGTGAACCCGATCGGGATCTCCTCGACGTGGTGGGTCACCATGATCATCGCGGGCGTGCTCGGCGCCTGGGCGTAGCCGCCGAGGAGCGAGACGAGCTCCTCGCGGGAGCCGAGATCGAGGCTCGCGGTCGGCTCGTCGAGCATGAGCAGCTCCGGGTCGGTCATCACCGCTCGCGCGATCTGCACCCGCTTCTGTTCGCCGTCGGACAGTGTGCCGAACGAGCGGTCGGCAAGGTGGTCGAGCTTCCACTCGGCGAGCACACGCAGCGCACGGCGCTCGTCGATCGCCTCGTACTGCTCCCGCCAGCGTCCGAGCACCGAGTAGGCGGCGGTGAGCACGACGTCGAGCACGCTCTCCTCCGACGGGATGCGGCGGCTCAGCGCCGTCGACGCGAAGCCGATGCGCGGACGGAGGTCGAAGACATCCGTGCGTCCCAGCCGCTCCCCCAGGATCGAGACCGTTCCCGAGGTCGGGTAGAGCAGCGCCGCCGCCAGCTGCAGCACCGTGGTCTTGCCGGCGCCGTTCGGACCCAGCACGACCCAACGCTCGTCGCCGGCCACAGACCAGGTCAGGTGTTCGACGATGTCCTTCGCGTTGCGACGAACGACGACATCGGCGAATTCGAGCACCTGCGGCATGACTCCAGCCTATCCGGCGCGGCCGATGACCTCCGTGTAGAGCGCGGCGGTTTGCTCGGCGATGCGCGCCCAGCTGAAGGCCTCGACGGCGCGTTCGCGGCCGGCGCGGCCGTAGGCGGCCGCTGCGGCCGGGTCGCTCACGACCTCGATGAGGGTGCGGGCCAGGTCGTGCACGTACCGGTCGGGGTCGACGGGAGTGCCGGTGCCGTCCTGCACCTGCTCGATCGGCACGAGCCGCCCGGTCACGCCGTCGACGACGACCTCGGGGATGCCGCCCGTCGCCGTACCGACGACGGCGGCACCGCACGCCATCGCCTCGAGGTTGACGATGCCCAGCGGCTCGTAGATCGACGGGCACACGAACGTCGTCGCCGCGCTCAGGATGGCCGACAGTTCGGGCCGGGGAAGCAGCTGGTCGATCCACACGACGCCGTCACGAGTGGCCTGCAGCTCCTGCACGAGCCCTTCGACCTCGGCAAGGATCTGCGGGGTGTCAGGCGCTCCCGCACAGAGCACCAGCTGCACGTCGGGCGGCAGCTGCCGCGCGGCCCGCAGCAGATACGGCAGACCCTTCTGGCGGGTGATGCGTCCGACGAAGACCACCGAGGGCCGCGCGGGATCGATGCCGAATCGGGCGAGCACCTCCGGGTTGTCGGTCGGATGCCACGCCTCGGCGTCGATGCCGTTGTAGATGACCCGCACCTTGCCAGGGTCGAGGGCGGGGTAGGAGCGGAGGATGTCGCGCCGCATCCCGTCGCTCACGGCGACGATGGCGGCCGCCTGCTCGTAGGCGGTCTTCTCGATGTAGCTGGAGAGGGCGTACCCACCCCCGAGCTGCTCGGCCTTCCACGGTCGCAGCGGCTCCAGGCTGTGGGCGGTGACGACGTGCGGGATGCCGTGCAGCAGCGACGCGAGGAAGCCCGCGTAGTTCGCGTACCAGGTGTGCGAGTGCACGACGTCGGCGCCCGCGACATCCGAGACGATCTCGAGGTCGACCCCGAGGGTCTGCAGCGCCCCGTTCGCTCCAGCCAGGCCCGG
>NZ_LMPK01000033.1:338073-353719 GCF_001423825.1 Microbacterium sp. Leaf351
GGCGAGGGCGCGCAGCGCCCGCACGATCTCGGCGACGTGCACTCCGGCTCCCCCGTAGATCTCCGGCGGATACTCCTTCGTGACGATGTCGACGCGCATGTCAAGGACGCTAGTACACGGGTGGAAGCCCGCCTAGTGTGGAGCCATGGCAGGGACGCACAAGAAGGTCTTCGGCATCATCCTCGCGGGCGGGGAGGGCAAGCGGCTCATGCCGCTCACGGTCGACAGAGCGAAGCCGGCCGTCCCGTTCGGCGGACAGTACCGCCTGATCGACTTCGCCATCTCGAACCTCATCAACTCGGGCCTGCGCCAGCTCGTCGTGCTGACCCAGTACAAGTCCCACAGCCTCGACCGTCACATCTCGCAGACGTGGCGGATGTCGGCGCTGCTGGACTCCTACGTCACGTCGGTGCCCGCACAGCAGCGGCTCGGCAAGCGGTGGTTCTCGGGGTCGGCCGACGCGATCCTGCAGAGCCTGAACCTCATCCACGACGAAGCCCCTGACATCGTCGTCGTCGTCGGCGCAGACCACGTCTACCGCATGGACTTCCGCCAGATGCTCGAGGCCCACATCGCCTCCGGTGCGCGGGCGACGGTCGCGGGCATCCGGCAGCCGATCGGGCTCGCCGACCAGTTCGGGGTCATCGACGTCGAACCGACCGACCCGACGCGCATCCGCGAGTTCCTCGAGAAGCCGCAGAACCCCACGGGGCTCGCCGACGCACCCCACGAGGTGCTCGCATCGATGGGCAACTACATCTTCGACACCGATGCGCTCATCGAGGCGGTCACGTCCGACGGCGAGCTGCCGACGTCGAACCACGACATGGGCGGCGACATCATCCCCTACTTCGTCTCACGCGGCGAGGCGGGCGTGTACGACTTCAAGGACAACGAGGTGCCGGGCTCCACCGCCCGCGACCGTGCCTACTGGCGCGACGTCGGCACGATCGATTCGTTCTTCGACGCGCATCGCGACCTGATCTCGACCCTGCCGGTCTTCAACCTCTACAACACCGACTGGCCGATCCACTCGCAGATGCTCAACTCGCCGCCCGCGAAGTTCGTGCGCGACGCCGTCGGGCGCATCGGCAACACGATCGACTCGATCGTCTCTCTCGGCTCGGTGCTCTCGGGCACCCATCTCGAGCGCAGCGTCGTGGGCCCGTGGACACTCTCGGGAGGCGGCGCGACGATCACCGACGCCGTGCTGTTCGACCGCGTGCGCATCGGCGCAGGCGCCCGCATCCACCGGGCGATCCTCGACAAGAACGTCGTGCTCGCCGACGGCGCGACAGTCGGCGTCGACCGCGAACTCGACCTGTCACGCGGCTTCACCGTCACGGACTCGGGCATCACCGTGGTCGGCAAGGGCGTGCGCATCGACAGCTGAGCCGCGGCATCCGCTCGGTCAGGACTGCGGATGCCGCGGCGGGCTCAGACGCCGACGCGGGTGAACGCGTCGAGGCTGATGCCCTGAGCGAGGATGTCACGGGCCCACGCGCGAGCGCCGTGGAGGCTGTGGTCGCGATAGTTGCCGCAGCTGAACGCGTCGACGCCGGGCACGTCCTCCCACTGCACGTCCTCGGCGATCGCCCGCAGGCTCTCGCGGATCGCGGGGACGACGTCAGCGACAGCGGGCTCGCCCCACACGATCAGGTGGAATCCGGTGCGGCAGCCGAACGGTGAGATGTCGATGACGCCGTCGAGGTGGTCGCGCAGCAGGCTCGCGATCGTGTGCTCGATCGTGTGCAGCGCGGCCGTCGGGATCTCGCCCTCGTTGGGCTGCACGAAGCGCACGTCGAAGTTGGAGATCGCGTCGCCACGCGGTCCGCGCTCGACGGAGATGAGGCGCACGTACGGTGCGATGACGGCGGTGTGGTCGAGCGTGAAGCTCTCGACGTCGGCCATGGGGTCCTCCCGGTGGGTCAGGTCAGGGCGGCGCCCATTCGGGCGACCGCCTTTTCGAGTATGTCAATCGGATGCACGAGGCTGAGCCGGATGCGGCCCGCCCCACGGGGCCCGAACCCCGCCCCCGGGGCGACCGCCACGCCGTGCTCCGCGAGAAGCCGCGCGGCGAACGCGGCGTCGTCGGTGCCGTCGGGCAGATCGATCCAGACGAAGAAGGATCCGCCCGGGCGATGCACGGCGTAGCCGGCGTCCCGGAGTCCCGCGACGGCCGCATCGCGGCGTGCCCGGTACGTGCCGACGATCTCCTCGGCGGCGGACTGATCGCCCGCGAGCGCGACCGCCGCCGCCTCCTGCGTGGCGCCGAAGATCGTGCTGAAGGCGTGGGACTGGTAGGCCCGCATCGCCGCGATCGCCGACGCGTTGCCGACGGCGAAACCGAAGCGCCAGCCGGCCATGTTGTAGGTCTTCGAGAGCGTGGCGAGCTCGACGGTGCGCTCGGCCCCGGGATCGGAGGCGAGCGCCGAAAGCGGCGCGCCGTCATCGAAGCCGAGGGACGCATAGGCGAAGTCGTGGACGAACAGGGCGTCCAGTCGCCGCGCCACCGACACGGCCCGCTCGAACGTCGCGCCGGTCGCGACCGCGCCCGTCGGGTTGTTCGGGTAGTTCAGCACCAGGACGCGGGCGGATTCGAGACCGTCGATCACCTCCCACTCGGGCTGACCGTCGGTCTCCGAGAGGGGCAGCGACACCTCCCGCGCGCCGGCGAAGAGCGCCGCCGAGTGGTACATCGGATATGCCGGATCGGGCAGGACGACTGTCTCCCCCGGGTCGGCGAATGCGAGGATGCCGGCCATGAGCGCCTCGTGGGAGCCGTGGAACACCGCGATCTGCGTCGTGGTGTCGAGCTCGACGCCGTGGTCGATGCGGTAGCGCTCGGCGATGGCCGCGAGCACCGAGGGACGCGGGCGGAACGACGGATACGCGTGGTTCTCGGGCCGCGCGACCTCACGCTGCATCGCCTCGACGATCGCGGGAGGCGTCGGCAGATCGGGATTGCCCTTCGACAGGTCGATGACGTCGACGCCGCTCGCGCGGGCGTGCGCGATCTGCGCGTCGAGCCCTGCGAAGAAGCTCTGGGGCAGACGGCCGACCCGGCCGGCTCGTCGGAAGTCGGCCATCGTCACTCCCGTCGGGCGCGTCGGGCGAGCCGTGTGCCGATGAGCTGGATGACCTGGACGATCACGATCAGCGTCACCACCGTCACGAGCATGGCGATGCCGTCGAAGCGCTGATAGCCGTACGAGATCGCGAGGTCGCCGATACCGCCCGCACCCACCGTGCCGGCCATGGCGGAGGCATCCAGGAGTCCGATCGAGGCGGTCGTCAGCGCGAGGATCAGGGATCCGCGCGCCTCGGGCAGCAGGAACCGCACGAAGATCTGCCACGGGGTCGCCCCCATCGCCCGCGCCGCTTCGACGATTCCGGGCGGAACGTCGAGCAGTGAGTTCTCGACGAGCCGGGCGATGTAGGGCGCCACCATGATCGTCAACGGCACGATCGCGGCGTTCGCGCCGATCGTCGTGCCGACGAGCAGCCGGGTGAACGGGATGATCGCGACGAGCAGGATGATGAACGGCAGCGATCGCACGATGTTCACGATTGTGGAGAGCACGACGAACACCACGCGCTGAGGCAGGATGCCGCGGGGCCGGGTCGCGACAAGAAGCACGCCGATCGCGAGTCCGAGGATCGCACCGAAGAAGAGCGAGACACCCACCATGTAGAAGGTGGCGCCGAGCTCCTGGAGGAACTGCTCCGGCGTGATGAGGGTCAGAGCGTCCGGTCTCATGCGGCGACCTCCTCGATCGCGGTGACCTGGTCGCCGAGCGCGGCGCGGGCGGCGGCGACGGCCGCAGCGTTCCCGTCGATCTGCACCACCATCTGCCCGACAGTGTGACCCTGGATGTCGGTCATGTCGGCGTGCAGGATGTTCACCTGCACACCGAATCGGTGGATCAGCCCCGATACGAGCGGCGCGGTGACCTGCTCGTCGATGAGCAGCAGGTGCAGCAGGGCGGCGCCGCCGAGGCGCTCGCGCACGCGCGACGGGATCTCGTGCGGGATCACCGTGCCGACGAACGTGCGGGCGGTCTCCGTGCGCGGGCGCACGAACACGTCGAGCACCGAGCCCTGCTCGATGATGCGGCCGGACTCCATCACGGCGACCTCATGGCACAGGTCCTTGATCACGTCCATCTCGTGCGTGACGACGAGCACGGTCGTGCCGTACTCCTCGTTGATGCGCGCGATGAGCTGCAGCACCTGCGCGGTCGTCGTGGGATCGAGCGCACTCGTCGCCTCATCGCACAGCAGGACCCGGGGGTTGCGGACGATCGCCCGGGCGATGCCGACACGCTGGCGCTGCCCGCCGGACAGCTCGCGCGGGCGACGGTCGGCCATGGACCCGAGTCCCACGAATTCGAGCGCGTCGGCCGCGCGGCGGCGCGCCTCGGCGGCACGCACACCGTCGAGGCGCAGCGGCATCGCCACGTTGTCGCGCACGGAGACGGTTTCGAGCAGATTGAACTGCTGGAACACCATCCCGGTGCGCTTCTGAGCGGCCCGCAGCTCATCGCCGGAGAGCGAATGGAGGTCGACGCCGTCGACTTCAACCGTTCCGGTCGTCGGCCTATCCAGCGCGTTCACCATGCGGATGAGCGTGCTCTTGCCGGCACCGCTGTGACCGATGACGCCGAAGATCGATCCGTGCGGGACGGCGAGATCCACCCCGTCGAGCGCGACCGTGCCACCCCGGTGCACGCGACGGACGCCGGTGAACCGGACCGCCGCCCCGCCGTCGCCGGAGCCAGTCACTTCTGCTGCAGCGCGGCGGGCAGGTGGTAGCCGTCGTACTCGGAGTGGGAAGAGATGTAGCTGGCGAACTCCGGCGACGCATACGCGGCGGCGATCGCCTTCGCCCAGGGGGTGTCGAGGTTCTTCTCATCGACAGCGACGACCACGGAGAACTTGTCGGCCAGGTTCTCGAGCGCGAGCGCGGCGGTCAGCTTGAGCCCGCCCGAGACGACGAAGTTGCCCTGGATGACCGAGTACGCGACATCCTGCAGCGACGGCACCTGCTGCGCGTTCTCGAGTGCCACGATCTGGATCCCGTGGGGGTTCGTGGCGATGTCGGCCGGAGAGGTGGTCGCGGGCTGGGTGTCAGGCTTGAGGGTGATCCAGCCGACCTGCTCGAGCACCTTGAAGGCTCGGTACATGTTGGACGGCGCGTTCGGGACAGCCACGGTGTCGCCGTCCGCGACGGCGTCGAGGGAGCTCTTCTTGCCGCCGAACAGTGCCATCGGGGGCGTCGGCACCTGCACGAGCGCGGCGTTGTGGATGTTCTCCTGCTGATTGATCGCGTCCATGTAGACCGGGTGCTGCATGATGTTCGCGTCGATCTCGCCGTTGGCGACCGCCACGTTCACGACGATGCCGTCGGTGAAGGAGACGGACTCGGCCTGGAAGCCCTCCTTCGCCAGAATCGGGGCGATGCCGCCTTCGAACATGTCCTGGTAGGGGCCGGGGTTGAATCCGATCTTGATCGATGTCTTCGCGCTCGCGTCGGCGCTCGGCGCGCCCTGGGCGAGGCCGCACGCGCTCAGGGTGGCGGCGACGATGACGGACAGGGCGGCCGTGACGACGGCGCGACGGGACGATCTCATGCGAGAGGCTCCTCGATGGGCTTTCAGCGGGGGTACAGGCGAGCCATGGAACACACTCAGCAACCACGACCGTATGCGGGCGTGTGACGAGGTGAGACATCGTGTTACGCCATGAGTCGCATCGCCTCCCGCTACGGTGGAGCGCGTGCCCGCTCGCTTCCTCATCGTGCTCGACGCCGACTCCACGCTGATCCGCAACGAGGTGATCGAGCTCATCGCGGACGAGGCGGGGCGCGGTGCGGAGGTCGCGGCGGCGACCGAGGCGGCCATGCGGGGCGAGGTCGACTTCGCGACGAGTCTGCGCTCACGGGTCTCGGCGCTGACGGGCGTCTCGCTCGACGCGTTCGCGCGCGTGCGGGCGCGCATCGAGCCCACCCCGGGCGTGCACGAGCTCGCCGCAGCCGTTCACGCGCGGGACGGTGTCTTCGGTGTCGTCTCCGGTGGGTTCCACGAGGTGCTCGACCACATCGCGCCCCAGCTCGGGGTCGATGTGTGGCGCGCCAACCGCCTCGCGCATGACGGCAGCGCTCTCACCGGCGTCGTCGACGGCGACGTCGTCGACGCCCAGGCGAAGGCCGACACGCTCCTCGCGTGGGCGGCGGAGCGCGGCATCCCCTCGCATCGCACTCTCGCGGTCGGCGACGGCGCGAACGACCTGACGATGATGGCCACCGCCGGCCTCGGCGTCGCGTTCAACGCGAAGCCCGCCGTGCGCGCCCGTGCGAATCTGGTCGCCGCCCGGGTCGACCTCGCTCAGCTCATCCCGCTGCTGCCCTGAGGGTCAGTGCCCCATCCCGAGGCCGCCGTCGACGGGAATGACCGCGCCGGAGATGTACGCCGCGTCATCGGAGGCGAGCCACGTGACCACGCCCGCGACCTCGTCGGCTGAGGCGAACCTGCCCG
This sequence comes from Microbacterium sp. Leaf351, assembly GCF_001423825.1. NCBI lineage: Bacteria > Bacillati > Actinomycetota > Actinomycetes > Micrococcales > Microbacteriaceae > Microbacterium > Microbacterium sp. Leaf351. Next base: position 344,610 of record NZ_LMPK01000033.1, read on the forward strand.
CGGGGATGTTCTTCTTGTACTCCGCCTGCGTCGCCTCGGGGAGCTCAGCGGTCATGTCGGTCTCGATGAAGCCGGGCGCCACGACGTTCGCGGTGATGCCGCGTCCCCCGAGCTCGCGGGTGAGCGACCGCGCGAATCCGACGAGGGCGGCCTTCGAGCTCGAGTAGTTGATCTGCCCCGCCGAGCCGTAGAGGCCCACGACGCTCGAGATGAGGATGACCCGTCCCCAGCGCGCCTTCAGCAGACCCTTCGCCGCGCGCTTGACGACGCGGAAGGTGCCGCCGAGGTTCGTCGCGACGACATCGTCGAAGTCCTGCTCGCTCATGCGCAGCAGAAGTGTGTCGCGGGTGATGCCCGCGTTCGCGACGACGATCTCGACGGCGCCGAGGGTCGCCTCGATCTCGGTGAAGGCAGCGTCGAGGGATGCCGCGTCGGTGACGTCGGCGCGCACCGTCAGGGTTCCGGCGGGTCCCTCCCCGGACCGGGCCGTGACCGCGACCTTCGTGTAGCCGGTGGACACGAAGCGCTCGGCGATGGCGCGGCCGATGCCGCGGTTTCCGCCGGTGACGAGGACGACCTTGTCGAGGGACATGCAGGGAACTCCAGACTCGTGGGACAGCTCCGGCCAGCCTATCGAGCGGGAGTTTGACAGCCGTTGTCGGCACTGGGACTCTGGTGCCACAGACGAGAAAGGCACCGCCGTGAGCACTCCGAACGACGAGAACCCGACCCCTGCACCCGCGACGCCCCCGACGGCCGCCGAGCCGACGGCGCCGCCCGCCGCCCCGGCACCGCCCGCGTACGAGGCCGCCCCTCCGGCAGCGCCGACCTACGCCCCTCCCGCAGCGCCCGGGTACCCGCCCGCCTATCAGGCGACCCCGACGTACGCGTACGCACCCGCGCAGAGGACGAACCTCTTCGCCATCCTGTCTCTGGTGTTCGCCTTCGTGTTCTCGGTGCTCGGCATCGTGTTCGGTCACGTCGCGCTCAGCCAGATCAAGCGCACCGGTGAAGACGGACACGGTCTCGCCGTCGCCGGTCTCATCGTGGGCTACGTGTTCGTGGGTCTGAGTGTGATCTTCACCGTGATCTACGTCATCTTCATCTTCGCCGTCATCGGTTCGGCCGCGACCTACCGCGGCTACTGATCGGGTCGCGTCACGATGGGACCGGCGTACGCTGGTCTCACCGTGAAGCGCCTCACCCCTCAGACCGCCACCTCGCTCCCGCGCGCCCCGCGCGAGGACGAGCGATCGCGCCAGGTCAAGTACCTGGTGTCGATGTCGGTGCGCGTCGTCTGCTTCCTGCTGATGGTGCTCGTCACGCCCTACGGCTGGTACACCTGGGTCTTCGGCGCTGCGGCGGCGCTCCTCCCCTACATCGCCGTCGTCATCGCCAACGTCGGTCAGGACCTGATCTCGAGCACCGCGAGCGCCCCGACAGATCAGACGGCCGAGGAACCTGCGACACGGGCGGTCGACGCCCACCCCGAGACACCGACGGTCATCACGATCTCCGAGTCGACCCGCATCGATCGGGACGGCACCGCGTGAGTGCTGCGACACCCTGTTCACGAGCAGGATGCCGCGCCGACGCGTCCTGGCGGATCGACTGGCGCAACCCGCGCATCCACGCCGAGGACCGACGCAAGACCTGGGCCGCGTGCGACGCGCACGTCGAGTTCCTGACCGGCTTCCTCACCTCCCGCGACTTCCCCGTGTGGACATCGACCCTGACGGCCGCCTCGTGAGCGCGCCCGTGGAAGACCCGCGTCGCTGGCTGCGCTGGACCGGGTACGTCGCCGTCGCGATCCTCTTCGCGATCGCGTGCGCGTTCCTCTCGAACTGGCAGTTCGGCCGCAATACGTGGCGCTCCGACCAGCTGTCGCTCATCTCGAACAACTACGACGCGACGCCGGTCTCCCTCGACGCCGTGCTCGCCGCCGACGGCTCGCTCGACCCCGCGAAGCAGTGGCAGCCGATCAGCGTGCGCGGGACGTACGACGTCGCCGAACAGGTCGTCGCGCGCAACCGCATCAACAACGGCACGACCGGGTTCGAGGTGCTCACCCCCCTCACGCTCGACGACGGGAGGGTGCTGATCATCGACCGCGGCTGGGTGCCGCCGGCCGCCACCGGCGACGGCCCGAGCACGATCCCCGCTCCCCCGAGCGGCGAAGTCACGGTGATCGCGCGAGCCCAGCCGTCTGAGGCGCTGCCGTCGGGGCGCGGCACGATCACAGGACAGGTGCCGAGCATCAACCTCCCCCTCGTCGCTGCGACGACGGGGTCCGAGACCTACACCGGCCTCTACGGCCTGATGGTGTCGGAGGACCCCGCCGCGGCATCCGTACCCACCCCGCTCGCCGCTCCCGACAACGACCCGGGCCCGTACCTGTCGTACGCGATCCAGTGGATCATGTTCGCCGTCATGGGGTTCGGGTTCATCGGCTACGTCATCCGCACCGAGATCCGCAAACGCCGGGGGCTCGACCGCACACCGGACGACGATGAGGAAGACGACGACGGCATCGAGTACGCACCTCGCAAGCGGCGTCGCAGCGACGCCGAGATCGAGGACGAGCTGCTCGATCACGCGGGGGCGTGAGGCATCCGCCCGCTCAGGCCAGTGTGATCAGGTCGGCGTAGTCGCGGCCCCAGATGTCCTTGACTCCGTCGGGGAGGATCAGCACGCGCTCGGGATTCAGCGCCTCGACAGCACCCTCGTCGTGGGAGACGAGGATGACGGCCCCCTCGTAGTGGGCGAGCGCGCCGAGGATCTCGTCGCGCGATGCCGGATCGAGGTTGTTCGTCGGCTCGTCGAGCAGCAGCACGTTCGCCGCCGACACCACGAGCGTCGCCAACGACAGGCGCGTCTTCTCACCGCCGGAGAGCACGCCGGCTGGCTTGAGCACGTCGTCGCCCGTGAACAGGAACGAGCCCAGCACCTTGCGGGCCTCGGTCGCGTTCAGGTCGGGCGCAGCCGACATCATGTTGTCGAGCACCGAGCGTGACGTGTCGATGTTCTCGTGCTCCTGGGCGTAGTAGCCGATCTTCAGCCCGTGGCCCGGCTCCACCTGACCGGTGTCGGCGAGGTCCACGCCCGCGAGGATGCGCAGCAGCGTCGTCTTGCCCGCGCCGTTGAGCCCCAGCACCACGACCTTGGAGCCCCGGTCGATCGCAAGGTCGACGTCGGTGAAGATCTCGAGCGACCCGTACGACTTCGACAGGCCCGAGGCGCGCAGCGGCGTCTTGCCGCACGCGGCCGGCTTCGGGAAGCGCAGCTTCGCGACGCGATCCTCCTGACGCACGTCGTCGAGCCCTGACAGCAGCTTCTCGGCGCGCGCGACCATCTGGTGCGCGGCCGCCGCCTTCGACGCCTTCGCCCCGAACCGCGCCGCCTGCTGCTGCAGCGCGGTCGCCTTCTTCTCCGCGTTGGCGCGCTCCTTCTTGCGGCGCTCCTCGTCGGCGACCCGCTGACGCAGGTAGTTCTTCCAGTTCATGTTGTAGATGTCGATGACCTGACGGTTCGCGTCGAGGTAGAACACCCGGTTGACGGTCTCGCCGACCAGCTCGATGTCGTGGCTGATGACGATCAGCCCGCCCTTGTAGCCCTTGAGGAACTCCCGCAGCCACACGACGCTGTCGGCGTCGAGGTGGTTGGTCGGCTCGTCGAGGATCATCGTCTGCGCGTCCGAGAAGAGGATGCGCGCAAGCTCGATGCGACGACGCTGGCCGCCCGAGAGGGTGCGCAGCGGCTGGTCGAGGATGCGGTCGGGCAGCGAGAGGTTGTGGGCGATGGATGCCGCCTCCGCCTCGGCGGCGTACCCGCCCAGGGCCTCGAAGCGCTCGGTGAGCGATCCGTAGCGCCGCATGGCCTTCGCCGCGGCATCCGGGTCGTCGGAGGCCATCTCGAGGGATGCCTCGTGCATGCCGATCGCGAGCTGGCCGAGACCGCGCGCATCGAGGATGCGGGTGCGGGCGAGGTCGTCGGGGTTGCCGGAGCGGGGGTCCTGCGGCAGGTACCCAAGCTCGCCGGCGCGATCCACACCACCGTTGCTCGGCAGCAGGTCACCCGCGAGCACCTTCGTGAGGGTGGTCTTCCCGGCGCCGTTGCGGCCGACGAGCCCCACCTTGTCGCCCGGGCCGACGCGGAACGAGACATCCGACATCAGCACGCGTGCGCCGACGCGGATCTCGAGATCGTGGACGGCGAGCACGGTCAGATCCGATCCGTTGAGGGGTGGGGAGAGCGACCCGACGGGGTCAGCCTCCCAGTATAAATCGCGCGGGGCACCCGACTGCGCGCCGGATGCCCCGCGGACGACGGGTCGCTCAGCCCTTGGCGGTCTTCACCGCCGCCGAGAGCTTCTCGGCGAGCGTGGGCAGAAGCCACGGCAGCGACAGCGCCGTGGGCGAGACCGCGGCGACGTTCTCCTCGCCGACCACCTCCGCGACCGCACCCGTGGCGACGGCCGGGATCAGCTGGCCTCGGGAGGACTGCAGGAAGGTGTCGAGGTCCGCCTGCTGCTCGCCCTGGATGAGGATGACCTGCGCGTCGACCTTGTCGAGCTGCTCGTAGCTAACGGTCGTGTAGAAGTTGCCGTCCTTCGGGTCGAGTGCGTCGAGGCTCGGTGTGGAGGTGAAGCCGAGGTCGCGCAGGATCTCGACGCGCGGATCCGCGTCGACGTACATGTAGAACGTGTTCACGTCGTCGTCCACGTAGGCGATCGAGGTGCCCTGGAACTCGGGATGGGCCGCAGCGGTGTCCGCGACCAGCTTGTCGAGGTTCGCGAGCAGCGTGGTGGCGGCGACGGCCTTGCCCAGCGCCTTCCCGACGATCGAGATGACGTCGCGCCACGGGGTCGACCAGGCGTGGTCGGGGTAGGCCACGACCGTCACTCCGGCCTTCACGAGGGCGTCCCGCTCGTCCTGCGTGATTCCCGAGTACGGAGCGAGGAACAGGTCGGGGTTGGCGGCCAGGACGGCTTCGATCGGCACCGTCTGCGCCGACGAGTCGAGCACGGTCGGGGTCGCGGCACCGAGGTCCGTGAGCGCCTTCTCGACCCACGGGGTGAGCTTGTTGTCACCCCCGCCGTAGTCCATCGACGCGACCGCGACGGGCACGGTGCGGAGCGCGAGCGCGGCCTCGGTCGCACCCCAGCCCCACGTCACGACGCGCTCGGGGGCGCTGGCGATCGTGGCGCCGCCGAGCGCATCGGAGATCGTGACCGGGAAGCCGTCGGAGGAGGCCGTGGTCGAGGATGCGGCGCCGGATCCGGCGCAGCCGGCAAGGGCGAGGGTCGCTGCGACGACCGCCGCGAGGGCGGCGAGTCGGGAACGGGAACGGGTCATGTGCTGCCTTTCAGGGGAGGGATGGCACGGCGGGTGCAGAGTCGGCGTGCGTTCGGGGGATGACGAGGGGGCTCCCCGTCACGGGATCGGGGATCACGACGGCGTCGAGACCGAACGCGGCCGCGACGGTCGCGGGAGTGAGCACGTCGCCCGGCGCACCGTGGGCGATGACGGCGCCGTCCGCCATGACGACGAGGTCGTCGGCGTAGCGGGCCGCGAGGGCGAGTTCGTGCAGGACGGCGACGACGGTCGTGCCCTCCGTGCGGTTGATGCGGCGCAGCAGCTCGAGCACGTCGATCTGGTGGGCGAGGTCGAGGAAGCTCGTCGGCTCGTCGAGCAGCAGCGCACGCGGCTGCTGGGCGAGCGCCATCGCTATCCAGACGCGCTGACGCTGACCGCCCGACAGGTCGTCGACGGGACGGTCGGCGAGGTCGGCGACCCCGGTCTGCACCATGGCGTCGGCGACCACGCGCGCGTCGTCGCTGCGCCAGCGCCCGAGGGCGCCGCGGTGGGGGTGGCGGCCTCGCGAGACGAGTTCGGCGACGGTGACGCCGTCGGGGGCGATCGGATGCTGCGGCAGCAGGCCGACGGACTGAGCGAGGCTCCGGCGGGGCATCCCCGCGATGTCGTCGCCGTCGAGCGTCACCCGGCCGGCGAGCGGCGCGCGCAGTCGCGCGAGGGTCGACAGGAGGGTGGACTTGCCGCTCGCGTTCGCCCCGATGATGACGGTGAGCCGTCCGGGGGCGATGTCGAGGTCGAGCCCGTCGATGACCCGGCGCCCGGGGTAGCCGGCGGCGAGCCCGTCGACGCGGAAGTGGGCGGAGGCGGTGGTCATGCGAAGCGTCCCTTCGAGGTCGCGAGGAGCCACAGCAGGAAGACGGCGCCGAGCGCGCCGGTGACCGCGCCGACAGGGATGCTGCGCCCCGGCCACGCGTGCTGCGCGACGAGGTCGGCACCGACGAGAAGCACGGAGCCCACGAGCGCGCTCGTGCCGAGCGAGGGAGCGGCGCCGCGGCGCAGCGAGCGCGCGATCGCGGGCGCGCACAGCGCGACGAACGAGATCGGCCCGCAGAAGGCGCACACCGTGGCGGTGAGAAGCACGGCCGCCGCGATGAACGCGAGGCGCACGAACCCGAGCCGCACGCCGAGCCCCGACGCCGCGTCGGGTCCGAGGGCGAGCACGGGCAGGTCGCGTGCCGCGAGCAGCACCGCCGGAAGCGTGACGACGACAACGGCGGCGACGGTGGCGACCTGCCACCAGGGCGTCGCATTCAGGCTTCCCGCGAGCCACACGTACGCCGCCTGCGCCTGCTCGATCTTCGACCGGGTCAGCAGGTAATCGATCACGCAGGCGCACAGGAACGAGACGCCGATGCCCGCGAGGATGATGCGGAAGCCGCTCTGTCCGCGCCGCGCGGCGGCCACGAGCAGCAGCACCGCCACCGCGGCTCCCCCGCCGAACGCGACCACGGCAAGCAGCGGCCCGGCGATGCCGAACACGAGGAGTCCGACCACGGCGGCGGCGCTCGCGCCACCGCTGATCCCGAGCAGGTCGGGGCTCGCGAGCGGGTTGCGCAGCAGCGCCTGGAGGAGCGCCCCGGCGAGGGCGAGAGCGCCCCCGGCCACGACAGCCATCGCGAAGCGCGGCATCCGGGTCTCCCACACGATGTAGGTCTCGATGCGGGTCCCGCCTCCGACGAGGGTGCGCAGCACCTGCCCGGGGTCCATCGGGTAGTCGCCGAGGCCGAGCGCGAGGGTCGCCGCGACGAGCAGCACGATGGTCATCGCGGCGGCGACCAGGAGCGCGCGTCGGCGCAGGCCGCGACGCACCCGGTCGACGGCCGCCAGCGAGGCGGTGAGCGCGGTCATACGGTCACCAGCCGGCGGCGCAGCACGAGCAGCATCAGCAGCGGAGCACCGAGGAAGGCGACGACCACTCCCGCCTGCACCTCGCCGGGCGGGGCGATCAGACGCCCGACGACGTCGGCGCTCACGAGGAGGGCGGCACCGACGGGGATCGCGAAGGGCATGAGGCGGCTGTACGAGCCGCCGCGGAGCGGGCGCAGGAGGTGGGGCACCGCGAGTCCGAGGAACACGATCGGGCCCGCGATGGCGGTCGCGCCGCCGCACAGGAGCACGCTCGCGACGACGCCGAGAATCCGGGTGCGGGTGGCGGAGTGGCCGAGGCCGGCCGCGACGTCGTCGCCGAGGGCGAGCAGATCGAGTCCGCGGGCGACGCCGAGCGCGATCACGGCGCCGATGACGAGCGGCACGGCGACGAGGGCGACCGCGTCGAGACCGCGCGCGGTGAGACCTCCGACGGTCCAGTACCGGTAGACGGCGAGAGTCGTGGCGCTGGAGGTGAGAACGGCGAGCACGATCGCGGTGAGGGCCGCCGTGACGGCCGCGCCGGTGAGCGCGAGCCGCGCGGGCTGTGCCCCGGCGATGCCCGCGACCGCTCCCACGAGGAGGGCTGCGGCGGCGGCGCCCGCGAACGCGAACCACACGAACGCCTCGGGTGTGGCGGCGCCGAGCACGGTGATCGCCAGCAAGACCGCGACGGATGCCCCGGCGTTCACACCGAGCAGTCCGGGATCGGCGAGCGGGTTGCGGGTCAGGCCCTGCATCATCGTGCCGGCGAGCCCCAGCGCCGCTCCCGCCGCGAGACCGATGACGGTGCGCGGCACCCGCTGGGTCACCACGACGCTGTGGTCGGGGTTGCTCGGATCGAACACCGTGAGGGCCTGCCACACGACGTCCGGCGCGATCGGACGGGAGCCGATCGCGAGGCTCGCGACGACGACGGCGACGAGCGTCAGGCACGCCGCAGTCCAGAGCACCGCGGTGCGGCGCCCTCTGTGACCGGGGGTCACTCCGTGCGCTCCGACTGCCCCGCTCGCCAGTAGCCCATGAATGCGACCCGGGAGCGGTCGACGCCGTGATCCTGCACGAGCAGTCGACGCAGGGTCTTCACGACCGAGGACTCCCCCGCCATCCATGCGTAGAAGTCGCCGACGCCACCTGTCGGGGCATCCCAGAGCAGTTCCCGGTCGACATCGATGTCCGCCAGCTCCTGACGCTCGGCGGCCGCAACGGAGTCGAGATGATGGCGGGATGCCGCGCACCAGACGCGCACCGCGTCGATGAGCGTCTCGCCGTGCTCGGCCTCGTCGCGGGCGAGCCAGGTGAGCGTCGAACGCGGTGCGAGTTCGACGTGCTGCGCGTCGGCCGCGTGCGGCACCTCGATGAACGCGGTAGCCGCGACATCCGTGCCGTGGAGCGATTCGAGGATCGAGCAGATCGCGGGCGCCGCCGTCTCGTCGCCGGCCAGCAGCACGGTGCGGGCGCCGCGGGGGTGCCAGTCGATGCCGCTGCGCGAGTCGGAGCTGAGTTCGTCGGGGCCGACGATGACGATCTCGTCGCCGAGATCGGCCGCCTCGGCCCAGGCGCCCGCGGGCCCGGCGTCGTGGTGCACGACGAAGTCGATGGTCAGCACACCCTCGCGGATGCGCCGCACCGTGTACGTGCGCAGGATCGGACGCTCGGCGGTGGGCATCGCCCGCCAGCGCGCGTACCAGAGCCCGTCGTGGGGCTCATCGGCGATGCCGGTCCTTGGGGCCTCGGGGGTCGGCAGCAGGAGCTTGAGGCGCTGGTCGAGTCCGGCGGTGCCGAAGTCCTCGAACCCGTCGCCGTGGAAGTGCACGCGACGGAACGAGGGGCCGAGTCGTTCGACGCCCACCACCCGCGCCCGGTAGG
>NZ_LMPK01000033.1:353745-355029 GCF_001423825.1 Microbacterium sp. Leaf351
AAACTCGTCAGCGCGTCACGAGCGCGCCGACGCGCGCGATCGCCTCCTCGATCACCTCGGGCGCGCACCCGAAGTTCAGGCGCACGTGGCCGATGCCTTCGTCGCCGAACAGTGGTCCGTGATGCAGCGCGACCCGCGCCTCCCGCCGGATGCGCACCGCGGGGTTGTCGCCCCACCCGTAGGCCGACACGTCGATCCAGGCGAGGTAGCCCGCCTGCGGCACCCGGTAGACCGCATCCGGGAGGTGGGACGCGAGAACATCGGCGACGAGGACGCGGTTGAGATCGAGGGTCAGACGCAGCCGCGCCAACCACTCATCGCTCTCGGGCGAGAACGCGGCGACGTTCGCCAGCGCCCCGAACAGGCCGGTGCGCCATTCCACCTCCCACGGGAAGGAGCGGACGAGGGCGGCGTGCTCGTCGGTGCCGACGATGATCTGCGCCGCCTTGAGTCCGGCGAGGTTGTAGGCCTTGCTCGCACTCGTGATCGCGAACCCGGTGCGGGCCGCGGCAGCCGATGCGGTCAGGAACGGCACGAACGGATGCTCGTCGTACACGAGCGGTCCGTGGATCTCGTCGCTCACTACCGCGACATCGAAGCGTTCGGCCAGCTCTGCGAGGGCGGCGAGCGACTCACGCGTGTGCACCGTGCCCGTCGGGTTGTGCGGGTTGCACAGCAGCACCGCACGCGCGCCGGCGGCCAGCGCCGCACCGACGCCCTCGAGATCGATCTCCCAGCCGTCGCTCGTCCGAGCGAGCGGCACCCGCTCGACGACCGCGCCGGCCTCCTCGACGGTGTCGAAGAACGGCGGGTACACGGGCGGCATCACCACGACCCGCTCGCCCGGCGCCACGACCCGGCGCAGTACCTCGACGACCCCCATCATGACGTCGCCGGTCCAGAAGATGCGGTTGCGCGGGACATCCCAGTCCCAGTGCCGCGCCGCGAACCCGCGGAACGCCTCCGCGATACCCGGCTCGGGAGGCGTGTAACCGGTGTCGCCGATCTCCACGGCACGCGCGAGGCGTGCGGTGATCGCCGGGGCGAGGGGGAAATCGGTCTCGGCGACGAACAGCGGCAGGACGTCGTCGGGGTAGCGCCGCCACTTGGTGCTCGACCGCTGTCGGAGCACGTCGATGGGCAGAGCCTCGAGGGGCAGAAGGGTCACCGCTCGAGCCTAGCCAGCACCGCTATGGATGCCGCATCGCGCCGTCAGATCGCGAAACCGAGCGCCCGCATCATGTCGCGGCCGTCGTCGGTGATGCGTTCCGGGCCCCACGGCGG
>NZ_LMPK01000033.1:355046-356130 GCF_001423825.1 Microbacterium sp. Leaf351
TCGAGCACGTCGGTGAGCGGGCAGCCCGCCGAGGTGAGGGTCATGTGGATCACGAGCGCGTCGTTCTCGTCGTCCCAGGCCAGATCGTAGATGAGGCCGAGGTCGACGACGTTGATCCCGAGTTCGGGGTCCATGACGTCCTTGAGCGCCTCGGTGACCTCGTCGTACTTCTCGGGGGTCAGCGTCGCGGTCATGGACACAGCCTAGGCCTCCGCGCCGGCGGCGGGCTCGAGGAAGCGGTCGTAGCCCTCGTTCTCGAGACGCTCGGCGAGCTCGGGACCGCCCTCCTCCGCGACGCGGCCCTTGACGAGCACGTGCACGAAGTCCGGCTGGATGTAGCGCAGGATGCGCGTGTAGTGCGTGATCAGGAGCACGCCGAGGCCGGTGGCCTCCTTCGCGCGATTCACACCCTCCGAGACGATCTTCAGCGCGTCGACGTCGAGTCCGGAGTCGGTCTCGTCGAGCACCGCGATCGCGGGCTTGAGCAGCTCGAGCTGCAGGATCTCGTGGCGCTTCTTCTCGCCGCCCGAGAAGCCCTCGTTGACGTTGCGCTGCGCGAACTTCGCGTCCATGCGCAGGTTCGACATCGCGGCCTTGACGTCCTTGGTCCAGGTGCGGATCGAGGGCGCCTCGCCGTCGACGGCGGTCTTCGCGGTGCGCAGGAAGTTCGTGACGGTGACACCGGGGATCTCCACCGGGTACTGCATCGCGAGGAACAGCCCCGCGCGGGCGCGCTCGTCGACGCTCATCGCCAGCACGTCGGCGCCGTCGAGCGTGATCGAACCGCCGGTGACGGTGTACTTCGGGTGGCCGGCGATCGTGTACGCGAGCGTCGACTTGCCGGAGCCGTTGGGGCCCATGATGGCGTGCGTCTCACCGCTGCGGATCGTGAGGCTCACGCCGTTCAGGATCGGCGTGGTGCCTTCGTCGGTCTCGACCGTCACGTGCAGGTCGCGGATCTCCAGGACAGACATGGGGGATGTTCCTTCTTCAGCTCAGGTCTTTGGTGACGGCCGGGTCGATGAGCACGTCGTCACCGTCGATGACGACCTCGTAGACGGGCACCGGCTCGTAGGCGGGGAGG
>NZ_LMPK01000033.1:356146-364138 GCF_001423825.1 Microbacterium sp. Leaf351
CCTCGACGAAGCCGTCGGCGAGTGAGATGTCGCCGTGCGTGCAGGTGTCGCCGATCGCGTGCACGACGCCGTTCGAGTCGAGCACGACGGCGATCGCGACGCCGCCGATCTCGACGCGGATCGCGCTGTCGGGCTCGAGCGCACTGAGCGCGGCCACGCGGGTCGCGGTCATCGGGCGTCCTCCCCCGCGAGCTCCGCCTCGATGGCGGCGGTCAGCTGCTCCTCGAGGTCGGGCACGCCGATCTTCTGCACGATCTCCGCGAGGAAGCCGATCACGACGAGGCGTCGGGCCTCGGCCTCGGGGATGCCGCGGGCCTGCAGGTAGAACAGCTGCTCCTCGTCGAAGCGGCCGGTCGCGCTCGCGTGACCGGCGCCGACGATGTCGCCCGTCTCGATCTCGAGGTTCGGGATGGAGTCGGCGCGCGCACCGGAGGTGAGCACCAGGTTGCGGTTCGCCTCGTACGAGTCGGTGCCGACCGCATCCGGCCCGATGAGCACGTCGCCCACCCACACGGTGCGCGCCGTCTCGCCCTGCAGGGCGGCCTTGTACAGCACGTCGCCCGAGGTGTGCCCGCCCTTGTGGTGCAGGTAGACCTGGCTCTCGAGGTGCTGGCCGGCGTCGGCGAACGCGAGACCGTAGAGCTCTCCGACCGCGCCGGCGCCGGCGAGCTCGACGCTCGGGTTCACCCGCACGACGCCGCCGCCGAAGCTGACGACGATGTGACGCAGGTGCGCGTCGCGGTCGACCCGGGCCTGATGGGATGCCGCGTGCACCGCGTCATCCGCCCACCGGTGGAGCGCGACGACGGTGAGGTCCGCGCCGTCGCGCACGACGATCTCGACGTTCTCGGCGAACTCCGCCGTACCCGTGTGGTCGAGGAGCACGGTCGCACGCGAGTGCGGACGCGCCTCGATCACGACGTGCGCGGTCGCCCGCCCGCCGGTGCCGGCGACGTCGACGCGGATGGGCACCTCGTGCTCCCCGTCGACGACGACCGAGACGGCCTCGGGGCTCTGCGCCCACGCGATCGCGGACGGCAGGTCCTCGGGCCGGAACACGGCGCCCCGAGCGGATGCCGCGGCATCCGTGGTCGGCGTCACGGTCACCGTGACCCCGTCGGTCTGCGGGTCTGCCGCGTCGAACAGACGGGCCAGACGCGCGACGGGGGTGTGCTTCCAGTTCACCTCGCGGCCGGTCGGACGCTCGAAAGCCTCGGGATCGAACGAACGGAATCGCTCCGAACGTGTCTGCACCGGCACGGTCGCGGCGGTCACCACGGCGGCGGCAGGGTCGATGTGGCCCTTCTCGTCGTGCGAGGGGGCCTCGGTCGCTGTCGTCATCAGCCGACGGATCCTTCCATGCCCATCTCGATGAGCTTGTTGAGTTCGAGTGCGTACTCCATCGGCAGCTCCCGTGCGATCGGCTCGATGAAGCCGCGCACGATCATCGCCATCGCCTCGTCCTCGGGAAGGCCGCGGCTCATGAGGTAGAAGAGCTGCTCCTCGCTGACCTTCGACACCGTGGCCTCGTGCCCGAGCTGCACGTCGTCGACCCGGATGTCGATCGCCGGATACGTGTCGGAGCGGGAGATGGTGTCGACCAGCAGCGCGTCGCAGCGCACGGTGTTGGCGCTGTGGTGCGCGTTCGGGTCGACTCGCACCTCGCCGCGGTAGCCCGCGCGACCGCCGCCCCGGGCGATCGACTTCGAGACGATCGAGGACTGCGTGTACGGCGCCATGTGGATCATCTTCGCGCCGGCGTCCTGGTGCTGACCGGGACCGGCGAAGGCGACCGAGAGGGTCTCACCCTTGGCGTGCTCGCCCATGAGGTAGATCGACGGGTACTTCATCGTCACCTTGGAGCCGATGTTGCCGTCGACCCATTCCATCGTCGCGCCCTCGTGGGCGATCGCACGCTTGGTGACGAGGTTGTACACGTTCGTCGACCAGTTCTGGATCGTCGTGTAGCGCACCCGGGCGTTCTTCTTGACGATGATCTCGACCACGGCCGAGTGCAGCGAGTCGCTCTGGTAGATCGGCGCCGTGCAGCCCTCGATGTAGTGCACGTACGAGTCTTCGTCGGCGATGATCAGGGTGCGCTCGAACTGACCCATGTTCTCGGTGTTGATGCGGAAGTAGGCCTGCAGGGGGATCTCCACGTGCACGCCCTTCGGCACGTACACGAACGAGCCACCCGACCACACCGCGGTGTTCAGCGCCGCGAACTTGTTGTCGCCCGCGGGGATCACGGTGCCGAAGTACTCCTCGAAGAACTCCGGGTGCTCCTTCAGCGCGGTGTCGGTGTCCATGAAGATGACGCCCTGACGCTCCAGATCCTCCTGGATCTGGTGGTAGACGACCTCCGACTCGTACTGCGCGGCGACGCCGGCGACGAGCCGCGAGCGCTCCGCCTCCGGGATGCCGAGGCGCTCGTACGTGTTGCGGATGTCCTCGGGGAGGTCCTCCCACGACTGCGCCTGCTTCTCGGTCGAGCGCACGAAGTACTTGATGTTGTCGAAGTCGATCGCACTGAGGTCGGCGCCCCACGTCGGCATGGGCTTGCGGTCGAAGAGCGACAGGCCCTTCAGACGCGTCTTCAGCATCCACTCCGGCTCGGCCTTCAGGGCGGAGATGTCGCGCACGACGGCCTCGCTGAGACCTCGTTTCGCGCTCGCACCCGCGGCATCCGCGTCGTGCCAGCCGAACTCGTAGACACCGATGCCCTCGAGTTCGGGGCGGTCGATCAGCACATCCGACATGTCGTCACTCTCCTCCTGGGGCTCAGCGCTGTCATGCGCTCCGGCATTCCTTCGCCCCGTTCGGAGTGACGGGAGGATGCCGCTTCCGGGCCCGGTCAGCAGGCACAATCTGCGCGCCTACACTGTCTGTGATGCGGAACGCGCATGCGTCGCATCCCACATCCGATCCTACAGGTTCCGCCCACCCCGAGGGTGGCGCGCACCGCGCCGTCGCGCCGCTGACGGCCTCCGTGGAGGCATCCGCCCATGTCCGCAGACCCCGCCGTCGCGCGCCGTCGCTCACTGCTGTCCTATCTGCCCGAGCGACCCGGCCGCAGCATGATCGTCGCCGCCTGGGCGACGCTGGTCGTGCAGATCGCGATCGTGGGCACGGGCGGCCTCGTGCGGCTGACCGGTTCGGGTCTCGGATGCCCCACCTGGCCCAAGTGCACGGCGGACTCGCTCGTGGCGACCCCCGAGATGGGGATCCACGGCCTGATCGAGTTCGGCAACCGCAGCCTCACCTTCGTGCTGGCGATCATCGCGATCGTGACGTTCGTGCTGACCCTGCGCTACCGGAAGCAGCGCCGCGACCTCTTCTGGCTGTCGCTGCTCGTCGGCATGTACATCCCGCTGCAGGCGGTGCTCGGCGGCATCACCGTGCTCTCCCAGTTGAACCCCTACGTCGTGGGCCTCCACTTCTTCGCGTCGGTGCCGCTCGTCGCCCTGTCGGCGGCGCTCGTCGTGCGCGTCTACGCCGTGCCGGGGCCCCGCGTGCGCGCGGTGCCGACCTGGTACGCGGCGGTCGCACACGTGACGAGCGGTTTCGTGCTGTTGACGGTGATCGTCGGCATCCTCGTCACCGGATCGGGCCCGCATGCCGGCGATGAGCATGCGATCCGCAACGGCCTCGACTCCGAGGTGCTGCAGCACATCCACGCGATACCGGCCTACGTCACATTCGCGTTGACCGTGGCGCTGGTCGCGAGCTCCTTCCGCACCGAGCCCGCTCTTCGCCTGCGCTTGTGGACGTCGCTGCTGCTGGCCGTCGAGCTCGTGCAGATCGCGGTCGGTCTCATCCAGGCGAACACCGGGCTCCCCATCGCGCTCGTGAACGTGCACATGGTGCTCGCGGTGACCCTCGTGGCGGCGATGACGGCCGTCGTGCTCAACCTGAAGCGCACGGTGGTCGCCGCTTCTTAGGGAATCCATAGCCGCAGAGTTTGCGGTCTCCGCGCCAGGCGACAAGGCTGGGAAGGCGGCTCGGCCACCCCGGCCGACCGGAAGGAGATCCCACCGATGACCCCCCGCCCGCGCCTCACCCGCAGCATCGCCTACTGGGTGCTGACGCTCGGTTCCATCCTCAGCATCGGCTTCGGCGTCTGGCTCGTGATCGACAAGATCACCGTCATGACCACGACGCTCGGCAACCAGACCGCGACCGGGATCGAGGTGTACGCGGGCCAGTCGTGGGTCCTCCTCGGCGCGGCGTTCATCGTCGCCGGCCTCGTGGGCCTCGTCGCGGTGCTTGCGCTCGCCGCAGCCGCCCGCGTGTTCGCCGCCCCCATCGTCCCCGTGGCCGCGCCGGTCTGGCCGGAAGGCGTGACCGACCCGATCAGCGCCGAGCCGGCCCTGGCCGAGCCCACCGAGCCCGTCGCCGACGAGCTGCCCGTCGCGCCCGCCGCGCCGGAGACGACCGACAGCAAGTGAGCTAGAGCCCCGCAGCCGCCTCGTCGACACGGATCGCGAGGCGCTCGAGGGCGTCGAGAGCATCGACCAGTCGTTCGCGGTCGCGCTCGCCGAGCTTGGAGAGGGCCTCCCCCACACGGGAGGCCCTCTCTGCGCGTGCGCGCAGCAAGGTCGCGACGCCGAGATCGGTCGGGATCACGACCGTCGCGCGGCGATCGTCAGGATCGTCATGACGGGCGATCAGTCCGCGCTGCTCCAAGTCGGCGAGGATCCTCGTCATGCTCGGCGCGGTCACCACCTCGATGCGCGCGAGGTCGGATGCGCGCGTCTCCCCCAGCCTCACGATGCTCGACAGCGTCGACGTCAGCCCGTAGGAAAGCCCGTCGGCGTTCGCTCGGATGCGCCGGTTGATCCGCCCCACGACCACGGACAGACGCTCGGCGTCGCCGGGATGAACGCCGCCGCCGGTCACGACGCGCTGCTCACGACCGGCACGGGCGCAGTGGCGGCGTGTACATAGTGGCGACCGCGCACGAGGGAGGCGATCGCTCCGATCAACGACATGATGGCGGCGGCGAGGAACACGATGACCAGTCCATCATGGAAGGGCTCCGAGATGAGCTGCGGGAAGAACTGGTTGCCGGTGAGAGCCGCGACATCCGATGCCGGCAGGTGGTCGAGCACACCGGTCGGGCCGAGCAGCGTCTGGATCGGGTTGTAGCCGAGGAACGCCGCGAAGACGCTGCCGACGGGCGGCAGCTGCGCGATCTGCGCGGCGGCGTCGGCCGGCACGCCGTGGGCGGTCAGACCCGACTTCATCGCGTCCGGGAGGCTCGTCGCGAGGCCCGCGATCAGCAGCGAGAAGAAGAGCCCGATCGACAGCGAGGTTCCGGCGTTGAGCACGGTGCCGGCCATGCCCGATGCGGCTCCACGCTCGCTCGCCGGCACGCTGTTCATGATCGCGCTGCGGTTGGGCGCGCCGAACATGCCGGATCCGAGACCGGACAGTCCGGTGATGATCGCGAACTGCCAGTACTCGAAGTTCACCGGGATGAGCAGCAGCAGCACGAAGGTCACGGAGACGATCAGGAGGCCCACGGTCGCGAACAGGCGCGCGCCGAAGCGGTCGGAGAGCGTGCCCGAGATCGGTCCCGCGATGAGGAAGCCGATCGTGATCGGGAGCATGTAGATGCCCGCCCACAGCGGGGTGTCCGCGTAGGCGTAGCCGTGCAGGGGCAGCCAGATGCCCTGCAGCCAGATGATCAGCATGAACTGCAGGCCGCCGCGTCCGATCGCGGCGAGGAGGCCCGCGAGGTTCGCCATGGCGAAGGCACGGATGCGGAACAGGCGCATGTCGAACATCGGAGCCGACGAGCGCAGTTCGATGAAAACGAACGCCACGAGCAGCAGGATGCCGCCGACGATGCCTCCGAGCACCCAGGGGTTCGTCCATCCTGTCGTGCTGTCGCCGTAGGGCTGGATGCCGTAGGTGATCGCGGTGAGGAGCGCCGAGAGACCGAGGGCGAAGGTGATGTTGCCGGGCCAGTCGAGCTTGCCGGGGTTGCGCGCGCCGACCTCCTTGAGCGACACGTACGACCAGATCGTGCCGATGATGCCGATCGGCACGCTCACGAGGAACACGGCCCGCCAGTCGATGACGGCCAGGAGGCCGCCGATGATGAGACCGATGAAGCTGCCGGCGATCGCCGCGACCTGATTCACACCGAGCGCCATGCCTCGACGGTGCGCCGGGAAGGCGTCGGTGAGGATCGCGGTGGAGTTGGCGAAGAGCATCGCCCCGCCGACGCCCTGCACGAGCCGCCAGAGGATCAGCCAGGTGGCTCCCGGGCCGCCCGAGAACGGGTCGAGCGAGAGGGCGATGGATGCCACGGAGAACACGACGAAGCCGAGGTTGTAGATGCGCACGCGGCCGTACATGTCGCCGAGGCGACCGAAGGTCACCACGAGCACGGCGCTGACGAGCATGTAGCCCATCAGCATCCAGAGCAGGTAGCTGACGTTGCCGGCCTCGAGCGGGTTGAGACCGATCCCCTCGAAGATCGCCGGCAGCGAGATGATGACGATCGAGGCGTTGATCGTGGCCATCAGCATGCCGAGCGTGGTGTTGCTCAGCGCGAGCCACTTGTAGTGCGGGTGCTCTCTGTCGAACAGGCTGGTCTTGACGGGACGGTTCCGGGGGTCGGTCACGGGGCTCCTCGCTCGGGCGATGCGCAATTTAGTTACTTGATATGAACTAAATATACGCCTGCGAAAGAGCCCGCTCTCCGCAGAGAGGGACGACCGCCGGTCAGAACGGCAGCAGCGGGTCGATCGCGATCGCGACGAACAGCAGCGTCAGGTAGGTGATCGACGCGTGGAAGACGCGCATCGGGCGCGGCTCGGTGCCGCGCACCGCGCGGCCGTAGAGGCGGTGCGACTCGTAGATGAACCAGCCGCCGAACACGAGCGCCGATGTCGTGTAGACGAGTCCCATGTTCGCCACGGGGATGAGCAACAGGGATGTCGCCACCGTCGCCCACGCGTAGAGGATCACCTGGAGCCCCACCTGGGAACCCGAACGGGTGACACCGAGCATCGGCACATCCACGTCGTCGTACTGGTCCTTGTACTTCATGGACAGCGGCCAGTAGTGCGGCGGCGTCCAGAGGAAGACGAGCACGAACAGGATCAACGGCGCCCACGAGAGCGAGCCGGTCACGGACGACCAGCCGATCAGCACAGGGAAGCAGCCGGCGATGCCGCCCCACACGATGTTCTGCTCGGTACGGCGCTTGAGCAGGATCGTGTAGATCACCACGTAGAAGAAGATCGCTCCCGCGGAGAGCCCCGCCGCGAGCAGGTTCGTCGTGAGCGCGAGCCAGAGCGTCGAGACCGCGGCCAGCGTCCAGGCGAAGATGAGGGCGCCGCGCTCGGAGACCTCTCCGGTCACCAGCGGCCGGTTCTCGGTGCGCTGCATGTGCGCGTCGATGTCGCGGTCGAGGTACATGTTGAAGGCCGCCGCCGACCCCGCGCTCAGCGATCCGCCGATGACCGTCGCGAGCACGAGCCAGAGATCGGGGATGCCGCCCTGCGCGAGGATCATGACAGGGACCGTGGTGACCAGCAGCAGCTCGAGCACGCGCGGCTTGGTGAGCGCGACATATGCCCGGATGGTGCGACGCAGCGACGGGCTGTCGAGACGCGCGTCGCGCCCCGTGGTCGTGCTGATGTCCATCGTCCCCGCTATCACCGGAAATTCCTCGTCGATTCTACGTCATGCCTCCTGTCCGTCCGCCCGGACGCCGTTGCCTCCCCGGCGCGGCCCGTCACAGTCGAGCCCCGGCATGTGCGCGTGACTATGCTGAAATCACATGCGTCCGCCCAGGCGCGATCTCCCTTGTTCCGCTCCGCGGACGACCCGAGATCAGCACCGAGCGATGCACCCTCACACATGCGGAAAGGCGGTCCGGTGTCGGATTTGCAGTGGGACGAAATCGATTCTCGTGCGGTGGATGCGGCGCGGGTGTTGGCGGCGGATGCGGTGGAGAGGGTCGGGAACGGTCAT
>NZ_LMPK01000034.1:0-6727 GCF_001423825.1 Microbacterium sp. Leaf351
CCCCGCGGGAAGTGACACCACGCTAAGAGACTCACCCAGCGCGAGCACGCGCTCACGGAACTGGGGTGAGTACTGACGAGCCATGGACGTAAGGCCCTCTCTGACGGGGCCAGATTCTCATAACCGAGCGGAACGAAACTCAGTACACGTCACGATAGGAACGAAACTCAGGCCGATTCAGAGTCCGATCGGTCGCTCCTACCTGCCGCGCAGGGGGACCACGAAGGGACCAACAAAAACCCGTCGGAAGACATGACAAAGCCCTGATGAAAATGGCTTCTCATCAGGGCTTCAGACCGTCGGGATGACAGGATTTGAACCTGCGACCCCTTGACCCCCAGTCAAGTGCGCTACCAAGCTGCGCCACATCCCGGTCCGCTGCCCGCGAGCGGGCAACTCCCCTATCTTAGCCGCACCGATGCCGTGCCGCGAACCGCTCGGGCGGATGTCTCCGGCACCCGATAGCGTCGCAGCATGCCGTCGATCGAGATCCTCCCCGCCGACGCGTCGCGGTTCGATGACGCCCAGCACGCGCTCTCGGGCGGCGGCGACGGGCGCTCGTGTCAGTGCGGCTGGTGGACGATGCCGAACACCGATTGGCAGCGCACCTCGCCCGACGAGCGTCGCGAGCGCCTGCGCGACGAGCTACCAGAACCGGATGCCGCGTCCCCCGCGCCCGCTCTCATCGCCTATGTCGACGGCGAGGCGGCCGGGTGGGTGCGGGTCGGCCCGCGCACACGTCAAGTGCGCATCGGCCGCACGAAGAACCTGCAGCCGGTGGCCGATCCGGCGTGGGATGACCCGACCGTGTGGGCGGTGAGCTGTTTCGTGGTGCGCCGCGAGCACCGCGGGCTCGGCCTGAACGCGCGGCTTCTCGACGCGGCGATCGCGCACGCCCGCGACCACGGAGCCCGCCTGCTCGAGGGCTACCCTACCGACACGACCGTGGTCGAAAAGCGCGCGAACGAGCTCTTCAAGGGCGTGCTGTCGACGTTCCTCGCGGCCGGATTCACCGAGACCGGCCGCGCCACTCCCTCGGTGGTCGTCGTCGCCCGCGACCTCGCCTGACCGGTCCGCGACGACGTCAGCCCCCGCGCCAGCACGACCACCGGACCCCGCCGGCCGCTACCGTGAGAGCATGACCGACGCCGCTCAGCCCACCGTGATCCTCACGCGGTCGTGGTGGTGGGGTTTCGCGCTCTACGGCGTCGTCTCGCTCGTGCACATCAGCGCGCTCGCGATCGACGCCGACGCGCTCGCGACGCCGACGAAGCTCCTGCTCATGCCGCTCCTCGCGCTCGCGGTGCTGTGGGCTGCACGCAGCGGGGCACGCGGCATCCGATTCTCTCTGCTGTTCACCGCGCTCGCCCTCTCACTGCTCGGCGACGGCGCGGCCACGTTCTTCCCGTTCGCGCCCGAGCTGCCCGTCATGCTCGCCTGCTTCGGACTCGCCCACCTGCTCTACATCTGGCTGTTCTGGCGGCACCTCGCGGTGCGCCGCGTGCCCGCCTGGGCCGCGGTCTACGCCGTCTGGTACGTCGTGCTGCTCGCGATCCTCCTCCCCCATCTCGGCGCCCTCACCGCCGCCGTCGCGATCTACGGCGTCGTGCTCGGCGGCACCGCCGTCAGCGCGACCCGCGCGCATCCGCTCGTCGCTGTCGGCGCCGCGTTCTTCCTCTCGAGCGACACGATCCTCGCGCTGCGCCTCTTCCTGCCCGACGCGATGCCGCCCGTCACGAGCCCGCTCGTCATGGTCACCTACTGCCTCGGGCAGGGGCTCATCGCCGCCGGCGTGATCTTCTCGTCCACGACGAGGGCCGAACGATGACGGATGCCGCGGCCCCATCGGTGCGCATCGACTCCTGGCTGTGGGCGGTGCGGGTCTACAAGACCCGCTCGGCCGCGACGACGGCATGCCGTGCCGGGCATGTACGGGTGCGCGGCGATCATGCGAAGGCGTCGGTCGTCGTGCGCGCGGGCGATGAGGTGCGCGTGCGGGTCGCCGGCTTCGACCGTGTGCTCATCGTGCGTCGCACGATCTCGAAGCGCGTGGGTGCACCCGAGGCCGCCACCGCCTACGACGATCGCACCCCGCCGCCGCCGTCCCGCGAGTTCGCAGGAACGTTCGGCTTCCGAGACCGCGGCGCCGGACGCCCCACGAAGCGCGAGCGCCGCGACATCGACAAGCTGCGCGGGCGCGACTGACTCAGCGCGCGTCGAGCAGGTCGCGCAGCCAGCCGGCGCCGTGCACGCTCGCACCGGCCGACACGCTGCGCGCCGACAGTTCCCGGTCGCTCGTGACGACCGTCACCGCGTGACCGCCCTCAGCATGCGCGGCGGCCTGGGCGACGATCTCGTCATCGTCCGCAGCCGGAGCGACGACGATGCGCACCCCGTCCGGAACGTCGACGGATGCCGCAGCCCCCGCCTGCCCCTCCAGCACCACGACGATCTCGGGGTACCAGCGCGACTCGGGCAGCCGCAGCACGTCACCCGCGATCCCGCGCGCCGCGAGCGCACCGAGCCCGTCGATCAGACGGGCGGCGGCACCGGCGCGGTCGCGCCACCAGCCGTCGGGCACACTGCCGACGACATTCGCCGCGTCGACCACGATCACCGGACGCACGGTCAGCAGCTCACGCAGGCGCACCCACGACGAGGCGAACCCCGGGTGCAGCGGGAGGTCGGTGACATCCGCCACCGGCACCCAGGCCAGCTCGACGCTCTCGGGGTCGCTGATCACCGGGTCGAAAGGGTTGGTGACGTCGGCGACGACGGTCGTGTACGTCCAGATGTCGAGGTCGAGCACGCTCACGAGCCGGGGGCGCACCGCGCCCGCGGGGACACCGGCCTCCTCGGCCGCCTCGCGCATCGCGCCGTCGACGGCGGACTCGCCCTGATGGCGCGCACCGCCCGGCAGCGCCCACGTGCCGCCGAAGTGGCTCCACGACACGCGATGCTGCAGCAGCACCCCGCGTCCGGGGTCGAGCGCGAGGAGCCCCGCGGCGCCGAACGCGCCCCAGTACCGCTCCCCCGTCGGCGCGACGACCCAGGCGTCGCCCGGATCGCGCGGCCCGAGCGGCCGCCGCGGCTCACCGGCGGCGGGCTGTTCGAGGGTCATCCCCTCAGCCTCGCACACCCGCGGCATCCGCGGCCCCGGTGCTACCTCTTGCGACGCTCGCGCACCCGCATGTTCACGACGACGGGCGTGCCCTCGAAGCCGTACAGCTCGCGCAGGCGGCGCTGGATGAACCGGCGGTAGCCCGGGTCGAGGAATCCGGTCGTGAACAGCACGAATGTCGGCGGGCGCGTCGACGCCTGGGTGCCGAACAGGATCCGCGGCTGCTTGCCGCCGCGTACGGGGTGCGGGTGCTCGGCGACGAGCTCCGACAGGAAGGCGTTGAACTTCCCGGTCGGGATGCGCTGATCCCACGACTCCAGCGCCGTCTCGAGCGCGGGCACGAGCTTGTCGAGGTGGCGCCCGGTGCGCGCCGAGATGTTCACGCGCGGCGCCCAGGCGACGTGCGCGAGGTCCTGTTCGATCTCCCGCTCGAGATAGCGCCGACGGTCGATGTTCTCGTACTCGATCGTGGTGAGCACGTCCCACTTATTGTAGGCGAGCACGAGCGCGCGGCCCGACTCGAGCACCATGTCGATGATGCGCACGTCCTGCTCGCTGATGGGCTCCGAGACGTCGAGCACGACGACGGCGACCTCCGCCTTCTCCAGCGCCGACGCGGTGCGCAGCGACGCGTAGAAGTCGGCGCCCTGCTGCAGGTGCACGCGACGGCGGATGCCGGCGGTGTCGACGAAGCGCCACAGCTTGCCGCCGAGCTCCACGATCTCATCGACCGGGTCGCGAGTGGTGCCGGCGAGGTCGTTCACGACCACGCGCTCGGCGCCGGCCGCCTTGTTCAGCAGCGACGACTTGCCGACGTTCGGCCGCCCGAGGATCGCCACGCGGCGCGGGCCGCCGATCTCGTGCGAGGCGACGGCCGAGACATCCGGCAGCACCTTCACCAGCTCGTCGAGGAGGTCCGCGACGCCACGGCCGTGGATGGCCGACACCGGGCGGGGCTCGCCGAGCCCGAGGTTCCACAGGGCCGCGGCCTCGGGCTCCTGCCGGGCGTCATCGATCTTGTTCGCGACGAGCAGCACCGGCTTGCCGCTGCGGCGCAGCAGCTTCACGACCTGCTCGTCGGTCGAGGTCGCCCCGACGATCGCGTCGACCACGAACAGCACGACGTCGGCCAGCTCGATCGCGATCTCGGCCTGCTGCGCGACGGAACGGTCGATGCCGCGCGCGTCGGGCTCCCACCCGCCGGTGTCGACGAGGGAGAAGCGACGCTCCATCCACTCGGCCTTGTACGTCACGCGGTCACGGGTCACGCCCGGCACATCCTCGACGACCGCCTCACGGCGCCCCAGGATGCGGTTCACGAGCGCCGACTTGCCGACGTTCGGGCGCCCCACGATCGCCACGACCGGCAGCGCCGGCAGGTACTCGTTGCCGTGCTCGTCGGTGAAGACGGCACCGAGCAGCTCGGTGTCGTCGTCATCGAGGTCGTACTCCTCGAGCGATGCGCGCAGCGTCGCCGCGCGCTGGTCGGCGAGTGCATCGTCGATGCCCGCCAGCTTCTCGGCGAGGCCGTCCGGCCCGCCTTCGTACTCGTCGTCAGACGACATCGTGCACCTCCTGTGCCGCGCCGGTCTCCTCGGCGATCACCGCGAGCACCGCGTCGACGGTGCCCTCGAAGTCGAGGTGGGTCGAGTCCACGACCCGCACCCCGTCCGCCGCGTCCATGAACTCGACGACGGCCGAGTCGGCGGCATCCCGTCGCTCGATGGATGCCGCGACCACCGCGACATCCGCCCCCTCGGTCTCCGCCGTGCGCCGGGCGGCCCGCACGGCCGGGTCGGCCGTCAGCAGCACCCGCGCCTCGGCGTCGGGGAACACGATCGTGGTGATGTCGCGCCCCTCGACGACGACTCCCGGGCGTCCCGCGCCCGCGACGAGCGCGCGGAAGAGGCCGGTGAGCCCGCGGCGCACGGCCGGCACGCGGGCGACGCCGCTGACCGCCTCGGTGACCCGCGACGTGCGGATCGCCTCGGTCACATCGGTGCCGGCGACCGACACACGGGCCTCGGCGGGATCGAGTGAGATCCACAGGTCGAAATCGCCCGAGGCGTCGACGACGGCCGATGCGTCGGACGTGTCGACGGCGTGGGCCAGGGCGTGCCAGGCCAGCGCCCGGTAGACGGCGCCGGTGTCGAGGTAGCCGTAACCGAGGCGCGACGCGACGGCGCGCGACACGCTCGACTTGCCGCTGCCGGCCGGGCCGTCGACGGCCACGACCCGCACGAGGCCGGGACGGGTGAGCGATTCGGTCATGAGGGGAGGCTCGCAATCTTCCAGCCGCGGGCCTCGAGACCGTCGACCGCGGGGTGCACGGCACCCGGCACGACGCTGATCTCGGCGAGGCCGAACTGGGCTCCGGGGGAATGCTCGAGGCGCAGGTCCTCGACGTTGACGCCGAGCTCGCCGAGCTCGCCGAACAGGCGGCCCAGCTGACCCGGGGTGTCGTCGACCATGACGACGAAGCTCTCGAAACGGCGGTTCTGACCGTGCTTGCCGGGCAGACGCTCGACGCCCTCGTTGCCGCGGCGGATCGTCTCGGCGACCTCGCGCCGCGCCCCGGGCGCCTCGGGCGCGCGCAGCGCCTCGGCGACGTCGGCGAGGTCGGCGGCGAGCGCGTCGAGCACCTCGACGACCGGCGCCGCGTTCGCCCCGAGGATCTGCACCCACAGCTCGGGGGCGGATGCCGCGATCCGCGTGGTGTCGCGCACCCCCTGCCCGGCGAGGGACAGCGATGCGGCACTGGCATCGGTGAAGCGCGCGGCGAGCAGGCTCGCGACCAGCTGCGGCACATGGGAGACGAGCGCGACCGAGCGGTCGTGCTCCTCCGGACCCATCTCGACGGGCGTCGCCCCGAGGTCGAGAGCGAGCCCTTCGACGACGGCGAGGTCGGCGGCGCTGGTCTCCGCGTCGCGGCAGACGACCCACGGGCGTCCGATGAAGATGTCGGCGCGGGCCGCGATCGCTCCCCCGCGCTCGCGCCCGGCGAGCGGGTGGGAGCCGATGTAGCGCGCGAGGTCGACCCCGCGGCGGCGCAGCTCGACGAGCGGCTCGAGCTTGACGCTCGCGACATCCGTCACGACCGCCTGCGGGTGCGCGACCAGCTCACGCTCGATCACATCCGCGGTGACATCCGGCGGCACCGCCACGACGACGAGCGACGGGCGGTCGTCGGCGGTGGCAGAGCGCCCCGCACCGTAGTCGACGGCGAGCTGCAGCTGCGCGCGCGAGGTGTCGTCGAGGATGACCTCGACCCCCAGCGCCCGCAGGGCGTGGCCGATGCTCGCACCGAGCAGGCCGGCGCCGACGACGCGCACCGGACCCTGAGTGCGTACGGCGACGCGCGGGCGCGCGGACACGGCGGCGGGATCGGTCATCGGAGCTCCGGAGAATCTTCGGGCGCGGGATCGGCGCCCTGGCGCGCGAGGGTGAGCAGCGCGCCCCTCTCCACTGTAGTCAACTCGCGGGCCCGACCCACCGGGAGGCTTCCCAGGTGGAGCGGTCCGAACTGGCGGCGCACCAGCTCGATGACCGGATGCCCCACCTCGGCCATCATGCGCCGCACGATGCGGTTGCGCCCTGAGTGAAGGG
>NZ_LMPK01000034.1:6733-13168 GCF_001423825.1 Microbacterium sp. Leaf351
GGCGACGATCTCGCCGTCCTCCAGCTGCACGCCGCGGGTGAGCCGCGCGATCGTCTGCGGACTGACGGTGCCCACGACCTTCGCGATGTAGACCTTCGTGACCCCGAACGAGGGGTGCGCAAGGACGTGTGCGAGGCCGCCGTCGTTCGTGAGCACGAGCAGGCCGCTCGTGTCCTGGTCGAGCCGGCCGACGTTGTAGAGGCGCTCGTCCCAGTCGGCGGTGTAGCGGCGCAGGTCGGGGCGGCCCTTCTCGTCGCGCATCGTCGAGACGACGCCGACCGGCTTGTTCAGCACCACGTACCGCTTCGACTGGTCGAGCTGCACCGCGGTGCCGTCGACGTCGACCAGGTCGACCTCCGGGTCGATGCGGCTGCCGAGCTCCGTGACGACGACCCCGTTCACGCGCACGCGGCCGCTCGCGATCAGCTCTTCGCAGACACGGCGCGACGCGACGCCCGCGTGGGCGAGCACCTTCTGCAGACGCACGCCCGCGGCATCCGTCTGCTCATCGGCGCCGCTCACCGGAACGCCTCGTCGAAGCCGCGCGAACCGTCGTCAAGCAGGGGTGAAATGTGCGGGAGGTCGTCGAGCGAGTTGATGCCGAGGTGCTCGAGCAGCGCGTCGGAGGTGCCGTACAGGATCGCGCCGGTCTCGGCGTCCTGTCCGACCTCGGTGATGAGTCCGCGGGAGACGAGCGTGCGCACGACGGAGTCGACGTTCACTGCGCGGATCTGCGCGACCTGGCCGCGGGTCACCGGCTGCTTGTAGGCGATGACCGCAAGGGTCTCGAGCGCGGCCTGCGACAGGCGCGACGGCGCCTGCCCGCCGAGGAACTCGGCCACGAGCGGGTCGTAGTCCTCGCGCACGTAGAGGCGCCAGCCGCCGCCGACCTCCCGCAGCTCGAACCCGCGACGCGGGCCGTCGGACTCGCCGTCGTAGTCGGCGACGAGCGCCTGCAGGGCGGCGCGCGCGGCCGCGACCGGCGCGTTCACCGCCGCCGCGAGGCTCACCAGGCTGTGGGGCTCGTCGATCATCAGCAGGATCGCCTCGAGACGCCGGGCCACCGAGCCGACATCCTGCGGCCAGCGCACCGGGTCGGCCGACACGAGGCCGTCGGCCGCGGGGGCGGCGACGTCGTCGGATGTCTCGTCAACGGTCATAGTCGGCTCCCAAACTCGCCAGCGTCTCGTCGCTCCACCGGTCGGCGCTCCATCGGAGCGTCAGCTCCCCCAGGGGCTCCAGCTGTTCGAACGACAGCGCCGCATGGCGGTAGAGCTCGAGGATCGACAGGAAGCGCGCGACCACGATACCGGGCTGCGCGACGCCGGCGACGAGCTCGCGGAACGACAGCGTGCCCGCCGAGCGCAGCAGCGTCACCACGATCGCGGCCTGCTCGCGGATGCTCACGAGCGGCGCGTGCAGGTGGTCGAGCCCGACCTCGGGGATCGCGCGGGGAGCGAACGCGAGCATGGCGAGCGCCGCGAAGTCGTCGGGCGTGAGCGTCCAGACGAGCTCCGGCACCGTGCGGCGGAACTTCTCGTCGAGGCGCGCGGCCCGCGTGTGGCGCCGGTCCTCGCGCTCGAGCGAGCGCGCGAACCACGCGGAGACCTCCTTGAAGGCGCGGTACTGCAGCAGCCGCGCGAACAGCAGGTCGCGCGCCTCGAGCAGCGCGACCGATTCCGCGTCGATCAGCTCGCCCTGCGGCAGGAGGCCGGCGACCTTCATGTCGAGCAGCGTCGCGGCCACGACGAGGAACTCCGACGCCTGCTCCATCTCCTCGTCGGGGTCGAGCTCGCGCAGGTACGCGATGAACTCGTCGGTGACCGCGCTCAGCGACACCTCGGTGATGTCGAGCTCCCGCCGGGAGATCAGGGTGAGCAGCAGATCGAACGGGCCGTCGAAGACGCCGAGGGACACGCGAAAACCGGATGCCGCGGCATCCGCGTCGCCCGACGGAGCATCGGCCGAGGCGGTTTCCGCGCTCGCGGAGTCGTGCACGGGGTGCGACGCCGCGACGGCGTCGGCGGACGCGAGGGGGTCGACGACGTCGGGTGCTGCCGCCTCGTCAGGCGACGGCGCCACGGGACACCAGCTCCCGCGCAAGACGGAGGTAGGCCTGCGCGGCCGCGTGCTCGGGGGCGAACTCGGTGATGGGCTGGCCGGCGACGGTCGCGTCGGGGAACTTCACCGTGCGGCCGATGACCGTCTCGAGCACGTCATCGCCGAACGCGTCGACGACCCGCTCGAGCACCTCGCGCGAGTGCAGCGTGCGCGGGTCGTACATCGTGGCGACGACACCGTCGAGGCGGATCGTCGGGTTCAGACGGTCGCGCACCTTGTCGATCGTCTCGATGAGCAGGGCGACGCCGCGCAGCGCGAAGAACTCGCACTCCAGCGGAATGACCACGCCGTGGCTCGCGGTGAGCGCGTTGACAGTCAGCAGACCGAGCGAGGGCTGGCAGTCGATGAGGATGACGTCGTACTCGGGGGCGAGCTTGCGCAGCACCCGCGAGAGGATCGTCTCGCGGGCGACCTCGTTGACGAGGTGCACCTCCGCCGCCGACAGGTCGATGTTCGCCGGCAGCACGTCGAGACCCTCGACGCCGGTGTGCACGACGACCTCATGCGGGTCGCGCTTGGTGTCCAGCAGCAGGTCGTAGACGGTGGGCACGTCGTGCGTGGTGATGCCGAGGCCGGCCGACAGCGCGCCCTGCGGGTCGAAGTCGACGGCGAGCACCTTGCGCCCGTAGGAGGCGAGCGAGGCGGCCAGGTTGATCGCGGTCGTCGTCTTGCCGACGCCGCCCTTCTGATTGCACAGCGAGATGATGCGGGCCGGCCCGTGCGACGCGAGCGGCGCGGGCGTCGGGAAGCCGCGGTAGGGGCGTCCGGTCGGCCCGATCGGGGTGTCCTCCGCTGTCGTCGGAGATGCCTTGCCCCCTGCTGCTCTGCTGGCCACCGTGCTCCTTCTTGCGGATCGTTCGGTCGATTCTAGCGACGAGCAGAGCGGATGCCGCGGCTACCGCGCGCGCGGATGCGAAGACGCGTAGACCTCCCGCAGCGTGTCGACGCTCACGTGCGTGTAGATCTGGGTGGTGCTGACGGAGGCGTGTCCGAGCAGCTCCTGCACGACGCGCACGTCCGCCCCGCCCTGCAGCAGGTGGGTCGCGAAGGAGTGCCGCAGCGTGTGCGGGGACACGTTGGCGTCGAGGCCGGCGCGCTCCGCGGCATCCTGGATCACGAGCCACGCGCTCTGCCGTGACAGCGGGGCACCGCGCACCCCGAGGAAGAGGCGCGCACTCGCCCGCCCGCGGCGGGCGAGTGCGGGTCGCACCCGCGTGAGGTAGGCCGCGAGCGCCTCGCGCGCGTACGAGCCGAGCGGCACGATGCGCTCCTTCGACCCCTTGCCGCGCACGCGCACGATCTCGGTGTCGATGACGTCGTCGACATCGAGGGAGACCGCCTCCGACACGCGCGCTCCGGTGGCGTACAGCAGCTCGAGCAGCGCGCGGTCGCGCAGCTGCACCGCGCTCGCCTCGTGCTGCGCGCCCGGGGCGGGACCGGCGCCGTCGAGGAGCCGGTCGACCTGGTCGATCGTGAGCGCCTTCGGCAGGCGCTTCGGCAGCTTCGGCGCGACGAGCCGCGTCGTCGGGTCGACCTCGGTCCATCCCTCGCGCAGCGCGAAGCGGTGCAGTCCCCGCACCGACGACTGCAGGCGCGCGAGACTGGATGCCGCGGGCCGCGGCTCGCCCGAGGCGACCTCGGCGAGGAACGCGTCGACATCGTTCGCCGTGAGCGCCGCGACATCCGTCACGTCGCGCGTCTCGAGCCACGCCAGGTAGCGCGTGAGGTCGCGGCGGTACGCGGCGAGGCTGTGCGGCGACAGCCCGCGTTCGATCGTGAGGTGGCGCAGGTACCGGTCGAGGACGCGCTCGGGGGTCACGGTCGCGCCGCTCCGGTCACGCCTCGCGGCGCAGGCGCTCGGCGGCGGCGAGCGCGCCGGCGGTCAGGATGCCGTTGCGGATGCGCCCCTCGAGCACCGCGTCGACGACGTCGCCGATCGCGATCCACTCCACGCGGATGTCGCGCTCCTCCTCCTCGCGCGCGAACGCCGTCGTGGTCGCCGACAGTCCGCGGGCGAGGAAGACGTGCACGATCTCGTCGTTGCCGCCGGGCGTCGTGTAGATGCTCACGAGCGGTTCCCAGCGGGATGCCTCGAGGTCGGCCTCCTCGGCGAGCTCGCGCCGCGCGGCGGTCGCGGGGTCCTCCCCCACGATGTCGAGCAGGCCCGCGGGGATCTCCCAGTCGCGTCGACGGATCGGGTGCCGGTACTGCTGGATCAGCAGCATCCGTCCCTCATCGTCGACCGCGACGATCGCGACGGCGCCGGTGTGATCGACGTACTGCCGCACGATCTCGCCGTCGCCGTAGCGCACGGTGTCGCTGCGCACGTCCCACACCTTGCCGGCGAAGACGAGTTCGGAGGCGACGACCTCGACGTCGACGGGCTCGTCGGCGAGGCCGCGCGGGTCAGTCGTGTTCGACATCGAAGAGCTCGCTCGCACGACGACGGTCGAGCGACGCGCCCACGAGGCCGCGGAAGAGCGGATGCGGCGTGGTCGGCCGCGAGCGCAGCTCGGGGTGCGCCTGGGTGGCGATGTAGAACGGGTGCACGTCGCGCGGCAGCTCGACGTACTCGACGAGGTTGCGGTCGGGCGAGAGGCCCGAGAACACGAGGCCCGCCTCGGAGAGCTGGTCGCGGTAGGCGTTGTTGACCTCGTAGCGGTGACGGTGTCGCTCGGACACGCGCTGTGCGCCGTAGAGCTCCGCCGCGAGCGATCCCTCGCGCAGCTGCGCCGGGTAGAGGCCGAGACGCATCGTGCCGCCGAGGTCGCCGTGGTCGATGATGTCGACCTGCTCGGCCATCGTCGCGATGACGGGGAACTCGGTGTCGGGGTCGAACTCGCTCGACGAGGCGCCCGGCAGGCCGGCCTTGTTGCGGGCGTACTCGACGACCATGCACTGCAGGCCGAGGCACAGGCCGAGCGCGGGGATGCCCTGCTCGCGGGCGAAGCGCAGCGCACCGAGCTTGCCCTCGATGCCACGGATGCCGAAGCCGCCCGGCACCACGATGCCGTCGACGGCGGCGAGCGCCTTCTCGGCGCCCTCGGGGGTCTCGCAGAGGTCGGACGGGATCCACACTACGTTGACGTGCGTCTCGTGGGCGAAGCCGCCGGCTTTGAGGGCCTCCGTCACCGACAGGTAGGCGTCGGGCAGGTCGATGTACTTGCCGACGAGCCCGATCGTGACCTCGTGCTTCGGGTTGTGCACCGCCTGCAGCACCTTGCTCCACCGGCTCCAGTCGACGTCGGCCGCGGTGTCGAGGCGCAGCGCGCTGACGATGTAGTCGTCAAGTCCCTGGTCGTGCAGCATCGTCGGGATGTCGTAGATGCTCGGCACGTCGACGGCGTTGACGACCGCACCCTCGTCGACGTCGCACATGAGCGCGATCTTGCGCTTGTTCGACTCGGTGACGGGGCGGTCGCTGCGCAGCACGAGCGCATCGGGCTGGATGCCGATCGAACGGAGGGCCGCGACCGAGTGCTGCGTCGGCTTCGTCTTCTGCTCGCCGGACGCACCCATGAACGGCACGAGCGACACGTGCACGAAGAACACGTTCGCGCGGCCGAGCTCGTGACGGATCTGACGCGCCGACTCGATGAACGGCTGCGACTCGATGTCGCCGACCGTGCCGCCGATCTCGGTGATGATGACGTCGGGGCGCGGGTCCTCGCTCGCCTGCAGGCGCATGCGGCGCTTGATCTCGTCGGTGATGTGCGGGATGACCTGCACGGTGTCGCCGAGGTACTCGCCGCGGCGCTCGCGGGCGATGACCTGCGAGTAGATCTGGCCGGTGGTGACGTTCGCGGCCTGGCTGAGCTCGATGTCGAGGAAGCGCTCATAGTGGCCGATGTCGAGGTCGGTCTCGGCGCCGTCGTCGGTCACGAAGACCTCGCCGTGCTGGAACGGGTTCATCGTGCCCGGATCGACGTTCAGATACGGGTCGAGCTTCTGCATGACGACTCGGAGTCCGCGCGCGGTCAGCAGGTTTCCGAGGCTGGCGGCGGTCAGCCCCTTCCCCAACGACGAAACGACACCACCGGTGACGAAGATGTGCTTGGTGGTGCCGTTAGGGGTTCCGTGGGGGGCTGACTCAGTCGTATGCATCACGGGCTTTCATCCTATCAGCGGGTCGGGGGTGCGAGGTCCAGCAACTCGCGGGCGTGGCTCAGCGCCGACGCCGAGTCCGAGAGCCCCGACAGCAGCCGGGCCATCTCGGCCTCGCGCTCGGCGCCGTCGAGCCGGCGCACGCTCGAGGACGTCACCGAACCGTCGCTGGCCTTGACGACGGTGAGATGGTTGCCGGCGAAGGCGGCC
>NZ_LMPK01000034.1:13197-16227 GCF_001423825.1 Microbacterium sp. Leaf351
TGCCCGCATCGATCTCGTCGAACACGAAGGTCGGCACCGGGTCGGTGGAGGCGATGACGACCTCGATCGCGAGCATCACCCGGCTGAGCTCGCCGCCCGAGGCGCTGCGTGCGACAGCGCGCGGCTCGGCGCCGGGGTGGGGCGCCAGCAGGATCGCCACCTCGTCGCGACCCGACGACGAGTCCGCGGTCGCGCTGACCGAGATCGTGACGGTGGCATCGGGAAGCGCAAGGGCGTGCAGCTCGTCGGTGACGACCGCCGCGAGAGCGGATGCCGCCTGCTCCCGCGCCTCCGTGAGAGCGGATGCCGCGGCATCGAGGTCTGCGGCCGCGACAGCGCGCTCGGCGTGGAGGGCGTCGACCCGCTCGGGGTCGTCGTCGAGGTCGAGCAGACGCAGCGCGCCCGTGCGGGCGAGCTCCAGGGCGGCGTCGAGGGAGCCGTGGGCGCGCACGAGCGCGCCCAGCGCGGCCCGCCGCTCCTCGAGCGCGGCGAGCTCCTGCGGACCCGACTCGTCGAGGTCGGCGAGGTAGGCGGCGAGGGCGGCCGCGGCATCCGTCGCCCGGTATCCGAGCTCGGTGACCTGTGCGGCGATCTCTGCGAGCGCGGCGTCGTTGTCGGCGGCGCGTTCCAGCGCGTGCCGCGCCTCGCCGAGCAGGCCGATCACGTCGGGGAGATCGTCGTCGCGGGAGAGCGCATCGTGCGCCTGGGTCGCGGCGGCGCGCAGGTCTTCGGCGTGCGCGAGGCGTTCTGCTCGCGCAGCGACGTCGACGTCCTCCCCCGGCTGGGGATCGACGGCCTCGATCGCCGCGAGGTCGGCGCGCAGCGTCGCCGCCTCGCGCGACCGGGCTTCGCCGTCGCCCTCCACCTCGGACAGCACACGGTCGAGTTCGCGCACCCGGGCGTAGGCGGCGCGGTAGGCCTCGAGAGCCGCGGTGATCGTCGCCCCGCCGAACCTGTCGAGGGCGTCGCGCTGGGCGGCGGCCGAGCGCAGACGCAGCTGGTCGGACTGCCCGTGCACGACGACGAGGTGCTCCGCGAGCTCGGACAGCACCCCGACCGGGGCGCTGCGCCCGCCGACGTAGGCACGACTGCGCCCCTCCGCGCTGAGCGAGCGACCGAGCAGCAGTTCGGCGCGGCCGTCGCCGAGGTCGTCGAGGTCGCCGCCGGCGTCGGCGACGCGCTCGGCGACGGCACCGGTCGTCGGAACGATCCAGACGCCGTCGACGCTCGCCGCGGATGCCCCGGCGCGCACCGCGCCCGAGTCGGCGCGGGCACCGAGCACGAGTCCGAGGCCGGTGACCACCATGGTCTTGCCGGCGCCGGTCTCTCCCGTGATCGCGGTGAAGCCGGGACCGATGGGCAGCACGGCGTCGTCGATGACGCCGAGGCCCTGCAGGTGCAACTGCTCGATCACGCGTCGTCGCTCTCGTCCCGGGCCCCGCCGATGATCGGGTGGGTGCCGGTCGACAGCTCGTCGGGCCCGCGCCAACCGTCCACCGGCAGATGGAACTTGCGCACCAGCCGGTCGGTGAAGGCGGGCGCGTGCAGACGCGCGAGACGCACCGGCTCGGGAGAACGGCGCACCACCACGCGCGCACCGGGAGGCAGCTCATGCGAGCGACGACCGTCGGCCCAGAGGATGCCGACCCCGTCGGTGCGCGCGAGCACCTCGACCGCGACGGCCGCCTCGGGTCCCACGACGAGCGGCTTCGCGAACAGGGCGTGGGCCGACAGCGGTACGACGGCGAGCGCCTCGACGGACGGCCAGATGACGGGACCGCCGGCCGAGAAGTTGTAGGCGGTCGACCCGGTCGGGGTGGACACGACGACCCCGTCGCATCCGAAGCTCGACAGCGGACGCCCGTCGATCTCGATGACGACCTCGAGCATGCGCTCGCGGCTCGCCTTCTCGACGGTCGCCTCGTTCAGCGCCCAGGTCTCGTAGACGACCTCGCCGCGGCCGTTCTTCACCCGCACCGACACGGTCAGGCGCTCCTCCACGCGGTACTCCCGCGAGATGACGCGCGCGACGGCTTCATCCAGGTCGTCGCGCTCGCTCTCGGCGAGGAACCCGACATGACCGAGGTTGATGCCGAGGATCGGCACCGCCGCGCCGCGCACGAGCTCGGCCGCACGCAGGATCGTGCCGTCGCCGCCGAGCACCACCGCGATCTCGACCCCGTCGACCGGCACCTCGATGCCGAGACGCGGAAGGTTCGCGGCGGCGGGCAGCACTTCGCCGAGCTCTTCCCGGTCGTCACGCGCGAGCACGGGCGATGCACCGGCATCGAGCAAGGCGCGGATGACGCGTTCCGCCGCATCGACCGTCGCCGCACGACGGGCGTGGGCCACCACCAGGATGTAGCGTTCCTCGCTCATCGCCCTCCCGTCATGCCGTGAACCGCCTCGCTCCATTCTGTCGGAAGCGTCCCGCCGCCCGGCCGCAGGTGCACGAGATATTCGCGATTCCCGTGCGTTCCGGCGATCGGGGAGGAGACGACGCCGGCGGTGCCGAGGCCCAGATCCCAGGCGGCCCACAGCACGCCGTTGACGGCGTCCTCCCTCAGCGCGGGGTCGGTCACGAGACCTCCCGTGACGGCGGTGCGGCCGACTTCGAACTGCGGCTTCACGAGCAGCACGATGTGGGCATCGGATGCCGCCACCTCCGCGACCGCGGGAAGCACGAGGCCGAGCGAGATGAATGACAGATCGCCGACGACGACGTCCGGAGCGGCATCCTCACCGGTCGCCCCGGCGAGCGCGGCACGGGTCATGAATCGCACGTTGAAGCCCTCGACCGCCGTCACTCCGGGGTCGCGCGCGATCTCGGGGGCGAGCTGGCCGTGGCCGACGTCGACGGCGAGCACGCGCCGCGCGCCGCGCTCACGCAGTACCTGCGTGAATCCGCCGGTCGAGGCGCCCATGTCGAGCGCGAGGCGCCCGGTGACGTCGATCACGAAGGCGTCGAGCGCCGCGATGAGCTTGTGCGCACCCCGGCTGACGTAGTGATCGGATGCCGCCACGTCGAGG
>NZ_LMPK01000034.1:16269-20150 GCF_001423825.1 Microbacterium sp. Leaf351
GGGCGAGTCCGCGGCGGGCGAGTTCGGCGTCGAGGCGCCCGGCCATCAGGCCCCGGGCGCGGCGTCGAGCCGGCGGGTGAGGTCGTCGAGCACGTGCTGGTAGCCGGCGGCGCGCGCGGCGAGCGGCTGCTGCTCGATCACCTCGAGCTCGCCGACGAGGTCGGGGCGGGCGTCGGAAGGCTCGGGCGCGGCGGTCGACATGCCCCCAGGATACGTGTCGGCACAGCGCACCGGCGGGCTCCCGCGCCCGTGGCGCGAACGACCGGCGTGGCCGCCTCAGCTCACGCGGAACGGATCTGCGTACAGCTCCTCCGGCACACGGAACCCGAAGATCGCGCGCCCGCTCCCCCAGATCGCGGCCGCTCCGGCCCGCAGCAGGTCGATCGGCTCGTCGCCCGCGGAGATCACGCGCAGATCGACACCGTCGATCGCGACCTTCGCCTTCCCGACAGTCGTCACGTCCCCGGAGGTGATCGTCTCGGGGTAGGGCGCCGTCAGGTCGCGGAGGTCGCGGAGGATGAACGTCGGACGCGAGTTCTCGGGCGCGGCGAGCACGTGCTTGGGTCGGTCGATCCCGGTGAGCACCAGCGCCGACGCGATGTCAGCGGCTTGGGCGCCCGCGATGTCGGTGTCGAGTCGGTCGCCGATGAAGAGCGGATGCTGCGCCCCGAAGCGTGCGACGGCCTCGTGGAAGATCGGCGCCTCCGGCTTTCCGGCGACGACCGCGAGCCGGCCGACGGCCGTGTGCACCGCCGAGACCAGCGTGCCGTTGCCCGGCGCGATGCCGCGGCCCTGCGGGATCGTCCAGTCGGTGTTAGTCGCGATCCAGGGGATCCCGCCCTCCTCCTCCGGCGTCGCGAGGGCATAGGCGGCTTCGGCGAGATCCTTCCAGCCGACCTCGGGAGCGAAGCCCTGCACGACGGCTGCGGGCGCATCGTCGGCGCTGCGGGTGACGGCGAATCCGGCCTTCTCGACCTCGGTGACGAGCCCATCGCCGCCGATCACGAGGATGCGCGACCCCGCGGGCACGCGCGCGGTGAGCAGCCGCATCGCGGCCTGCGGGCTCGTGACGATGTCGGTCGGCTGCACGCCGGCCAGGCCCAGCTCGCGCAGGTGGGCGGCGACGGTGGCGTCGGTGCGCGACGCATTGTTGGTGATGAAGCCGAGGCGGCGGCCCGAGGCCGCGGCCGCGTTGAGGCTCTCGACGGCGTGCGGAATCGCCCGCGGCCCGGCGTACACCACACCGTCGAGGTCGGCGAGCACCGCATCCACCCCGTCGAGGGGGGCGGATGCCGCGGCCTTCCGCCCGAAGATCATCGCGCGTCCTCGTCGTCAGAGGAGTCGGCGACCTTCTCGTCGTCCGCGTCCGCTGCGACGTCGTCCACGGGCTGGGCAGGCGCGCGCAGAGCGTCATCCGCCTCATCGCCGACGAGCTCGTCGTCCGCCTCATCGATCTCGGATTCGGCCGGCGCACGCAGCTCGTCGCGCGCCTCGTCCTCGCTCTCGTCGAGAGTCTCGTGCTCGTCGGCGTCACGATCCTCCACGTGCGCCGAGTCTTCGACGCTCTCGACGGTGTCGTGGGCGTCCTCGTCCTCATCATCGTCGTCCGAGATGACGATGAGCTCCTCGTCCTCGCCGAACCCATTGGCCTGGTCGATCGCGTCCGCCGCGATCTCGGCACGGCGGTACCACTCGGATGCCTCGGCCTCACGGCCGAGCTCCTCGAGCACTCCGGCCCGCGCCGCGAACAGCGCGGGGCTGTACGAGAACGCACGGTCAGGGTCGAGCTCGGGAATGTCCAGCTCGGTCAGTGCCCGATCGGCTTGTCCAAGGTCGAGGCGGGCACCGGAGAGGGCGATCGCCAGTTCTACGCGCTGCTCGGCATCGAGAGTCGAGACATCGACCGCCCGACCCTCCTCGAGCGCACGGTCAGGCCGGCCGATACCCCGCTCGCTGTCGACGATCAGGGCGATCGAGTCGTCACGACCGGAGATACGGCGATAGGTCCGCAGCTCGCGCAGGGCGAGCGCGAACTCGCCACGCGCGTACGCGGTGATGCCGGCGGTCTGCCGCACGATCGCGATACGCCCGGCGCGCCGCACGGCGGCCTGAGCGTGCGCGTCCGCTCGTTCGGGGTCCTCGTCGATCAGGCGGCTCGCCATCACGAGATGGCGGGCGACCTCCTCAGCGTTCTCCTTGCTGAGGGTCTTCAGCTCGTTGCGGGCGCGGCCGTCGAGGTCACGTCCGGTGACGTCCTCGGGAACGAACGGCTCGACAGGGCGGTCAGCGCGGGCGTCCTGCGGCGGGCGCGAGGCACGACGATCGGATGCCCCGTCCCCCCGGTAGCCTCCGCGCTCCGCACCCCGATCAGCACCCCGGTCCGCACCGCGATATTCGCGGCGATCCGCTCCACGATCCGTCGAGCCGCGTACTCCGCCGCGATATCCGCCACCCTCGGCGTTGCGTTCAAACGGACGGTAACCGCCGCGATCCGCCGCACGATCGTGCGAGCCGCGGTACCCACCACGATCTCCGCCACGATCGGGCCCGCCTCGGTAGCCGCCGCGATCCGCCCCACGATCCGACGCACCGCGGTACCCGCCGCCCGAAGGCGCGCCGCCCACGCGGCCGCTGTCGCCACCCCGTGCGGATGCACCGCGATAGCCACCCTGTCCGTCCTGGGAGCGCGGAGGCCGCGAACCGCCGAACCCATTCCGACGCTCACCGCCGTTGTACGCACGAGAATCGCGTTCTCCACCGGAACCGCGAGGGGATGAGGTGCCCCCGGCCGCGCGGAAGCCGCCCTGATCCGCCGCCCGATCT
Source organism: Microbacterium sp. Leaf351 (assembly GCF_001423825.1). NCBI lineage: Bacteria > Bacillati > Actinomycetota > Actinomycetes > Micrococcales > Microbacteriaceae > Microbacterium > Microbacterium sp. Leaf351. The sequence goes on from NZ_LMPK01000034.1 coordinate 19,093, forward strand.
CCCGAACGGTACGGCCTGTCTCCCCGGGGGGAACGATCATCGTTGCTCGGCCGACCGCCGGAGCGATACGGACGATCGCCGCCATCACGGCGCGGACGATCTGCGCCGTTACGACGGGGGCGGTCACCGTCATACGAGCGGGGCCGTCCCGACGACCCGCCGGGAGAGCGTTCTTGCCCGTCACGGCGCGGGCGGCCGCTGAAGGCGTCGTCTGAGCGAGCCGGGCGCGCACGATTGTCGTCTGAACGACCCGTCCCTGACGCGCCTGACCGATACGCGCCACCTGAAGGGCGGCCCGTACGATCTCCGGAACCACGACGGGGTCCGTTCTGACGTCGATCGCTCGCGCGGCGCTGCTCATCATCTGAGCCAGAACGCTCGCCACGTGTCTCGTCGGCCATCGGCCCTCCTTCAGAATGTCCCGGAAAACAGAAATGGCCACCCAGCACTGGGTGGCCATTTCTCGAAAGAAGTCCGGCGGTGTCCTACTCTCCCACAGGGTCGCCCCTGCAGTACCATCGGCGCTGAGAGGCTTAGCTTCCGGGTTCGGAATGGGACCGGGCGTTTCCCTCTCGCTATGGCCGCCGAAACACTATTGATGTTTCAGTCTGCACAACAAAAGTCATTGTCATGCGGTTCTCGACCGTACATCGAGAACCACTCAGTGGACGCAAGCACCTACAAACGAGGTGTTATCAAGTCATCGGCTTATTAGTACCGGTCAGCTTCACGCGTTACCGCGCTTCCACATCCGGCCTATCAACCCAGTAGTCTGGCTGGGAGCCTCTCGCCCGAAGGCATGGAAGTCTCATCTTGAGGCCGGCTTCCCGCTTAGATGCTTTCAGCGGTTATCCATCCCGAACGTAGCTAATCAGCGGTGCTCCTGGCGGAACAACTGACACACCAGAGGTTCGTCCAACCCGGTCCTCTCGTACTAGGGTCAGATCCTCTCAAACTTCCTACGCGCGCAGCGGATAGGGACCGAACTGTCTCACGACGTTCTAAACCCAGCTCGCGTACCGCTTTAATGGGCGAACAGCCCAACCCTTGGGACCTAC
>NZ_LMPK01000034.1:20156-20501 GCF_001423825.1 Microbacterium sp. Leaf351
GGGCAAGATCAGCCTGTTATCCCCGAGGTACCTTTTATCCGTTGAGCGACAGCGCTTCCACAAGCCACTGCCGGATCACTAGTCCCGACTTTCGTCCCTGCTCGACCTGTCAGTCTCACAGTCAAGCTCCCTTGTGCACTTACACTCGACATCTGATTGCCAACCAGATTGAGGGAACCTTTGGGCGCCTCCGTTACTTTTTGGGAGGCAACCGCCCCAGTTAAACTACCCACCAGGCACTGTCCCTGAACCGGATTACGGTTCTAAGTTAGATATCCAGAGTGACCAGAGTGGTATTTCAACAATGACTCCACCTGAACTGGCGTCCAAGCTTCAAAGTCTCCC
>NZ_LMPK01000034.1:20508-22119 GCF_001423825.1 Microbacterium sp. Leaf351
CCGTCCTGCTGCGCGTAACGAGCATCTTTACTCGTAATGCAATTTCGCCGAGTTCGCGGTTGAGACAGTTGGGAAGTCGTTACGCCATTCGTGCAGGTCGGAACTTACCCGACAAGGAATTTCGCTACCTTAGGATGGTTATAGTTACCACCGCCGTTTACTGGGGCTTAAATTCTGAGCTTCGCTTACGCTAACCCTTCCTCTTAACCTTCCAGCACCGGGCAGGCGTCAGTCCGTATACATCGTCTTGCGACTTGGCACGGACCTGTGTTTTTAGTAAACAGTCGCTACCCACTAGTCTCTGCGGCCTCCAAACGCTTTCGGAGCAAGTCCTAATACGTCGAAGGCCCCCCTTCTCCCGAAGTTACGGGGGCATTTTGCCGAGTTCCTTAACCACGATTCTCTCGATCTCCTTGGTATTCTCTACCTGACCACCTGAGTCGGTTTGGGGTACGGGCGGCTTGAACCTCGCGTCGATGCTTTTCTTGGCAGCATAGGATCACCCACTTTTTATCCGCATCGTGTCTCAGCCGAACGAGTGACGGATTTGCCTATCACTCAGCCTACGCACTTGCACCAGGACTACCATCGCCTGGCTTGGGCTACCTTCCTGCGTCACACCTGTTAATACGCTAACCGCACCAGCATGGGGTCATGCGCTAGCCCTCACACCGCTTCCCGAAGGATTGAGTATGAGGATTCGGGCATTTAGCACCACTGGATTGATTGGGGCGGTTCTTCGCCGGTACGGGAATATCAACCCGTTGTCCATCGACTACGCCTGTCGGCCTCGCCTTAGGTCCCGACTTACCCAGGGAAGATTAGCTTGACCCTGGAACCCTTGGTCTTTCGGAGGACGTGTTTCTCACACGTCTTTCGCTACTCATGCCTGCATTCTCACTCGTGTCGCGTCCACGGCTGGGNCTACCACTAATGTCAATGCCACAACTTCGGTGGCGTGCTTGAGCCCCGTTACATTGTCGGCGCGGAATCACTTGACCAGTGAGCTATTACGCACTCTTTCAAGGGTGGCTGCTTCTAAGCCAACCTCCTGGTTGTCTGAGCAACTCCACATCCTTTCCCACTTAGCACGCGCTTTGGGACCTTAGTTGGTGGTCTGGGTTGTTTCCCTCTCGACTATGAAGCTTATCCCCCACAGTCTCACTGCTGCGCTCTCACTTACCGGCATTCGGAGTTTGGCTGACGTCAGTAACCTGGTGGGGCCCATCGGCCATCCAGTAGCTCTACCTCCGGCAAGAAACACGCAACGCTGCACCTAAATGCATTTCGGAGAGAACCAGCTATCACGAAGTTTGATTGGCCTTTCACCCCTATCCACAGCTCATCCCCTCAGTTTTCAACCTAAGTGGGTTCGGCCCTCCACGACGTCTTACCGTCGCTTCAGCCTGGCCATGGATAGATCACTTCGCTTCGGGTCTAGGACACGCGACTGAATCGCCCTATTCAGACTCGCTTTCGCTACGGCTACCCCTCACGGGTTAACCTCGCCACGTATCGCTAACTCGCAGGCTCATTCTTCAAAAGGCACGCTGTCACAGCTGCTAGGGCTGCTCCAACGGTTTGTAAGCAAACGGTTTCAGGTACTATTTC
>NZ_LMPK01000034.1:22133-24613 GCF_001423825.1 Microbacterium sp. Leaf351
CAGGTGGTCCTGACAGATTCACACGGGATTTCTCGGGCCCCGTGCTACTTGGGATACTTCTCGCGCCAAGTGAGGCATTTCGACTACGGGGTTGGCACCCTCTATGACTGGCCTTTCAATGCCATTCGTCTATACCTTCTTGTCACGCTCGCAATTCGGCAGAACTGCATGAAAAGTCCCGCAACCCCGAACGTGCAACGCCTGCCGGCTATCACACACGCTCGGTTTAGCCTTTTCCGGTTTCGCTCGCCACTACTAACGGAATCACGGTTGTTTTCTCTTCCTGTGGGTACTGAGATGTTTCACTTCCCCACGTTCCCTCTACCCGCCCTATATATTCAGGCGGGAGTCACTGGGTCGGCACGCCGCCCAGCGGGGTTTCCCCATTCGGAGATCCTCGGATCAAAGTGTGCTTATCCACTCCCCGAGGCTTATCGCAGATTGCTACGTCCTTCTTCGGCTCCAGATGCCAAGGCATCCACCGTTTGCTCTTAAAGACTTGAAATCACATGAGCTGATCTATCGATCATTCGTTTGTGAAACGATGCTTACGCATCGTCTCTAAGATGCTCGCGTCCACTGTGTAGTTCTCAAAGTACGGGCGGTACCTTCCCCGCTTGCCGTTACGGCAGCCAGAAAAGGTCCTGAGGTCAGGTTGGGCTCGAAAGCCACACCCGGTCCCTCAGGACCCAACAGCGTGCATGTGCCGGTCGCTCCGCGACGAACCTTTCCAGCTGCAAGCAGCGTACTGAGTTCGGCGTTTCGCGCCGGCACCTCGTCAAATGTTCCACCCATGAGCTGACCAGTCGAGAACATTCGTCTCGAGTCTGGCTCTGGAAGTCCGAAGACTTCAGATGCTCCTTAGAAAGGAGGTGATCCAGCCGCACCTTCCGGTACGGCTACCTTGTTACGACTTAGTCCTAATTACCGATCCCACCTTCGACGGCTCCCTCCACAAGGGTTGGGCCACCGGCTTCAGGTGTTACCGACTTTCATGACTTGACGGGCGGTGTGTACAAGACCCGGGAACGTATTCACCGCAGCGTTGCTGATCTGCGATTACTAGCGACTCCGACTTCATGAGGTCGAGTTGCAGACCTCAATCCGAACTGGGACCGGCTTTTTGGGATTCGCTCCACCTTACGGTATTGCAGCCCTTTGTACCGGCCATTGTAGCATGCGTGAAGCCCAAGACATAAGGGGCATGATGATTTGACGTCATCCCCACCTTCCTCCGAGTTGACCCCGGCAGTATCCCATGAGTTCCCACCATTACGTGCTGGCAACATAGAACGAGGGTTGCGCTCGTTGCGGGACTTAACCCAACATCTCACGACACGAGCTGACGACAACCATGCACCACCTGTATAGAGACCTTGCGGGGCGACTGTTTCCAGACGTTTCCTCTATATGTCAAGCCTTGGTAAGGTTCTTCGCGTTGCATCGAATTAATCCGCATGCTCCGCCGCTTGTGCGGGTCCCCGTCAATTCCTTTGAGTTTTAGCCTTGCGGCCGTACTCCCCAGGCGGGGAACTTAATGCGTTAGCTGCGTCACGGAATCCGTGGAATGGACCCCACAACTAGTTCCCAACGTTTACGGGGTGGACTACCAGGGTATCTAAGCCTGTTTGCTCCCCACCCTTTCGCTCCTCAGCGTCAGTTACGGCCCAGAGATCTGCCTTCGCCATCGGTGTTCTTCCTGATATCTGCGCATTCCACCGCTACACCAGGAGTTCCAATCTCCCCTACCGCACTCTAGTCTGCCCGTACCCACTGCAGGCCCGAGGTTGAGCCTCGGGTTTTCACAGCAGACGCGACAAACCGCCTACGAGCTCTTTACGCCCAATAATTCCGGATAACGCTTGCGCCCTACGTATTACCGCGGCTGCTGGCACGTAGTTAGCCGGCGCTTTTTCTGCAAGTACCGTCACTTTCGCTTCTTCCTTGCTAAAAGAGGTTTACAACCCGAAGGCCGTCGTCCCTCACGCGGCGTTGCTGCATCAGGCTTTCGCCCATTGTGCAATATTCCCCACTGCTGCCTCCCGTAGGAGTCTGGGCCGTGTCTCAGTCCCAGTGTGGCCGGTCACCCTCTCAGGCCGGCTACCCGTCGACGCCTTGGTGAGCCATTACCTCACCAACAAGCTGATAGGCCGCGAGCTCATCCCTGACCGAAATTCTTTCCAGCTGCTGAAGATGCCTTCGCAACTCGTATCCGGTATTAGCAGCTGTTTCCAGCTGTTATCCCAGAGTCAGGGGCAGATTGCTCACGTGTTACTCACCCGTTCGCCACTGATCCAGAGAGCAAGCTCTCTTTCACCGTTCGACTTGCATGTGTTAAGCACGCCGCCAGCGTTCATCCTGAGCCAGGATCAAACTCTCCGTAAAGAATTTTTGCTGTTCCGAGCGGAATAGGCCCGGCGCAGCGAGTTTGATCTGACCAAAGGGATGTCATTGCTGACTATCCGTTGCCGGCACCGAAG
>NZ_LMPK01000034.1:24633-24835 GCF_001423825.1 Microbacterium sp. Leaf351
CCTCTCGGCCTTCTCTGCAGGGCAACTTCTCTATCTTATCCGTCTCGTTTCGCTTGTCAAATCCGGCGTGTCGCGCTTGGCGATCTGGGATCCGACTACTCGACGAGTAGGAACCCCATCGTAGACATGACGTCTCAGACTCTCAAGGAGTCTGTCTGATGGGGTTTGTCTCCGCTTGAGGAGGGGAGGCTTTCTCAGCCTC
>NZ_LMPK01000034.1:24850-29230 GCF_001423825.1 Microbacterium sp. Leaf351
GCCGCATCCCGGGCGTGTCGCGGCATCCTCCCGCGGAATTCCGCGGGTCATGCGAGCCAGGTGTCGGCAGCGGATCTGGGCGTGCGCCACTGGACACGCACGCACAGCGCCACGGTGACGACACCCCACAGCGCCGCTGCGGGTGGGAGCACCCGGTAGGCGAGATGCTGCGGCGTGTACTCGTGCGTGAAGCCGCCACCGATCACGAGACCGCACACCCACGCGAGCACGAGGATCGCCGGGAGACTCGCCCACCACGCGAGCCGCAGGTATCGGTTCGCCCGCGGGGCCGGCATCCGGGGCGACCGCGCGAGGGTCATGGTCGCCCAGACGGCGAGAACCAGAAGCCCGAACGCGCTCGATGTGTACTGCACCCAGCGGTATCCATCGAGGGGTCCCCACATCTGCGCGAGCGCCGGGATGATCGCGCTCCCCCATCGTCCTTCGTGACTGAACGCATCCCACACCAGATGTGTCGCCACCCCCATGGCGAGCGCCAGCACCCACCACGCGATGACGGTGACGCGTGCACGCACCGTGCGGGCGGCGAGAGTCTCGAACTGACGGCGGGGCGAGGCATCCCAGGCTTCGGGAAGGCGGCGTGCGAGCCAGGTCGGCGCGAGCGGACGCACCGCGGGACGGAGCACCACGCGCCACACGAGCCACAGCACGGCGGCCATCGCCGTCGTCACCAGGATCGCTCGCGGGTCGTGCGTGACCACGTAGGGAATCGGAAGCTGACGGGTGAACAGCGGGAGGTCGGGGGTCATCGCCCCGACCGCGACAGCGGATGCCGGCAGCACTGTGCGCGCGAACGGGAGGGCGACGACAGCATGGCTCGGTGTGAACGGCATCGCTCCCCCGTGTGGTCAGCCGGGGAGGAGTCCGGCGAGCGTCTTCTTGCCGCGCCGCAGCACCGACACCCCGCCGGGAAGGCCGAGTGGCACGACCGCCGAATCGTCGTCGACCTTCTCGCCGTCGATGCTCACGCCGCCCTGCGCGATCGCACGACGCGACTCGGACAGTGACGCCGTGAGGCCCGTGTCGACGAGCGCCTGCGCGACACTCGATCCCGCCACGACCTGCGCGCTCGGGAGCTCGTCGATCGCGGTGCGCAGCACCGCGGCATCGAGTGCGCGGAGATCACCGGACCCGAACAGAGCGTCGGAGGCCGCGATCACCGCGCGAGCTGCCTCCAGGCCGTGCACCGTCGTCGTGACCTCGGCCGCGAGGCGACGCTGCGCCGCCCGCCGGAACGGCTCGTCGGCGACCTGCCTCGCGTAGTCGTCGATCTCCGCCTTGGTCAGGAACGTGAAGATCTTCAACCTGTCGATCACATCGGCGTCGAGCGTGTTGAGCCAGAACTGGTACATGCGGTACGGGCTGCACATCGCGGCATCCAGCCAGATCGCGTTGCCCTCGCTCTTGCCGAACTTCGTGCCGTCGCTGTTCGTGATCAGCGGTGTGCCGATCGCGTGCGCCGACACGCCCTCCACCCGGTGGATGAGGTCGGTGCCGCTCGTGAGGTTGCCCCACTGATCGCTGCCGCCGGTCTGCAGCACGCAGTCGTAGCTGCGGAAGAGCTCGAGGTAGTCGAGGCCCTGCAGGATCTGGTAGCTGAACTCGGTGTAGCTGATGCCGGCCTCGGAGTTGAGGCGGGCGCTGACGGCATCCTTCTTGAGCATCGTGCCCACGCGGTAGTGCTTGCCGATGTCACGCAGGAAGTCGATCGCCGACAGCGGTGCCGTCCAGTCGAGGTTGTTCACGAGCCGCGCCGCATTGGCGCCCTCGAAGCTCAGGAACTGCTCGACCTGGGCGCGCAGCTTCGCGACCCACTCCCCCACGGTCTCCTTCGTGTTGAGCGTGCGCTCGGCCGTCGGGCGCGGGTCACCGATGAGACCGGTGGACCCGCCGACCAGGCCGAGCGGCTTGTGCCCCGCGAGCTGAAGCCGGCGCAGCAGCAGCAGCTGCACGAGGTTGCCCAGGTGAAGGCTCGGTGCGGTCGGGTCGAAGCCGCAGTAATACGTGATGGGGTCTCCGCCGAGAAGCGCGCGCAGCGCATCCTGATCCGTGGACACATGCACGAGGCCCCGCCACACGATCTCGTCCCAGACGTTCGGGAACGCCGGATCGTTGGCGGGCGCGAGTGCGCTCAGTTCGGGCGTTGACACGCGTTTCAGGCTATCGGATGCCGCGGGCCGCCCTCGGCTCGATGGCGCGGTGTCGCAGGAGACGTGCCTCGATCGCGGATGCCCCGTCGGGGCTCCGTGCCACACTGAGGCCATGGTCGAGATCACCGGAGGCTGGATCGCCGCCGTGCTGGCGGGCGTCGTCGTGACCGTGCTGCTGGGAGCCGCGCTCGTGCTCACCGCGGCCGCCATGCGCCGCCTGTCGACGGCGCTCCTCATGACGGCAGGCGCCGCGGTCATCGCCGCCCTCGTCGTCGCCGTCGTGGCGCACGTCGAGGCGCCCGCGCCGATCGGCGTTCCGCTCGCCCTCGTCGGGATCGCCGCCGCCGTCGTCGGCGGAGACCCGATCACGCGGCGCGTTCTGGCGATCGCCGCATCGGGTCGCGTGCGCGAGACCCCCGACGGCGGCATCGTCGTCACGGACGACGCCGGGCCGGCGGCATCCGATGATGTCGTGCTGCTGCGCGGCGGCGCCACCATCGGCTACCTGGAGCGCATCGCGACCGCGGCCGCGATCATCGCGGGCTACCCGGAGGCGATCGCGGCCGTCGTCGCCGTCAAAGGCGTCGGGCGGTTCTCGGAGCTCACCGGGTCGGAGGCCCGCGAGCGCTTCATCGTCGGCACGCTCTCGAGCCTCGTCTGGGCGGCGCTCGTCTCGGCCGCCGTGCGGCTCGCGCTGTTCTGAGACTTACCCGAAGCGTCCGTTCACATAGTCGTGCGTGCGCGGATCGATCGGGTCGCCGAACATCGCGTCGGTGTCACCGTGTTCGACGATGTGGCCCGGCTGCCCCTGCGACGCGAGGAAGAACGCGCACTGCTGCGAGACGCGCTGCGCCTGCTGCATGTTGTGCGTGACGATGACGATGGTGACCTCCTGGGCCAGCTCGAGCATCGTCTGCTCGATGACGCGCGTGGACGTCGGGTCGAGCGCCGAGCACGGCTCGTCCATCAGGAGAATGCGCGGCTTCACCGCGAGCGAGCGGGCGATGCACAGGCGCTGCTGCTGACCGCCCGAGAGCCCGCCGCCCGGCGAGCGCAGGCGATCCTTCAGCTCGTTCCACAGTCCCGCCTTCGTGAGGCAGGACTCGACGAGGAAGTCCTTCTCGGAGCGGCTCGCCGACACTCCCGCGAGCTTCAGCCCCGCGACCACGTTGTCGTAGATCGACATCGCCGGGAACGGATTCGGCTTCTGGAAGACCATGCCGATCTTCTTGCGCGCATCGACGAGGCGATGACTCGCGTCATAGATGTCGTCGGCGTCGAGGAGCACCTCGCCCGCGAGGGCCGCGGACGGCACGAGCTCGTGCATGCGGTTCAGGATGCGCAGGAACGTCGACTTCCCGCAGCCGGAAGGACCGATCAGTGCGGTGATCTGACCGGCGGGCATCTGCAGCGAGACATCCTGCAGCACGAGGTGGTCCCCGAACCAGGCGGAGATGGAGCGGGCCTCGAGGCGTGAGGGGGGCACAGAGCTTGCGGCCTGTGCCTCGGCCGCTTCCAGGCGCTCACGGGTGGCCGAGGCTCCACCGAGGAATGAGACCGCCGACGCGCGCACCTTCGCCGCAGCACCGCCGAACGGGCGAGCGGGGGCCTCGTCTCCCGGGAGCGGTGCGCCTGCACCACGACCACGAAACGCCGTGCGGCGCTGATCCCGACGGCGCGCGACGTCGCTCGGTGGCACGAGGGACGGCTCCGCCGCTGCCGCTTCGAGACCGTCGATCTCCGCCGCGCTCACGACTTCCGTCATCGTCTCGTCGACCTGGATGACTCGGGTCACATCCTCCGACACGGGTACACCGGATTCGGGCACGGCGGGCGGGTTCTCAGGGCTGTCGCTCATTACGGATGCTCCGGGTCACAGAAGGTTCGGCAAAAGGCGGACGAGTTGATCCGCGACGAAAAGGTTGGCGAGGATGAGAACCGGCACGAGAACGATCCAGGTCTTGCGCGCACCGACCTTTCGGAAGGACCACACGGCGGCGATCTCGGCCGCGACCAGGAACTGCAGTGCGAACACCAGCGCCCACAGCGTCGACGTATCCGTCGCCATCGCGGCGTCGGATGGGGGCAGCGTGAGCGAGGTCGTCTGCCTCACCCCGGCCGGCTGCGCGTTGCCGACGAGTCGCGCATCGACGTACGCCACACCGACCGGTACGAACGGCAACCCGCGCGCGGTCATCAGGATCACCCG
>NZ_LMPK01000034.1:29280-32877 GCF_001423825.1 Microbacterium sp. Leaf351
CTCGAACTGGTCGCCCGGCTGGAGCGCCTGAAGGCCTCCGAAAGGTCCACCGAACGCAGCCGCCCGACCCATGATCACGCTGACCCCCGCCTGACCGGGGAGCACGGTGTCGCGCCGGTGGCCCGGCCCGAGGCGCAGGTCCGCGCTGGAGGTACCTTCCACGATCATTTCGGAGACGCCCAGCCGCGGGATCAGGATCGACGCCACCGGAGCGCCGTCCGGGAGGAGGACGTTGTTGAAGTCACCCTCGCTCACCGGAGCGGTTCCGGCCGCAAGCTGTGAGCGGAAGGAATCGCGCAGCTGCTGCTGTGCAGCGAGATGCTGCACGGGTCCGAAGACCAGGAGATCGAGGATGAACATCAGCAGCAGCGTCGCCACGAGTGCGAGCACGCCCCGCACGAAGGCCTGCCATGGCGTCAGAGGTGCGCGCGGTCGCGGGAGCCGCGGCACGTAGGACCCCGGCCGGCGCGGAGGGCGCGGCGGCCGTGTGGGCCGTGCCCCCCGAGGAGGTCGCGGGGGAACTGCGGCGCTCGGCGGGGCGTCGTCGATCGTCGTCACGTCGCACTCACCGGCAGCGGTGCGGCGAAGATCCGGCGAACGACATACCACGCGAGAACCGAACCACCGATCGCGATCACGCCTGTCGCGCCCAGCCACGGGAAGACGAAGGCCACGGCATCACGCGTCACGGGACCCACCTGTACGCCGTCGATCGTCTCCGGCGGTGTCAGCGTCGCGTGAGCGTTGACGAACCCCCACTGGCCGACACCGTGGAGCTCGGTCGTGACCACCTGGATCGCTCCGGGCTTCAATCCGGTCACCGCGACATCGGCAGCGTCCAGTTCGCCGCCGAGCGGATTGGTCATCCAGAAGCGCACTGTGGCGTCGATCGAGCTCTGGGAGATGTTGCGCAGGCTGAACCACAGGATGACGGAGCCCTCAGCCGGATTCGCTGCGGCCTTGCCCTGCGACTCGAGACCGCTCATGTAGAGCACGCCCCCCACCACGGCACCGCCCGAGGTCGAGGTCGTGGTCGTCGTCGTGCCGGGCACCGACGACCCGCCGCTGGTGGCACCGCCACCCGCACCCGAGCCGGACGAACCGGAGCCGAGCGAGCCCGTGCCGGAGTCACCCCCGCCCGGGGTGGTCGAGGATTCGGTCGACGAGGCGCTCGGAGTGGGCGTGCTGCCGTCGTCGACCGTGACCGAGACGTTCCCCCCACCCTGGGATGAGTCATCCGCCGAGGCGGCACCACCACCGCCGAGTGACCAGAGGACACCGAGCAGTGCGCATACGGCGACGACCCCGCCCGCACGGCTGCGCCGTGACGTCACGACGACGTCCCTACGGAGGGGCTCGCCAGTTCAGATTCCCGCGCCGCAGCGTTCTCCGACTCCATGTAGTCGAGCCACGCCTGCGCGCGCGCCTCCTGGCGACGACGCCACCAGCGCACGGCGAAGAACGCCAGGACCGCGAGGGCAATGACGATGAGAAGGATCCAGGGCGGTGTGAAGATGAAAGTGTCTCGTGAGATGACGGGTGCAGGTACCCCGAGCGAGGCGTCCTGCGTCTGGACGAAGGGACTCACGGTGACCCCGGGGTTCACAAAACCCCACTGCGAGACGCCCGACAGCGGGACATCGATGGCCGCCGCCGACCCCGGGAGGAGCTCCGCCAACGGCGACGAGGCGGTCGCACCGACAGGAATACCGAACCACGTGTGAACCGCAGCCGTCGTGTTCGCAGCGAGAGCGATGTTGCCCGTGTTCTTCACGACGTAGTGAAGCGTCACAGAACCGGCGAACGGATTCCACCAGTCCCCGTTCCAGTCGGCGCTGATGCTCGCCACCGACAGCATCGGTTGAAGCTGGCCCGCGACGCGGGCGTACAGCCGGGTGGCGACACGGCGGTCCAGGCTCACCTCGGCTCCGGGCGTGACGACCGAGGCGAGAAGTCCACCGACGTGGTCTCCGGGAGTCGCGTCCGCCGGCACGTCGAGGCTGAAAGGAACCGCGCGGCTCGTGCCGGGTGCGAGCTCGAACGAGATGCGACCGCTCCCATCCGCGAAGTGCACCCAGGTGCCGATTCCGGTGGGCTGCTGCGAGGTCGGAAGAAGGGCGTAGTCACCTTGCGCGTCGTTGAACGCGTCAGTACCGACGACGGTGAAGGTCTGCGCCGTGGTTCCCGTGTTCGACACGAGGAACGTGTCCTTCACCTGCTGGCCGGGGTTCGCCTCGTACGAGAATCGCGTGCGCCCGTCAGGCTTGCCGTCTGCCCCCGCGGGAACCGTGGAGATGCCCACCTCGTCGGCATGCGCCGCAGCAGGCGAGAACATGAGGGCACCGGTCGCCGCCACCAGGGAGACGAGCGCGATCGACACGGTGCGTCGCAGGCGCGAGGTGAGGAGAGGGAGGGCAGAAGACACGGATAGATCTTTCGCTGAGGTCGTGACGCACGAGCGGCGCGGACGTTGCGTGGGAGTGAACGGAGCGTGATCGAGGAGCGACTCAGCCTGCCGGTGCGGACCACGTCCACGACGAGCTGCTGGGGTTGTCGTTCGCCGTGATGCTCACGGAGGTGAAATCGGTCTCGATCACCGCGCCGTTCGCATCGAGGAAGGCGATCCCGAGCGAGTAGTCCCCGCCGCGTCGAGCCACCGCCCGGGTGCCCGACGGGTCGCCGCTGCCGGCAGTCGTCAAGCCGCTGATCTTCAGGTTGGGAAGCAGCACGCCGTCGGATGTGATGCCCAACCACCCCGACGCGTTCCACGCCGAGGGAGTGCGCTCGTCCCCCCGAGGGGAGAGGAACGTCGCCGCGGACGTCGCTCCCGCGGGTGCGGCGAAGGGATGCGAGAAGGTCGTGTCCGATGACGCCGGCGAACCGAAGACGTCCTGGTCCCATCCCGCTGTCGAACCGGGTGCGAGCGTTTCCCCGTCGACCCCGATGACGTACAAGGCGTGGGCCGAGGACGCCGCTGCGGTGTCCGTCGACGAACTCGGCACCGCAGCGCTGGTGGCCGTGCAGGCGGAGAGGCTCAACATCACACCGAGGGCGAAGACGGCGGCCGGCATACGACGGGACGTGCCACGACGGGAAGCGAGGAAGGGCATGGAAATCGACGGGTGCTTTCTTGAGTCTGGGAAGCGGCGCTGCCGCGGATGCACTGTGTGGGGAAGGCGCTCGCGCCCTCCCCACACAGTGGGATGCCTCCGACTGTTCGCCGTCGGCTCTTCTCGGAGGGTTACTTCGAGGCGAGCGTCAGGGTCAGGGTCGAGGTGTAGGTACCCGACACGGCGTTGTTCGGCGCCTTGAAGGTCAGGTCCGCGTTGAGCGAGGTGCCGACGGCGAGCGTGCCGTAGCCGGCCGTCGCCTGCGCGAGCGTCGCCACCGGGTAGGAAGCCGAGCCCGCGACCTGAGCCGCACCGAGGGTGATGCCGTCGGTGACGCCGCTCACGATGGCCGGCGCGATGCCCAGCGCGCTCTTCGCGATGGTGTTGGAACCGCTGGTGAAGTCGGTGGCATCCGCCTTCAGGGTCCAGCCGAGGAGCGCGTTGCGGTCATCGGTCACCTTGATCGCACCGAGCGGGACGGCCGTGG
>NZ_LMPK01000034.1:32972-33049 GCF_001423825.1 Microbacterium sp. Leaf351
GGGCTCGTCAGGGTGAAGGTGCCCCACGCGGCGTAGGTGCCGGTGTTCGGGTCGGTCAGCGCGACCGTGTGCTGCAC
>NZ_LMPK01000034.1:33121-34991 GCF_001423825.1 Microbacterium sp. Leaf351
AGCGAGGTCGGGGTCGACCACGCGTAGACGTTGAACGTCTTGTTCGCGTTGCCGGCACCGGCCGGAACCGTGATGGTCGTCGCACCCGACGCGGGGTTCGCGACGGTGACCTGGGTCGCCGCGTCCGTGGTCGAGGTCGGCGCCGTGGTGGGCGCGGGAACCGCGGCAGCGGTGATCCAGGCGTCGACGACGGCCGGGGCCGAGCCCGAGTCGGTCAGCGCGAGGCGCGTGCCCGCGGTCAGACCCGAGATCGAGGTGTAGATCGCCTTGCCCGACGCGTCGAGGGTGAGGGTCGCAGCCTTGGCGGTTGCGCCCTCGAGCCAGACGTCGACCGTCTTGTTCGCGTTGGCCGAGGTCGCGTCGAACTGCACCGCCGTGGCGCCGACGACCGCCGAGGCTCCCGACGTCGCAGCGAAGCTCGCGAAGTTGGGCTTCGGCGTGGCGGGAACCGGCACATCGAAGGTCCAGGTGGCGAGGTTCGCATTGGCGTTCGCCGTCACCGTGATGAAGGTGAAGTCCGTCTCGATGACGTGGTTGTTCATGTCGAGGAACGCGATGCCGAGCGAGTAGTCACCGCCGGCGTTCGCGACGCCGCCGCTGCCCGAGGGCGAGCCGAGGCCCGTGCTCGTGTTGGCGCTGGGCTTCATGTTCGGGAACAGGATGTTGCCCGTGTTGGTGCCGAGCGGGCCATACGCGTTCCAGGCCGAGATGTTCGACTCCTGGCCGCGCGGCGAGATGAACGTCCGCGCGGTCGCGGTGCCCGAGGGGATCGCGAACGCGTGGGTGAAATCGGGGTCGGATGCCTGCGGGTTACCGGCCACATCGTCGTTCCAGCCCTTGACGGTGCCCGCCGCGAGGGCGGAGCCGTCGCCGAGGTCGACGAGGTAGAAGGGGTGGGCCGACCCGACGGTCGGAACGATGGCCGCCGAGGCGGAGAACGCCGGTACCACCGCGAGAGTGGCCGAAAGCACAACCGCGCCGAGGCCGACGAGGCCACGCTTAGCGAGCTTGGTGTTCATGGAAGTTGTTCCCTGGTCCTTTTCTGATGTCGATCAGTTGTTGCGCGTGGTCGCGGTGTTGGTGGGAGCGGCGAAGCCGAACTTGAGCTTCACGGCCTTCGTGGTGGCGGGAGAGTTCGACGCACCCCAGTACGTGAGGCTCGTCGTCGACGACGTGTTGGTGAGGTCGAACACACCCTGGTCGTACGCCGAGTTGCCGGACGTGATCTTGGCGGTCGGCACGACGATGTAGACGGTGCGACCCCAGTCGGCGCTGTTGTAGTAGGAGGTGTTCGGCACGAGCGCCGGCGCGGTGCCCGTGAACGGTGCGACGGAGTCGATCGAGCCCACGGACACGCCCGACATCGTGTTGATGCGAGCCGCCCCGTTGACCTGACCGACGTAGTTCGCGATCGAGAGCGGGATGATCTGGATCTCGTTGGATCCGGGGGTCAGCACGCGTCCGTCGTTCTCGGGAGCGGTGTTGCTGCGGGTGTCCACGGCCGACCCGATGGTGGTGGTCGACAGACCGATCTTGCCGAGGAAGGTCGTCCACGTGCCCGAGCTGGTCTGAAGACCGACCGGGGTCAGCGTGTAGCCGGTGCCGCTGAGCACCGAGCTCGCGGCGGCGCTGCTGTTCGCCGAGTAGATGGCGGTCAGCTGGGCCTTGGTGAGGCCCTGAATCGCAGCCGTCGCCGCCGCCGCGTCGCCGCCCGATGCCGAGCCCACCTTGAACATGTAGCCGATGGCGTCCTGACCGAACGGCACGTACGTGAGGTTGGTCCCGGCAGTGCCACCGACGGACGACGAGCGCGCGAGGTCGACCTGACCGGACACGTTCACCGAACCGGTGCCATAGCCGTAGGCGGGAG
>NZ_LMPK01000034.1:35008-35523 GCF_001423825.1 Microbacterium sp. Leaf351
GCCGTTCGGGCGGTCGAAGACCGGGCCGAAGGGCTTGGTCTGGATGCTGCCGACGCCGCCGGTCACACCGAGGGTGAAGGCGTCCCACGACGCGAGCACCTTGCCCGCGCCGCTGACCTTCACCGACGCGCCGGAGATGGTCGTACCGTTCGCGATGGCCGCAACGGCGTCCTGCAGGGTGTCGGAACCGACGATGGAGTAGCCATCGGAGACCGGGTCAGCGTGAGCCGCGGTCGCCGCGCCGAAGCCGGCGATCGCGACTCCGAATGCCGCGCCGAACGCGGCGATCTTCTTGAGTGTCAACTCAGTACCTTTCGGGTGTAGTGGTGATTCGGTGTTCAGTTGCGTACTTCTGGGACAAGCGGTATTGCGGGAGGGGGGATGCTCATTCGCGACCGGGGTCGCGGGTCTAGAGGCGTCTGCGGAAACGTCCCAAGATGGGGAACGCGAACGCACACGCAAGGCCGCCGGCGAGACTCGCGGGAACGGCGGCGGCGATGCCGCCCACCGCGGGG
>NZ_LMPK01000034.1:35541-35896 GCF_001423825.1 Microbacterium sp. Leaf351
GTCGAGGTCGACCCGAGCGTCGGCCCCGACGAGTTGTTGTAGACGTTCGGCTGCGAGCCGACGTACGACGGTGCCGGGGTCGTCGTGGACGAGGGCACCGCGGGAGCGGTTCCGTTCTGGATCGCGGTCGCGGCCGCTGTCGCGGTCGAGATCCACGCGGCCGGCAGCGGGGCGAACCCGTCCGGGAGCGCGCCGACCGACGTTCCAGGTGTCTGTGCAGCTGGGCTGACAGCGAACGTGATCAGCGACGCGTACGCGGAACGGAGCGCCGGGCTCGTGATCACCGGATTGTTCGCGGCGTACACGGGCATCGTGAGTGGATAGGCGTCAGCGGCGGCCTTCGCGGCGGTCGAGG
>NZ_LMPK01000034.1:35932-37513 GCF_001423825.1 Microbacterium sp. Leaf351
CGCCGTCACCACCTGGTAGCGATCTGCCGCGGATGCCGTGGTCAACCCGATCAGCCGCTGCGATCCCGGGAGCATTCGCGGGACCTTCGTGTACTTCGGGGGCACGGAGTTCGGGTCCCAGGGACCGGGTCCCTGGCCATCGCCTCGGAGCGTCAGATACGCGACACTCGTCAGATCACTCGCGTACGGACGCCACGTGATCACGTTGATCGGGTCCTGATTCGGCGGGTCGTACTCGACGGGATCCGCTTTCGGGAAGTCCTCGCGGTCGAGGGAGAAGGCCGCCTTGGTGGGGTTGATCGTCGGGTCTGTCGAATAGTACGGGTTGACGACCATGCCCCACGGATCGGGCTTGCTCGCGAGAAAGTCCCGGGCGGAGGGATCGGACGCGATGTACGCCCAGATGGCACGCGCGGCGTCGGAACGCCCCTGAGGCACGATGATGTCCGCGATCGGGGCACCGTTCAGCGCCTGCGAGCGCCACTCGGGATCGTTGACGGCGAGGAAGTCTTCGTCCTGCGTGATGTTGTACGGATGATTGCCGGTCAGGTACTTCGTGTCCGCTCCCGTGGGAAGGGACGAGAGGTAGGAGTTCGTCAACAGCTTTGCCAGCAACCGGGGAGTGAGGTTGATGGAGGTGAACGGCGTGCGCGCCGCATCGACGTACTGCTGCGGAACCGTCTTGTCGAGTGGGTTCGGGAACCGGTCGATCGCGATGGACACCGACAATCCCGTGAGCGCGACCGGCGCGTACTGGAGGGGATCCGGCGTCGATCCGTCCGTCGTCAGCGGGTAGCTCGTCAATGCGAGCGGCGCGTCCGTCGTTGTCGCCGCGTTCGCCACCGCATCCGACTCCGCGCCGGTGATGAGTGAGTACACGGACCCGCCGGCCTGTGTGCAGACAACGGGCTGCCACGAGTTGACCGCGAGCGCCGCCAGTTCGCTTCCCTGTACCTGCTTCTCTGTCTGCCCGATCGGGCAGCGCGAGCCGACCGGCGTGAATCCGAGCTTCACGGCCAACGCATGCCGCCAGGAGTCGATGAACAACCCCGACTGGGTGATGTTGACCGATCCGTTGTCGGAGGTTCCCCGCGGGAGCACGACGAGCCAGCAGCTCGCACCCGTGGTCACACTGCCCGTCGTCACGGCAGAACCGCAGCCGAGCGCATCCGACTGCACCGCTGTCTGCACCTCGAAGCTCACTGACCCCTTGCCGTCGTTGCCGGAGCCGGCCCAGGGAATCTCATTCGTCGTATAGGACGTGAAGAACTGGTTGTTGTTGACGTCGACGCTCGTGTCGATGACGTTGGCCTTGGTCGCGGGATCGACCTTCACGCCGTCGACCCGGGCACCGTTTCGCGCGACGAAGGGGATCGCCGTATACGGAGGAAGGAACGACACCTTGCTCGCCGCCGAGTACGGCTGGTCCTCCGTCGGGATGTCGGCGAGCGCCGTGCTGCGGTAGGCGTCCCGCGTCGCACCGACCGCTCCCGTTCCGCCGTACTCGCACGTCGTGCGGTCGGGACGCGAGGTGTCCGTCGGATCGTCACCCCAGCACATGAAGATCTGGAGGAAGTTCTC
>NZ_LMPK01000034.1:37529-39662 GCF_001423825.1 Microbacterium sp. Leaf351
CCCTGCGACGTGAGGTTCTGGGTCTGCGAGATCGTCACAGCGAGATCGGGCATCGGGGCGTTCGCGACATCCGGATCCTGCTGAGCCGACGTGATCGTCACTGCAGAGGAGGTGTCGGTCGCCGCGTGCGCCGGCGGTGCCGCCGCAATGCCGATCGCCGTGGTCGCGCCGAACGCGACGAGTCCGCAGATCAGCCCGACGGCGACGGACGCGATCCAGCGCTGGCGGCGCTGACGCGGGACGGTGGGCACGACGTTCCTCCTGGCAGGGGCGAGCGTTCACCCGAACGCTCTCAAGCTAAAAGCGGGTGGTGTATTGCCGATGAACCGACCGGTAACGACGACACTCGATCGGATCGTCGCCGGGCAAACGAGCCGAGTGCTCGTCGCGGACAGCTCGGGTCAGCGTCGACTGTCGGGTCTGCGTCCGCGTCGGCGAATCAGGGTGGGTGGCAGGATCACGGCGGCGAGAAGCAGCACCCCCGCGGCGAGCATGAGGTACTGCTGGGGCCCCCACCCATCCGATGCGAGCGTGAACGGGGCGGACACAGCAGCCTGCCCGGATGATCCGCCGGCGGACCCCGAGACGATGTTGCCGTTGGCGTCGTACACCGCTGTGCCCGTGCTCGCCCCGTCTGCGGTCGACCCGGTGGAGGTGCCGCCCGAGCCTCCCCCGGAGGAGGATGCGCCGCCGCTGGAGGAGTTGTTCACAGCCCCCGACCCCGTGGCGGCCGTCGACTGCTGCGCGCCACCGGTTCCGCTGGTGCACTGAGTCGGGCCCTGCTTGTCACAGGCGGCGGGCTGGGGTGCCGTCGAGGCCAGCTGGTTGCTCGTCGGTGAGTCGCCCGCCTTGAACGTCGGATTGTTGCAGTTGTTGAAGTCGACGCCGCCGACCGATCCCGGGATCTTGGCGACGACCGCCGATGCCGCCTGCACGAGGTTCATGGGCAGTGGCGAATAGCCGAGCGCGGCTGCCTGCTGCTGACCCTCGCAGATCATGTAGTCGGCGAACTTGCTGAGGGTCTTGCCCTTGTCCGTGGTGAAGACCTTGGTCGGCTGCAACGGCACGATCATGTACGAGTAGCTCGACATGGGGTAGGTTCGCGGGTCGGTGTTGTTGTACACGCCGGTGAGGTTCTGGGTGAGGTCCGGGTTGATCGTCGCCGCGAGCATCGCCACCGCGACAGATTGGTACGTCGGCTCGACGTAGTAGCCCGCCTTGTTGAGGACCTTCGCCACCGGGAATCCGGACTTCATCGCGTACGAATACTCGACGTACGTGATCGCCCCCTCGCCGTAGTCCTGACTCACATACCCCGCGACGCCGAGCGAGCCGTTCTGTCCTTTGAAGGTGGAGTTGACGGCGGGAAACTGCGATCGCATGCCGTACGTCCAGATCGACGAGTACTGGGTCGACATCCACAGCGTGAATTGCGCGCTCGTACCCGAGCCATCCGAGCGGTACACCGGCGTGATCGTCCGGTCGGGCATCGCGAGACCCGGGTTGTCGGCCTGTACTGCGGGATCGTTCCACTTCGTGATCTTGCCCGTGAAGATCTTCGCGATCACCTCACCGGACAACCGGAGATTGGTGACCCGCTTGCCGCCGATCTTGAGGTTGTACATCAGCGACGTGCCGCCGGCGACGATCGGCATGTAGGCGTACGACACGGGCGGGACCTCGGCTGCCGAACCGTCCTCGGGCTTGGACTGGAAGGGGATCTCGGAGATGGCGAAATCGACGGTCTGGTTGATGAAGTCGGTGCGACCGGCGCTGGAGCCGGTTCCCGAGTAGTTCACCGTCATGCCGTAATTGCTCGCCACGTTCTTGCGCCACTGGTCGAGGGCGTTCTGCGACCAGGTGGATCCGGATCCGGAGATCGGCGCGTACGAGTCCGCGGTCGCGGGCGTCGCGATCGTCAGCAGGAGCACGACGGCGGCGAGCGCGGCGGCGAGGCGGGTCCGGACGTTCACGAGGGGTTCTCTTCCGACGGCGGTGTGACGGGTGGGGTGAGGTCGGGCGATGACGGATGCTGCGCGGCATCCGGTTCCGCCCGCCGATCAGCTTCTCGCTGGGCCATTCGCCAGCGGAGATCTGCGGGAGGCTTGCCCTTCGGCTTGCGGGGAGCGCCGG
>NZ_LMPK01000034.1:39686-40754 GCF_001423825.1 Microbacterium sp. Leaf351
GACGCTGCCGCCGCGGCTCGACGCTGACGATCGGACAACTGGCCGGCACCCGATCCGCCGATGAGGCGGGCGACGATGAACAACGTCAGCACCAGGAGCACGAGCACGGCCGCGGCCCCGAATCCGCGGGAGATCATGTTGGGCTCAGGCGACTTGACGAAGTCGAACACCTGGAGCGGAAGCGAGATCATCGGACCCTGGAAGGGATTGAGGTTCATCTCCGCGGTGACGCCCGAGGTGAGGAGCACCGGCGAGGTCTCGCCGATTCCTCGCGCCGTTCCGAGGATCACCGCCGTGACGAGCCCCGAGCGCGACGTGGGCAGAACGACATGCCAGACGGTGCGCCAGCGGTTCGTGCCGAGAGCGTAGGACGCCTCGCGCAGATTGTGGGGCACCAGACGCAGCTGCACATCCGAGGCCCGGATGATGATCGGAAGCATCATGACGCTGATCGCGAGTGTCGCGGCGAAGCCGGATCGCTGGTGGGTGATGAGGGTGACGACGGCCGCGTAGACGAACAGACCCGCCACGATCGACGGAAGCGCCGTCATCGCGTCGGAGATCGTTCGCACGAAACGGGCGAACGGTCCGCCGATCTCGTTGAGGAAGACGGCGGTGGCGATCCCGAGGGGAATCGTGATCACGAGCGCCATGCTGATCTGGATCAGCGTTCCGACGATCGCGTGAGCCACTCCACCGACACTCAGCGGGTCGAGAGGACCGGCGAGCGTCATCGTCTGCACGAAGAAGTTCGGGTTGATCAGCGCCGGGAGACCGCGGATGACCGTATAGCCCAGCACGAAGATCAGTGCGCCGAGGAGAAGGACCCCGGCCGAGTAGAACAGCGTGGTCATGATGCGGTCGGTGACGGCCAGGCGATCGGCGCGCAGGGATGCGAGCACCGCGTAGACCAAGAGGAAGGCGAGGAAGGCGACGACGATCCAGCCGACGTAACCCGTCATGGGCGTCAGCCATCCGAACAGCAGCGTGGCGATCGCGAAACCGGCCGCGGCGGCTCCGAGCACGTTGAACGTGTCGTCGAGAGGGATGCCGCGGAGGTCGCGCTTC
>NZ_LMPK01000034.1:40761-41385 GCF_001423825.1 Microbacterium sp. Leaf351
ACGGGTCCCGCAGCTCGCCCGTCTCCCCGGACTCGATGATCGTCATCAGCTCTCCGCCCCGGATCGACTCCGAGCGACGATCATCGACGCCGTGAAGTTGACGATCAGAGTGAGGATGAACAGCACGAGCCCGGCCGCCATCAAGGCGGACAGCCCGAACTGGGTCGCCTCGCCGTACCGGAGGGCGATCAACGCCGACACCGAATTCGTTCCCGACTTCAGCACCTGCCAGTTGATCGAGAAGATCGGCGAGATGATCATCACCACCGCAATGGTCTCGCCCAGTGCACGCCCCAGTCCGAGCATCGTGCCGCCGATGATGCCGCCGCGCCCGAAGGGCAATACGACCGTGCGGATCATCCCCCACCGGGTCGAACCCAGCGCGAGTGCGCCCTCGCGCTCTCCGAGCGGTGCCTGCGAGAACGACTCGCGCATGATCGAGGTCTGCGTGGGCACGACCATGAGCGCGACCACGATGCCGGCGATGAAGGCCGACGACGTGAACGCACCGGCGTCCGTGATGCTCTGACCCGAATCATCCGTGACGGCGAAGAACGGGATCCACCCGAAGTAGGTGGAGATCCATTGCGCGACCGGGATCACGTTCGACTGCAGGAAGAAGAC
>NZ_LMPK01000034.1:41408-48802 GCF_001423825.1 Microbacterium sp. Leaf351
CGCCTCGCCTTCGCCGGCACGATCTCGCTGATGAGAAGTGCCGTTCCCAGAGCAAGCGGTACCGAGATGCACATGGCGATCGTCGCGATAGTGATGGTTCCGAAGAGCACGGCGGCGATACCGAAGGTCTGCGTCTCGGGCGTCCATTCCTGCGTCGTGAGGAAGGAGAAGCCGGCGACACCGAGGGCGTCGCTCGCACGCAGAGAGAGGAACAGCCCCACCGCGAGCATGATCGCGACCGTCGTTCCGCCCGCGGAGTACGACACGGCGCGGAAGACGCGATCTGCGCGCACCGGCTTCGACCGGAGCGAGCGAGGGCGGGCGCCGCCCGCATCGGGCAGCACCTCCGTGAGAGCTTCGCTCATGAGCTGATTCCGTTCTCCGCCATGAAGCGAGCCAATCGGGACACCACGAAGTGTCCGGTCCGATGGTGAACCCGACGTGTACGCGAGATTGAGGACGAATATCGAGCTCGGGTGCGACGAGTTTCCGACTATCGGGTCGGCGTCGGCATGACCGTGGGGGTCGGCGACATCGTCGGGGTCGCCGACGGGGACGCGCTCGGAGTGGGCGGAGCATCGGGCGTCGGGGTCGGCACCGAGGCGGGTGCCACCGTGAGGGAGACCGCCGTGCCGAGCGGAACACTGCCCTGTGGCGCGTAGACGATGACCAGGTCGCCGGGGGACCCGCCGGACACGACGGCGCTCGGGAACCCGGCCGCGGTGAGGCGCGCGCCGGCGGTCGACGCATCGAGTCCGCGAACATCGGGCACCAGGTTGTTCCCGGATGCGACGCGCAGATCGATGGACACGCCGGCCACCACACGCGCGCCTGGCGCCGCGACGGAGGCGACGACCGTGTCGGCGGCGGCGGCGGCATCCACCAGATCGACGCGACCGACATGGAGTCCCGCCCGTTCGAGACCGGCGATCGCATCGGCCCGCGACAGCCCCACCACGTCGGGCACGGTCACCGTCACGACAGCAGGGCTGGTGGAGGGGGTGGGAGACACCGGCGGCGTCGAGGCGAGGGCGGCGGGCGATCCCCAGGCGGTCGGGGTGGCTGCCGCCGACAGCCCGACGATCGCGGCCCCGGTGACCAGAATCCCGGCGATCACCGCTGCCGCCGCTCCCCTGCGCCGCCAACGGGGGGAGACCGCCGTCCCTCCTCGGCGCGACGCGGACGGCGGTGGGAGGAGAGCGGTAGCCCCGACCGGCTCATCGCGGGTCGCGCGAGACGGTCGGCGTGGAGCGGGGGCCGGCGAGCCGGCGCCGCGTCCGACGCCGCGCAGCGCCGATCGCATGGCGGATGGGGCGTAGCGCGTGTCCGGCTGCTTCGCGAGGGCGCGCACGAGGATGCGTTCCAGGGTCGGATCCGCTCCGGGCAGCGCGTCGCCCAGTCGCGGCGGCGGCAGCGCACGGTGCGCGAACGAGACCGCGTCGCGATCACCGGCGAACGGCGGCCCCCCGGTCAGCGCGAACCAGAGCACGGCCCCGATCTGATACACATCACTCGCCTCGGTGACGGATGCGCCGGTCAGGTGCTCGGGCGACGCATAGGGCACGTTCGCCACCACGCCGGCGCCGGGCGCACTCAGGAGGGGATCGGCGCCGTGGGTCGATCGTCCGGAGACATCGGCGAGGCCGAAGTCGAGGAGTCGCACCGATTCGCGACGCACTCCGCCGTCGTCGAATGCCATGTCGACCATCACGTTGCTGGGGCTGATGTCCCGATGGACCACGCCGGCATCGTGCGCGGCGGCCACGACGCTCAAGAGCGCATCGGCCAACAGAACCGTGTCGGCGGCGCGCAAGGGGCCGTGAGTGCGCACGTGCTGCGCGAGCGTCACTCCGGGAACGAGCTCCATGGCGATCCATGCCACCGGCACATCACCACTCCGATCGACACCCCACTCGATCGCGGTGACGATCGCGGGATGCGGGATGGCAGAGGATGCAGCGACCTCTTCGAAGAACGCATCGCAGGCGGCGTTGTCCTTCGCGAGGTGGGAGTGGAGGAGCTTCAGCGCGACGACGCGGTCGGTCTGCTCGTCGTGAGCCTCGTAGACCGTCGCGGTGCCTCCGCTCCCCAGGGTCGTACCGATCCGGTATCGACCGCCCACGACCGACGCGGTCACGTCGCAGGCTCTCCCTCGGGCGGCACCTGCCCCGTACTCAGCATGTCGGCCCCCGCGCCGAGAATCGCGAGCGAGCGCACCGCGAGCGCACCTGCGTTGCGGGCTGTCACACGATTCTCGTACGCGCGCGAACCCACCAGGACGATGTCGTCGTCCAGCACCGCGAACCAGCGACTGGTGCGCGTCTGATGCTGCCGGGCGGCATGAACGATCAGCTCGGTCGCCCGTCGCGCGAGTGTCGCCGCATCGAACCCTGCAGCACGGTCGCTGGGATGCAGGCGGCTCCCGCGCGCGATCTCGCGATGATTCTCGCTGACCAGTCGCCAGCCCACCACGGACCCTGCCCGGCCGCGATCAGGCGGCGGCGTGACCAGCGCGCTCGTGCCGCTCTCGACGATGAGCTGCGTCGCGCGCAGCCACTCCTGCGCCACACGATCCTGCGTGCTCGCGAACCTGACGTAGTGCACCTGCGCAGCCACCTGGCACCCTCCTGTGAGTTGCGCCAGATGCAGCTGGACACGTCCGGGATCGTGCCGCCTCGTCACGACCGTCGCGCGAACGAAAGGTGAACGACGGGCGTCGGTATCGCAGAGGAGGCGTGAACCCCTCAGCCCGCGAGAGCCGCGGCCGCCGCCTGTGCCGCCGCGATCAGCGCCGTACGCTGCTCAGCGACCCGCACGGGCGCGGTGCCGCCGACGCCATCGCGTGACGCGACCGATCCCTCGATCGTGAGCACCTCGCGCACGGCGGGGGTGAGCAGCGGTGAGATCTTCGTGAGCAGGGCGTCGGAGGCATCCTCGAGTCCGATCCCTGCGGACTCGCACGCCCGCACGAGCGCACCCGAGATCTCGTGCGCGTCACGGAAGGGCACACCCGCGCGTACGAGCCAGTCGGCGACATCGGTGGCGAGCGAGAACCCCTGCGGCGCGAGCTCGGCCATGCGCGCCGTGTCGAAGCGCAGGGTGGCGACCATGCCGGTGAACGCCGGCAGCACGACCTCGAGGGTGGCGACCGAGTCGAACACCGGCTCCTTGTCCTCCTGCAGGTCGCGGTTGTAGGCGAGCGGCAGCGCCTTGAGGGTGGCGAGGAGCCCCGACACGTTGCCGATGAGGCGGCCCGCCTTGCCGCGCGCGAGCTCGGCGATGTCGGGGTTCTTCTTCTGCGGCATGATGCTCGACCCGGTCGAATACGCGTCGTCGAGGGTCACGAAGGAGAACTCGCGGGTGTTCCAGAGGATGATCTCCTCGGCGAACCGCGACAGGTCGATGCCGATGAGCGCGGCGATGAACGCGAACTCGGCGACCACGTCCCGCGAGGCGGTGCCGTCGATGGAGTTCTGGGCGGGCTCGGCGAGCCCGAGCTCGCGCGCGACGAGCGCGGGGTCGAGACCGAGCGTGGACCCGGCGAGCGCACCGCCGCCGTACGGCGACACACGGGCGCGCACCGCCCAGTCGCGCAGCCGCTCAAGGTCGCGCGTGAGCGCCCAGCCGTGCGCCTGCAGGTGGTGCGCGAGCAGCACGGGTTGCGCGTGCTGAAGGTGCGTGCGACCGGGGAGGATCGCCGTCTCGTGCGCCTCGGCCTGGGCGACGAGCGCGTCGATGAGCGCACGCACCTCACGCGCGATGACCGCGGCGTGATCGAGCAGGTAGAGGCGCACCAGGGTTGCGATCTGATCGTTGCGGCTGCGGCCGGCGCGGAGTTTGCCGCCGAGCTCGGCGCCGACCTCGGCGATCAGCGCCTGCTCGAGCGCGCCGTGCACGTCCTCGTCCGAGGGCTGGGCGACGAGCTCCCCCGACGTCACGGCCGCGAGGAGCCGGTCGAGGCCCGCGTGCATGCGCGCCGCCTCGTCGGCGCTCAGGTAGCCCGCCGCGGTCAGCGCGGTGGCGTGCGCGTGCGAGCCGGCGATGTCGTACGGAGCGAGCACCCAGTCGAAGTGCGTCGAGCGGCTCAGGGCCTGCAGCTCGGGCGACGGCCCGCCGGCGAAGCGGGCGCCCCAGAGAGCACCCTCATTGGTTCCGTGCGCGGACTCAGCGGTCACAGGTTCGACCCTTTCGTGCGGGATGGACGAGCGGATGCCGCGGCTCACTGCTGGCGCAGCAGCCACACCAGCAGGGCCTTCTGGGCGTGCAGGCGGTTCTCCGCCTCATCCCAGACGACGCTCTGCGGGCCGTCGATGACCTCGGCGTCGACCTCGTAGCCGCGGTCGGCAGGCAGGCAGTGGATGAAGATCGCGTCGGACGCGGCGAGCGACATCGTCTCGTTCGTCACCTTGTACGCGCCGAGGTCGCGCAGGCGCGCGAGCTTCTCCTCCTCCTTGCCCATCGACACCCAGGTGTCGGTGACGACCACGTCGGCGCCGGCGGCGGCCTCGAGCGGGTCGGTGTAGAGCGTCACCGAGCCTCCGGTCTCCTTCGCGCGCTGGTCGGCGTCGTCGATCACGTCGTCGCGGGGCGCGTAGGTGTCGGGCGAGGCGACGCGCACGTGCATTCCGGCGGTGACCCCCGCCAGCACGTACGAGTGGGCCATGTTGCTGCGCCCGTCCCCGAAGAACGCGAGGGTGAGCCCGGCGAGCTCGCCCTTGTGCTCCTTGATGGTGAGGAGGTCGGCGAGAAGCTGACACGGGTGGAAGTCGTCGGAGAGCGCGTTGACCACGGGCACGCGGGTGCCGCGGGCCATCTCCTCGAGCCCGGCCTGGGCGTAGGTGCGCCACACGATGGCCGCGACCTGGCGCTCGAGCACCCGGGCGGTGTCGGCGGGGGTCTCCTTGCCGCCGAGCTGGCTGTTGGCGGTCGAGATGATGAGCGGCGAGCCGCCGAGGTCGGCGATGCCCACCGCGAACGACACGCGGGTGCGCGTCGACGACTTGTCGAAGATCACGGCGACCGTCTGAGGACCGGCGAGCGGCTTCTGCGCCCACCGGTCGCGCTTGAGCTCGACGGCGAGATCGAGGATCTCGGCCTGCTCGACCGCTGTCAGGTCGTCGTCGCGGAGCAGATGGCGGGTCATGCGGACACCTCCGGGGAGAGAACGACGGATGCCGCGACCTCGGCGAGTGCGGCGGCGAACCGCTCGCGGAACTCGTCGATCTCGACATCGCCGATGATGAGGGGCGGCGCCAGCCGCACCGTGCTGTCGTTGGCCGCGTTCACGATGAGGCCGTGCCGCTGCGCGGCGGCGGTGACCTCGTTCGCGACGGGGTCGGTGAGGGCGACGCCGATGAGCAGCCCCTGACCGCGCGTGCCGGTGACGAGCGGCGAGCCGATCGCCTCGACGGCGGCGCGCACCTGAGCGCCCCGCAGGGTCGCCGCCTCGACGAGGCCGGCGCGCTCGATCTCGTGGAGCACCGCGACCGAGACGGCGGTCGCCAGCGCGTTGCCGCCGAACGTCGATCCGTGGGTGCCGGGGTAGAACAGCTCGCTGGCCGTCGGGAACGTGATCAGCGCGCCGATCGGGAAGCCGCCGCCGATGCCCTTGGCGACAGTGATCGCATCGGGCACGATGCCCTCGTGCTGGAAGCCGAACCAGGCACCGGTGCGGCCGGCGCCGGTCTGGATCTCGTCGATGATGAGCAGCGCGCCATGGCGTGCTGTGATCGCCCGTGCCGCGGCGAGGTACCCCTCGGGCAGCGGCACGACGCCCGCCTCGCCCTTGATCGGCTCGACGAACAGGGCGGCCACCGTGTCGTCGACGGCGGCCTCGAGGGCCTCGATCGTCGACGGCAGGAACTCCACGCCCGGCACCATCGGCTCGAACGGCGCGCGCATTCCCGGCTTTCCGGTGAGCGCCAGCGTGCCCATCGTGCGGCCGTGGAACGCACTCTCGAGCGCGAGGATGCGCGGCCGCGCGCTGCCGCCGTGGAGACGGGCCAGCTTGAACGCGGCCTCGTTGGCCTCCGCCCCCGAGTTGCCGAAGTACACGCGGCCGGCGGGGCCGGTACCGGCGAGCCGCTTCAGCAGCGCCGCGAGCTCGAGCTGCGGCGGCGTGGCGAAGTAGTTCGACACGTGGGCGAGGGTCTGCGCCTGCCGGGTCACCGCGTCGACGAACACCGGGTGGGCGTGCCCGAGGGCGTCCACAGCGATGCCGGCGAGGAAGTCGAGCAGGCGGGTGCCCGCGGCATCCCAGACGTAGGCGCCCTCGCCACGGGTCAGCAGGGCCAGGCGGTCGCCGGAGTTGCGCACCAGGTCACGCCCGGCGGCCTCCTGCCAGATCTCGGTCTGCGCGTCTGCGTCGCTCATTTCGCCACCACTTCCGTTCCGATGCCCTTCTGAGTGAAGATCTCGACGAGCACCGAGTGCGGCACCCGTCCGTCGATGATCGCCGCCGTCTCCACGCCGCCTTCGATCGCGTCGAGGCACGCCCGCATCTTCGGGATCATCCCCGACTCGAGCGACGGCAGCATGGTGCGCAGCTCCTCGGCCGTGAGGCTCGAGACGAGCGACTCCCGGTTCGGCCAGTCGGCGTAGAGCCCCGGCACGTCCGTGAGGATGACCAGCTTGGATGCCCCGAGGGCCACCGCCAGTGCGGCGGCCGCGGCATCCGCGTTCACGTTCAGCGACTGCCCGGGGTGGTCGAGGTCCGGGGCGATCGAGGAGACGACCGGGATGCGGCCCGCCGTCACGTGGTCGAGCACCGGCTGCGGGTCGACCTCGACGATGTCGCCCACCCGGCCGAGGTCGTGCTCGACCCCGTCGACGAGCACGCCGCGACGGCGCCCGCCGAACAGGCCCGCGTCCTCGCCCGACAGACCCGCGGCGACCGGGCCGTGGGCGTTGATCTTGGCGACCAGCTGCGGGTTCACCTGACCGGTGAGCACCATTCGCACCACCGAGATCGCCTCGGTGGAGGTCACCCGGTAGCCGCCCTTGAACTCGGTCGGGATCGCGAGCCGGTCGAGCATGTCGGAGATCTGGGGACCGCCGCCGTGCACGACGACCGGCTTGACCCCGACGTAGCGGAGGTAGGCCATGTCGGCGGCGAAGGCGTCCTGCAGCTCCTCGGAGACCATCGCGTTGCCGCCGTACTTGACGACGACGATCTGGTCGCGGAAGCGACGCAGCCAGGGCAGCGACTCGATGAGGGTCGCCGCCTTCGCGGAGGCCTCGGTCGGGTCGGTGTCTTGCAGGGCGGGATCGGTCATGAGGCGTACGCGCTGTTCTCGTGGACGTAGTCGTGGGTGAGGTCGTTGGTGAGGATCGTCGCCTCGGCGGTGCCGACCTTCAGGTCGATGAGCAGGTCGGTGGCGCGCGGGGCGAGGTCG
>NZ_LMPK01000034.1:48817-49777 GCF_001423825.1 Microbacterium sp. Leaf351
CGACGTCGTACGGGTCGAACGCGGCCGCGGTGGTGCCGATGGCGGCGAGCACACGCCCCCAGTTCGGGTCGTTGCCGAAGATCGCGGCCTTGAACAGGTTGTTGCGCGCGACGGAGCGCCCGACCTCGACCGCGTCGGTCTCGCTCTCGGCGCCGACCACGCGGATCGTGATGTCGTGGCTCGCGCCCTCGGCGTCGCCCTGCAGCTGCCGGGCGAGGTCCTGGCAGAGGTCGGCGAGCACGGCGGCGAACACGTCGAGATCGGGATGGATGCCGGTGGCCCCGTTCGCGAGCAGGGTGACCTGGTCGTTCGTCGACATGCACCCGTCGGAGTCGAGCCGGTCGAAGCTCGTGCCGGTCGCGCGGCGCAGGGCCGCATCCGCCTCGGCGCTCGTGAGCTCGGCGTCGGTCGTGATGACGACCAGCATCGTCGCGAGGCCGGGCGCCAGCATCCCGGCGCCCTTCGCCATACCGCCGATGGTCCACCCGTCGTGGGTGCGCACCGCGCGCTTGGGCCGGGAGTCGGTGGTCATGATCGCGAGGGATGCCGCCTCTCCCCCGTCGTCCGACAGCGCCGCCACGCCCTCCTCGACGCCCGCGAGAACCTTGGCCCGGAAGACCTCGTCGCCCGTGCCGATGAGGCCCGTGGAGCACACGACGACGTCGCCGGCGCTCACCCCGAGGAGCTCGGCGGCCTTCTCGGCGGTCTGATGGGTCGTCTGGAAGCCGAACGATCCGGTGAAGCAGTTCGCCCCGCCGGAGTTCAGCACGACCGCCTCGATGACGCCGTCCGCGACGACCTGCTGCGACCAGATGATCGGGTTCGCCTTGGCCCGGTTGCTCGTGAACACGGCGGCGCCCACCTTGCGTGGGCCGCGGTTGACGACCAGCGCGACGTCGGGCTTGCCGGTCGACTTCAATCCGACGGCGACGCCGGCGGCGGCGAATCCCTGGGCGGCGG
>NZ_LMPK01000034.1:49790-53473 GCF_001423825.1 Microbacterium sp. Leaf351
TTCATGGACTGGATGGCGGCACCGGCGGTGCCCTTGGCGAGGTTGTCGACCGCGGCGGTGACGACCACGCGGTTCGCGTCGCGGTCGATCGCGAGGGACAGCAGCGCCGTGTTCGCCCCGAGCACGTCGGCGGTGCGCGGCAGCACCCCCTCGGGCAGCAGCTGCACGAAGGTCTCCCCCGCGTAGGCGCTCTCCCACGCGTCGCGCAGCTGCGCATCCGTCACGCCCGCCCGGATGGGGGCCGTCGAGGTCGCGAGGATGCCGCGGGCCATCGGGACGAGCACGGGCGTGAACGAGATGCGCACGTCGTCGGCGCCGGCCCCGCGCAGCGCCTGCTGGATCTCGGGGATGTGCCGGTGCGTGCCGCCCACGGCATACGGATTCGCGGTGCCGAGGATCTCGCTCGCGAGCAGGTTCGTCTTCAGGCTCTTGCCCGCGCCCGACGGCCCGACCGCGAGCACGCTGACGAGGTCGGTGGCGTCGATGACGCCCGCCGCGACGCCGGGCGCGAGGCTGAGGCTGACGGTCGACGCGTTGCAGCCGGGGGCCGCGATCCGGGTCGCGCCCACGAGGTTCGCACGCTGCTTCCCGGTCGCCACGGCGAGCTCCGGCACGCCGTAGGCCCACGGCTCGTGGAAGTCGCCGCCGTAGAACCGGGCCCACGCGGCCGGATCGGTGAGCCGGTGATCGGCACCCGCGTCGATGACGAGCGCGGAGTCCTTCAGCGCGTCGGTGTACTGACCCGACTGCCCGTGCGGCAGCGCGAGGAAGACGACGTCATGGCCGGCGAGGATGTCGGGCGTCGTGTCCTCGAGGGTGAGGTGCGCGAGGGAGCGCAGGTGCGGCTGGTGCGCGATGAGCGGCTGGCCGGCGTTCGCGTGCGCGGTGACGGTCGTGATCTCGACATCGGGATGGGCTGCGAGGATGCGCAGCAGTTCACCGCCCGCATAACCGGAAGCGCCGGAGACGGCGACCGAGAGCGTCATGGATTCCACCTTAGTTTCTGGGAGGGATGCCGCTCATGCACAGAGCACGCGCGGCGAGGGCCGAACGCGGCGACACCCGCGACGGCTCCCGGAAACGGGGGACGCAGGGGTCGCCTAGAGTCGGCGGCCGCCGCGGCGTCGGCACGCGCCACCGAGGCTCACGGGGAGCACTGCGAGGTGGAGGGACGCCGACGGCATGCCGCGAGGGTATCGGGATGCCGCATCCCCCCGCAAATCCGGGCCGTCACCCGGCGTCGAGGTGGGCGTCGAGGAAGGCCTGCACCCGCGCCCAGGCGTCGGCCGCCGAGGCTGCGTGGTAGCGGCGGCCCTCGTCGTTGAAGAACGCGTGCGCGGCATCCGGGTAGACGACCGTCTCGAGGGCGACACCCGCCTCGCGAGCCGTCTGCTCGACTGCCGGGAGCGCCTCGATGAGCGACGGATCGTGCTGTCCGTAGAGCGCGAGCACCGGCGCCGTGATGCGCCCGAGCTGCTCGGCGCCCGGCGCGGAGCCGTAGAACGGCAGCGCCGCGCGCACGCGCGGGTCGGCGGCGGCGAGGAGGAACGCGAAGGTGCCGCCGAAGCAGAAGCCGATGACCCCGATGCGTCCGTCGACGCCGGGTTCCGTGGCGACGAGGTCGACGACGCCGGTGAGGGCCCCGACCGCCCACCCGGCGTACTCGGGAGCCCGGGCCCCGGTGATCGCGTCGCGCATGCGGGGCTGGGCGGCGACCCGCGCCTCCTCGTCGTCGCTGTTCATGATCGCGAACAGCTCGGCGCCGATCGAGGGCTCGATGCCGCCACGGCTCAGGATGTCGGGGGCGGCGGCGAGGTAGCCGAGGGCGGCGAACCGGTCGGCGACGTCGCGGATGTGGTCGACGAGCCCCCAGATCTCGTGGATCACGATGACCGCTCCGCGCACGGGCCCGTCGGGCCGCGCCAGGTACACGTCGATCGCGGGGCCGTCGGGGGTCGGGATGCTGCGCGTCTCGGTCATGCCGCCACGCTACGCCCGCGCGCTATGCACGGCGTGCACGTCACTCCCGCAGGGTCGCGCCGAACCGCTCGGTCGCCACGGCCACGCCCGCGAGCTTCGCCTCCGTCGCCTCGGCCGCGGTGAGCGTGCGGTCGGGGGCGCGGAAGCGCAGCGCGAAGGTGAGGCTCTTGGTGCCCTCGGGGAGACCCTGCCCGCGGTAGTCGTCGACGAGACGCAGCGACTCGAGCAGGTCGCCCGCACCGGCCACGAGCGCGGCGGCGAGGTCGGCGGCGGCGAGGTCGGCGTCGACGATGAGCGAGACATCCTGCGTCGCCGCCGGGTAGCCCGAGAGCGACGGGGCGACGGTGCGGGTTCCGGCGGCGGCGACAAGGGCGTCGAGATCGAGCTCGGCGACCGTGACGCGGCCGGGCAGGTCGGCGTCGGCCGACACCTGCGGCAGCAGCTCGCCGACGTAGCCGATCTCCACGCCGTCGACCGACAGCACGCCGGCACGCCCCGGGTGCAGCGCCGCGCGCTGCGCCTGGGCGACGTCGATCGTGACGCCGGCAGCGGATGCCGCGACCCGCACCGCGTCGAGCACCTCGGGGAGTCCGGCCGCCTCGGCCGACCGGCCCGGCTGCTTGGGCGCGACGTGACCGGTGACGAGCACGGCGAGGTGGCGACGCTGCGGTGGGATGCCCGCGTCGAGCGCCGCGAGCGTCGCGGCGTCGGGACGTGCGGCGGCGGGCGGCACGTCGGCCGTGCCGTAGACGACGCCCGGCTCCGGGAGGAACACCGCGCCGGTCTCGAACAGCGACAGGTCGCCGAGGCCGCGCGCCGCGTTGCGGTGCGCGACGACGAGCAGTCCCGGCACGAGGCTGCGCCGCAGCGCCGGTGCGAGTCCGTCGAGCGGGTTGGCGAGCAGCACGCTCGGCACCGCCTCGCCGTCGGCGGAGCCGTGCAGCGTGTTCGCGTCGACCGTGGTGAACGGGAACGACGGCGTCTCGACGAAGCCGGCGGCGGCGAGCGCGTTCGACACGCGACGGCGGGCCGCCTGCGCAACGGTCCAGCCGCGACCGGTCGGAGCGACGGGGAGCACCGCGGGGATGCGGTCGTAGCCCTCGATGCGGGCGACCTCCTCGGCGAGCGTCCACTTGTCGGTGAGGTCGGGGCGCCACGTCGGCGCGATGACCAGCCTGTCGTCGCCCTGGTCAAGCACGGTGGCGCCGATCTTCTCGAGCGCGCCCGTGATCTGGTCGTCGGTGTAGTCGACCCCGATGAGCGCGGAGATGAATCCGTCCGGCAGCAGGATGCCGTCGCGCTGGTGTGCGGACTCGACCCTCGCGAGGCCGCCCTCGACCGCGCGCGTGCCGCCGGCGAGCTTCTCGAGCAGCTCGACGACGCGCTCGGCGGCGACCGACGCGACGTTCGGGTCGACGCCGCGCTCGAAGCGCCGAGACGCCTCGCTCGGCAGCTTGTGGCGACGCGCGCTGCGGGCGATCGTGACCGGGTCGAACGTCGCCGCCTCGACCAGCACGTTGCGGGTCGTCTCGCTCATCTCGGTGCTCGCGCCGCCCATGACGCCTGCGAGACCGATGGGGCCCGAGGCATCCGTGATCAGCAGGTCTTCGACATGCAGGTCGCGTACCTTGCCGTCGAGGGTCTCGAGCGTCTCGCCCGGCGCCGCCCGGCGCACGGTGATGCCGCCGGAGAGCTTGTCGAGG
>NZ_LMPK01000034.1:53478-56527 GCF_001423825.1 Microbacterium sp. Leaf351
GTAGTTGGTGATGTCGACGAGCACCGAGATCGAGCGGATGCCGGCCAGCGCGAGCCGGGCCACCATCCACGGGGGCGTCGGCCGCGACGGATCGACGCCGCGCACGACGCGTGCCGCGAACTGCGACGCACCGACGCGCCCGCGGATGGGTGCGGCATCCTCGATCGCGATCTCGACGCCCGCACCCGGGTCGACCCACCGCCCCTCGCGCGCGGGGTCGCGGAAGGCCGCACCGGTCGCGTGCGAATACTCGCGTGCGGCGCCGCGCAGCGACAGCGCATACCCGCGGTCGGGGGTCACGTTGATCTCCACGGCGACGTCGTCGAGACCGAGCAGGGCGATCGCATCGGTGCCGACCTCGGGGTCGAGGCCGAGCTCGGTGAGCCGCAGGATGCCGGAGTGGTCCTCGCCGAGGCCGAGCTCGCGCGCCGAGGCGATCATGCCGTCGGAGACGTGGCCGTAGGTCTTGCGGGCGGCGATCGGGAAGGGCCCCGGCAGAACTGCGCCGGGCAGCGTCACCACGACCTTGTCGCCCGCGAAGAAGTTGCCGGCGCCGCACACGATGCCGCGCACGCCGCCGTTCGCCTCGCCGACGTCGACCTGGCACCAGCGGATCGTCTTGCCGTTGGACTGCGGCTCGGGCTCGAACGAGACCACCTGGCCGACGACGACCGGACCGGTCACGTCGAAGGAGTGCACGTCCTCCTCTTCGAAGCCGACGCTCACGAACGAGGCGAGCACGTCCTCCGGGGTCGCGTCCGCAGGGACGTCCACATATTCACGCAGCCACGACAGCGGAATGCGCATCACACCACCATCCCGAACTGCTCGCTGAAGCGCACATCACCCTCGGCCATGTCGCGCATGTCCTGCACGTCGCTGCGGAACATGAGGGTGCGCTCGACCCCCATGCCGAACGCGAAGCCCGAGTACACCTCGGGGTCGAGGCCCGCCGCGCGCAGCACGTTGGGGTTGACCATGCCGCAGCCGCCCCACTCGATCCAGCGGGCGCCGCCCTTGAAGGTCGGATGCCACAGGTCGAGCTCGGCACTCGGCTCGGTGAACGGGAAGAAGTTCGCGCGGAAGCGCGTCTTCGCCTCGGCGCCGAACAGCTGCTTGGCGACGTGGTCGAGGGTGCCCTTCAGGTGCGCCATCGTGATGCCCTTGTCGACCACGAGTCCCTCGAACTGCGTGAAGACCGGCAGGTGCGTGGCGTCGAACTCATCGGTGCGGTACACGCGGCCGGGCGAGATGACGTAGATGGGCACATCACGCGAGAGCATGGTGCGCATCTGCACCGGGCTCGTCTGGGTGCGCAGCACCAGGTGGCGATCCACCGGGTCGACGTAGAAGGTGTCCTGCATCTGGCGCGCCGGGTGGTCGGGGTCGACGTTCAGCGCGTCGAAGTTGAACCACTCGTGCTCGAGCTCGGGACCCTCCGCGATCTCCCACCCCATGCCGACGAAGATGTCGCCGATCTGCTCCTGCAGGAGGGTCAGCGGATGCCGCGCCCCCACGCGCGTGCGCTGCGGCACGGCGGTGATGTCGACGCGCTCGCCCTCGAGCTTGGCGGCGAGCTCCGCTTCGGCGAGCGCGGTCTCGCGGGCGGCGAGCGCCTGCGTGACCTGCCCGCGGGCCTGGCCGACGAGCTTGCCGAACTCCGCCTTGCGGTCCGCGGGCACGTCGCGCATGCGCGCGTTCAGGCGCGCCAGCGGCGAGCCCTCCGCGACGTGCGCCTGTCGCGCCGCCTTCAGTTCGGCGGAATCGGATGCCGCGGCGATCGCCGCGACCGCGGCCTCGGCCGCAGCCGTCACCGCCTCGGGCGTGATCTCGTTCTCGGGTGCGTCGGACACGGGAATCGAGTCTACCGAGCGCCCAGGCTGTCTCAGGGCGCGGGCGGGGCGCCTTCGGCGCGCGGGGCGGCGAGGGACTCCGTGGTCGTCGCGGGGGCCGCGGCATCCGTGCCCGTCGCTCGCGGCGACCGGCGGGTGCGGCGCTCGACGACGTACGCGACGTAGGAGAGCGCCAGGCACAGGGCGACGTAGATCGCGCCGGCGATCAGCGCCGAGGGGATCAGCGGCGAGCCGAACTGCGGATTCGAGCCCAGCAGACGCGCGTAGTAGAGCAGCTCGGGGTAGGTGATGATGAAGCCGAGCGCGGNTGTCCTTGAGCGTGACGACCAGCTGCGCGATGATCACCGGCAGCATCGCGCGCAGCGCCTGGGGCAGCAGGATCAGGCGGAGCACCCCAGCCTTGCGCAGCCCGATGGCGTATCCCGCCTCCTTCTGACCGCGCGGCAGCGCCTCGACACCCGCGCGGATCACCTCGGAGAGCACGGAGCCGTTGTAGGCGATCAACGCGATCACCACCGCTCCGTAGCTCGGCAGCCGCAGCCCGAGCACGGGGAGCCCGTAGTAGAGCAGCAGCATGAAGACGAGCACCGGGATGGCGCGCAGCACCTCGACGACCGCGGTGACCGGGATGCGCACCCACGCGTGGTCGGAAAGACGCCCGATCGCGAGCACGAAGCCGAGCACGACCGAGCCGAGCGCGGCCGCGGCGAACGCCGACAGCGTCGCGATGGTGGCCTGTCCGAACTGCTCCCACACCCGGCTGTAGGTGAACAGCTCCCACTTCCGGGCAGAGAACTGACCGGTCTCGGCGAGACGCCAGATCGTCCAGGCGACGCCCGCGGCGACGACGAGCACGGTGACGACGCCGAGGATCCGGTTGCGCAGTCGCGCCCGAGGGCCGGGCACGTCGTAGAGGACGGAACTCATCGGGCCACCTTCCAGCGACGTTCGAGCACGCGCTGCAGCCACGCCAGCAGCAGCACGAGCACCACGAACACGACCATCACCCAGAGGATCGTGACGAGCTGGTTCTCCCCCAGCTCGCTCATGTTCGCGCGGATGTTGCCGAGGTTGACGACCGAGAAGCCGCTCGCCACGGTCGTGTTCTTCAGCAGGGCGATGAGCACGCTCATCATCGGCGGGATGACCGATCGGGTCGCCTGCGGCAGCACGACGTAGCCCATCACCTGCCCGAA
>NZ_LMPK01000034.1:56577-57839 GCF_001423825.1 Microbacterium sp. Leaf351
CGCGAGCAGCACGAAGTCGGCACGGCCGGGCACGAGGAGCGGGACACAGAACGCGAAGAAGAACATCACGAGTGTGAGCGGGGTGTTGCGGATCCAGTTGACGTACACCGCGCCGACCGCGCGCGCGATCGGCACCGGGGAGACGCGCATGGCACCGACGATGAGCCCGAGGAGGAGGGCGATCGCGCCGCCGCCGAGGAACAGCACCAGAGTGCCGCGCAGTGCCTCACCCCACAGATCGGGGTAGTCGGTGAGGATGTTCACCGTCGTCGTCCTTTCGGAGGGAGCCGGGGCGGCCGCTGCGCGGCCACCCCGGCGATGATCACGAGACGGGATCGACGGCAGGCTGGGTGGCCTGCACGCCGGACGCGCCGAGGTTCTTCTCGAAGATCGCGGTCCAGGTCGACCCTCCGTCGGTGAACATCGTGTTGATGAATGCCGCGAAAGCGGTGTCGTCCTTCGCGAGCCCGACACCGTAGCGCTCGGTCGAGAACGGCTCCCCGACGACCTTCAGGTTGTCGGGGTCGGCCGCCGCGTACCCGATGAGAATGGCCTCATCGGTCGTCACCGCATCGGCCTGGCCGCTGATGAGGTTCTGGACGCACTCGGAGTAGCCGCTGAACTCGACCGTCTTCGCATCGGGGTGCTCGTCCTTGATGCGCTGGATCGATGTGGATCCGGTCGCCGAACAGACCGTCTTGCCGGCGAGCGCGTCGACGCCCGTGATCGAGTCGTCGGCCTTGCGCACGAGCAGTCCCTGGCCGGTCACGAAGTAGGGACCTGCGAAGTCGATCTGCTCCTTGCGACGATCGGTGATCGAGTAGGTCCCGACGTAGTAGTCGATCTGCCCGTTCTCGATGGCCTGCTCACGGTTCGCGGAGGCGATCGCGGTGTACTCGATCTTGCTCTCGTCGTAGCCGAGCGACGCCGCGATCCACCGGGCGATGTCGATGTCGAAGCCCGACCTCTCACCCGTGGTCGGGTCGAGGTAGCCGAGACCCGGCTGGTCCTCCTTGACGCCGATCTTGACGACGCCGGCGGCCGAGATCTTCTCGAAGGTCGGGCTGCCGGCGATCTCGACATTGCTCGCGACCTCGAACAGCGGCGCGGCCGAGGCATCCGCGCTTCCCGAGGCACCCGGGGTGCCGCTGTTGCACGCGGTGAGCGCGAGCGCCGCGACCGCGAGTCCCGCAGCCGCTCCCATCATTCGTCTGATGCGCATGTGAATCTCTCCTGTTTCGTATCTCTTCTTCTTCGTCCGG
>NZ_LMPK01000034.1:57875-64405 GCF_001423825.1 Microbacterium sp. Leaf351
AGTCGCCTGCTCGACGATCTGGCCGTCGGCCATGAACACGACCCGGTCGGCGGCCTTGCGCGCGAAGCCCATCTCGTGGGTGACGACGATCATGGTCATCCCTTCGTGCGCGAGCGAGGTCATCACGTCGAGCACCTCGGTGATCATCTCGGGGTCGAGGGCGCTCGTGGGCTCGTCGAAGAGCATCACCTTGGGGGCCATCGCGAGCGCCCGGGCGATGGCGACACGCTGCTGCTGTCCGCCGGAGAGCTGCGCCGGCAGCTTGTCGGCCTGCGCCCCGACGCCGACGCGGTCGAGAAGTCGACGACCGGATGCCTCCGCCTCCGCCTTCTTCTGCTTCTTGACCTTGATCGGTCCGAGGGTGACGTTCTCGAGGATCGTGAGATGGGAGAACAGGTTGAACGACTGGAACACCATGCCGACGTCGGCACGGAGCGCCGCCAGCGCCCTCCCCTCGCTCGGAAGCGCCACGCCGTCGATCGCGATCGTTCCCGAGGTGATGGTCTCGAGCCGGTTGATCGTGCGGCAGAGCGTCGACTTCCCCGATCCGGAGGGGCCGATCACCACGACCACCTCGCCTCGGTTGACCGTCAGGTCGATGTCCTTGAGGGCGTGGAAATCGCCGTAGTGCTTCTGCACGCGCTCGACGACGACCAGCGGATCGCCGCGTCGCACGCTGATGTTCGATGTCGCCGGGCCGGGGGAATCCTGGGAAGACATGATGTCCACTCTATGAACGGGATGTGGACGATCGCGACCCGTGGCGGATTCTCCCAGGGGGATGTAACCTCCGCGGAACCTGCCTCGGCCGGCTTCCGCGACACGGCATCCGGCCGGTCAGCCGCGCTGGGCGAACGCCGATTCGTAGAGGCAGACGCTCGCCGCAGTTGCGAGGTTCAACGACTCGGCCTGCCCGTAGATCGGCAGGCGCAGCGCGGCATCCACCCACTCGAGCGCCTCATCGGGCAGCCCGTGCGCCTCGTTTCCGAACACCCAGGCGGTCGGGCCGTCGAGTTCCCCGGCTCGCCGCGCGTCGAGCAGATCGTCGCCCTTGACGTCGGCGGCGACGACGCGCAGTCCTGCCGCGCGTGCCGCGTCGATCACGTCTTCCAGTGACTCGACGCGCGCCACCGGCACGTGGAACAGAGACCCGGTCGTCGACCGCACGACCTTCGGGTTGTAGGGATCCACCGTGCGCCCGGTCAGAACCACCGCATCGGCGCCGACGGCGTCGGCCGCGCGGATGATCGTGCCGAGATTGCCCGGATCGCGGATCTCTTCGCAGATCGCGAGCAGTCGCGGTGCACGGGCGAGAACGTCGTCGATGGATGCCTCGTCCTGGCGGGCGACAGCGATGATGCCCTGAGGAGTGACGGTGTCAGCCATCGCCTCGATCACCGCGTCGGACGCGAGCTCTACGCGGAGCCCCGCGCGCGATGCCGCCTCGCGGAGGTCGGCGTGGCGATCCCAGGCGGCGGGCGTCGCATAGAGCTCGACCAGGCCGTCGGCACGGAAGGCGAGCGCCTCGCGCACGGCCTGCGGACCCTCGAGGAGGTACAGGCCGGTCTCGTCGCGCGCCGCCCGTTTGGCGAGCTTCGCGACCGCTCGGGCGCGCGGCGATCGGGGATTCTCGAGCACGCGGCCAGTCTAGAGCGGTGGGGTGCCTCGCCCGGGAACGACGAACGGGGCGCCCTCCCGAAGGAGGACGCCCCGTGCAGCGTGTGACGCTTAGGCCGAGACCTTGGGCGCGTTCACGTCGGCCGGAAGGGCGGCCTTCGCCGTCGCGACCAGCGACGCGAACGTCGCGGGCTCGTTCACCGCGAGGTCGGCCAGGATACGGCGGTCGACCTGCACACCCGCGAGGCCGAGGCCCTGGATGAAGCGGTTGTAGGTGATGCCGTTCTGACGGGCAGCGGCGTTGATGCGCTGGATCCACAGACGGCGGAAGTCGCCCTTGCGCTTGCGACGGTCGCGGTACGCGTAGACGAGCGAGTGGGTGACCTGCTCCTTCGCCTTGCGGTAGAGGCGCGACCGCTGGCCACGGTAACCCGAGGCGCGATCGAGGATGGTACGACGCTTCTTCTGGGCGTTGACGGCCCGCTTGACTCTAGCCATTTCTTGTCTTCCTCACGTGGGTCGGCGCGCTCAGCGGCCGAGGAGCTTCTTCGCGACCTTGGCGTCGCCCGGGGCGAGCACCTGCTCCTGCGACAGACGGCGGGTGCGCTTGGTGGGCTTGCCCTCGAAGTTGTGGCGCAGGTTGGCCTGCTGCTTCATGAGCTTGCCGGTGCCGGTGATCTTGAAGCGCTTCTTGGCACCCGAGTGGGTCTTCTGCTTCGGCATGTCGGTTTCCTTCTGTGTTGTGTCCCGCGGACGGGAATCGTGGCGCCCTACTCGGCCGGAACCGGAGCGGGCTGCTCGTCAGTGGGGGTGTCGCCGCGGGCGGCCGAACGGGCGGCCTCCTTGTTCGCGGCACGCTGGGCGTTCTGCTCCGCCTTCGCCTCGGACTTGTTCTTGTGAGGCGCGATCACCATGACCATGTTGCGACCGTCGATCGTGGGGTTCGATTCGACGGTGCCGAACTCGGAGACATCCTCGGCGAACTTGCGAAGCAGGCGCACACCCAGTTCCGGACGCGACTGCTCGCGACCGCGGAACAGGATCATCGCCTTCACCTTGTCACCCGACTTGAGGAATCCCTCGGCGCGCTTGAGCTTGGTGGTGTAGTCGTGAGCCTCGATCTTGAGGCGGAACCGCACCTCCTTCAAGACCGTGTTCGCCTGATTGCGCCGGGCCTCCTTGGCCTTCTGCGCGGCCTCGTACTTGAACTTGCCGTAGTCCATGATCTTGACGACGGGCGGCTTCGAGTTGGGGGCCACCTCGACCAGGTCGAGGTCTGCCTCCTGGGCCAGACGCTGCGCAACCTCGATACGGACGACGCCTACCTGCTCGCCGTTCGGACCCACGAGGCGGACCTCGGGGACGCGGATGCGCTCATTGGTGCGGGGATCGCTGATGCGGAACTCCTCTTACGTAGCGGGTGCCACCGCGACGCGGGTGCGAAGCGGGCGGAAGATTCGCACACTCCACCCACGCGACGTCACGACGTTCGCGCCCGCACGCGCCACAAGGCCGCCACCGGAGAACCGGAGCTGTGCGTTCGACCCGGTAACCTTGGGCGGCAAGCGCGGGTGGGATGTGATCCACTTTCGATCCGAAGCAGACGCTCGGATGCCCGCACAGTCTAGCAGAGAGAACGACGT
This sequence comes from Microbacterium sp. Leaf351, assembly GCF_001423825.1. Classification (NCBI taxonomy): domain Bacteria; kingdom Bacillati; phylum Actinomycetota; class Actinomycetes; order Micrococcales; family Microbacteriaceae; genus Microbacterium; species Microbacterium sp. Leaf351. Next base: position 61,136 of record NZ_LMPK01000034.1, read on the forward strand.
GCACACGAGCCCCGACGACAACGCCTTCACCGACGACGAGCGCCACGCTCGCTGGGAGGAGCAGGAGCGCGCCGCGTCGAGCGCCGTGCGCGACATCGCCGACGTGGCCGCGGTCGAGATCATCACCACGACCGCCGTGCACCTCATGAGCGCGGCCGCCGTCAAGGTCGGCCTCGCCGACGACCCGGAGTCGCAGACCGACCTCGACGAGGCCCGCAAGCTCATCAACGCCCTGGCCGGCCTCCTCACCGCCGCCGCCCCCGAGGTCAGCGACATGCACGCGCGGTCACTCCGCGACGGCCTGCGCTCCCTGCAGCTCGCCTTTCGCGAGGCATCCGTCGTTCCCGACCCGATCGGCAAGGGACCCGGCGAGAAGTGGACCGGCCCGGTCACCTGACCCCGCCCCGGCGCGCACTCGTCCGGTCGCGATGGCAGAGCGGCGGCGCGACGCAGCTCAGCGCGCGCGGTGCAACTTGACCGACAGCGAGTCGACCAGGGTCGCCACCGCGTCATCGGCGGCCCACCGGCGGGCGAGTCGCGCGAGCACGGCGTCGAGCTCCTGCTGATCGAGGCCCGCCGCGAGATTCAGGTGCACGACGAGTTCGGAGCCCAGACCCCGCGCGCGCGGATCCCCGGGAGCCACCTGCAGATCGAGCACCGCGAGCTCGTGCGCGATGCTGCGCTGAAGGCCCAGGAACACCGCCGGCGAGGCGAAGGACGGCTCCCATTCCTCACCCTTGGCGATCGCCCACACGGCGGGGCGCCGCAGCACGAACTCTGTGTCCGAGCCCGGGTCGATCACGATCAGGTCGGTGTCGTCGTTCGCGGCCGCGAGCGCCGTGCGCACGCCGTCGGCGGGCACCGGGCGAGCCGCGGCATCCCAGGCGCTCATGGTCGCCACCGATGTGAACACCGGCAGCACGCGTCGCCCGTCGGGCGCAGCCACCGTGACGATCGACAGCTCCTGCGTCTTGTCGACGACAAGGCCGGTCGGGCCCACACCCTCGTCTCCCTTCTCGGCGATGAGCGGGATCAGCAGGCGCGCCGTGCGGTACGCGGTCGCGACGGCGACCTGATCGCCCTCGCCGGCATGGAAGGCCTCCAGCGCCGCCCGCAGAGCGGGGTCGGCCGAGCCGTCGTCGCCCGCGTGCGGGTTCGGCTCGAAGCTGCGACCCGCCCACGGAGTGCCCGCCGAATCGGTCAGGTGAGGATCGTGCGCCGAGCCGTGGTCGTGGCCGCAGGCCTCGCCCTGACCGGGATGCCGCGACTCAGGCTCCGGCGACATCCAGCGCCTCGCGCAGGGTGAACGCCCCCGAATAGAGCGCCTTGCCGACGATCGCGCCCTCGACACCGTGCGGCACGAGCTCGCGCAGCGCCGCGATGTCGTCGAGGCTCGAGATGCCGCCGGACGCGATGACCGGCTTCGGCGTGCGGTCGGCGACGGTGCGCAGCAGGTCGAGGTTCGGGCCGCGCAGCGTGCCGTCCTTGGTGACGTCGGTGACGACGTACCGCGTGCAGCCAGCCTCCTCCAGCCGGTCGAGCACGGCCCACAGGTCGCCGCCGTCGCGCGTCCAGCCGCGGGCGGCGAGGGTCGTTCCGCGCACGTCGAGGCCGACGGCGACCGCGTCACCGTAGCGGCCGATGACATCTGCCGCCCACTCCGGGTTCTCCAGGGCCGCGGTGCCGAGGTTGATGCGCGCCGCGCCCGACTCGAGAGCCGCCTCGAGCGAGGCGTCGTCGCGGATGCCGCCGGAGACCTCGACGTTTACACCCTTGACGTGCGTGATGACCTTGCGCAGCAGGGCCGCGTTGCTGCCCCGACCGAACGCCGCGTCGAGGTCGACGAGGTGGATCCACTGCGCACCCTGGCGGGCCCACTCGAGGGCGGCCTCGACGGGGTCGCCGTAGCTCGTCTCGCTGCCGGCCTCCCCCTGGGTGAGGCGCACGGCCTTGCCGTCGGCCACGTCGACCGCGGGAAGGAGGATCAGTTCGGGCGTGGAAGCGAAGTCGTTCATGGGTCCTCGGGTGAAGCGAACAGGCGGATGCCGCGGCGCGCCGACGCGCGCCCGGGAGAGGTTATCCCGCGGAGAGCGAGCCGATCCAATTGGACAGCAGTCGGATGCCGGCGGCCCCCGACTTCTCCGGGTGGAACTGGGTCGCCGACAGCGCGCCGTTCTCCACGGCTGCGAGGAACCGGGACCCGTGGGTCGCCCAGGTCAGCGACGGCGTGGGGAAGGGCGGCTGCACCTCGAGCGACCACTGCTGCGCCGCGAAGGAGTGCACGAAGTAGAACCGCTCGTCCTCGACGCCGGCGAACAGCGTCGACCCCTCGCCGGGCTCGACGGTGTTCCATCCCATGTGCGGGAGCACCGGGGCATCCAATTCGGTCACCACCCCCGGCCACTCCCCCAGACCCGGGGTGTCGTCGCCGCGTTCGACCCCGCGGCCGAACAGCACCTGCATGCCGACGCAGATTCCGAGCACGGGACGTCCTCCGGCGAGGCGCCGGTCGATGAGCTCGTCTCCCCCGCTGGCGCGGAGCGCCTCCATGACGGCTCGGAACGCGCCGACCCCTGGCACCACCAGACCGTCGGCCTCGAGCACGAGCGCGCGATCGGCGGTGAGGCGCGCGTCGGCGCCGGCCACCGCGAGCGCCTTCACCGCGGAGTGCACGTTGCCCGACCCGTAGTCGAGCACCGCGACGAGCGGCGTGCGCGTCACAGAGCGCCCTTGGTGCTGGGGATGCCCTCGACGAGCGGGTCAAGCGCCTTCGCCTGACGGAACGCTCGCGCGAACGCCTTGTACTCGGCCTCCGCGATGTGGTGCGGGTCGCGACCCGAGAGCACGCGCACGTGCACGGTGAGGCCCGCGTTGAACGCGATCGCCTCGAACGTGTGGCGCACGAGCGAACCGGTGAAGTGGCCGCCGATCAGGTGGTGCTCGTACCCCTCCGGCTCGCCGGTGTGCACGAGGTACGGACGGCCGCTGATGTCGACCACAGCCTGCGCGAGGGCCTCATCGAGCGGCACGAGCGCGTCGCCGTAGCGCGAGATGCCGGCCTTGTCGCCGAGCGCCTGGCGGATCGCCTGACCGAGCACGATTGCGACGTCCTCCACCGTGTGGTGCGCATCGATGTGCGTGTCGCCGCTCGAGCGCACGGTGAGATCGGTGAGCGAGTGCTTCGCGAACGCCGTCAGCAGGTGGTCGAAGAACGGGACGCTCGTGTCGATGCTGCTGCGCCCGGTGCCGTCGAGGTCGAGGGTGAGCTCG
>NZ_LMPK01000034.1:64422-73193 GCF_001423825.1 Microbacterium sp. Leaf351
TGCGCCCGATTCTAGCGAGGCCAGGGCATCGAGGAACGCCGTCGTCTCCTGCGCGGTGCCCGCCGTCACCCGCAGGTGGTGCGGAATGCCGACGTCGCGGATCAGCACGCCCCGGTCGTACAGCGCCTGCCAGGTCGCCCGCGGGTCGTCGACGTCGCCGAACAGCACGAAGTTGGTCCACGACGGGTGGGCGCGGAAGCCCAGCGCCTCGACTGTCGCCGAGATGCGGTCGCGCTGCGCGACGATCTCGTCGACCATCCCGAGCATGACGTCCGCGTGACGCAGTGCCGCCGATGCGGCGGCCTGTGTGAGCGCACTCAGGTGGTACGGCAGGCGCACGAGGCGCAGCGCGTCGATGATCGCCGGGTCGGCGGCGAGGTAGCCCACGCGCGCACCGGCGAAGGCGAACGCCTTGCTCATGGTGCGGGAGACGACCAGGCGCTCCCGGCCCTCGAGGAGCGAGATCGCCGAGACCGCGTCGCGCGGGGCGAATTCGATGTAGGCCTCGTCGACGATGACGATGCCGCGGCTCGCCTCGTAGACGGCGGTGATCACATCGATCGGCAGCGGCGTGCCGGTCGGATTGTTGGGAGCGCACAGGAAGACGACGTCGGGGTCAGCGGCGGCCACCTGGTCGGCCGCGGATTGCGGAGACAGCGTGTAGTCGCTGGCCCGCTCGCCGGCGACCCACTCGGCGCCAGTCGCGCGCGTGAGAAGCGGGTACATCGAGTACGTCGGCGTGAAGCCGAACGCCCGACGCCCCGGGCCGCCGAAGGCCTGCAGGACGTGCTGGAGCACCTCGTTCGACCCGTTCGCGGCCCAGATCTGCTCGGGGAGCAGCCCGTTGCCGAGATAGTCCGCAAAGCCCTCGCGCAGCGCGGTGAACTCGCGGTCGGGATAGCGGTTGACGTCGCGCAGCGCGCGGGCGATGGAATCGAGGATGTCGCTGGCGACCTCATCCGGAACCGGATGCGTGTTCTCGTTGACGTTCAGAGCGACGGGGAGCGCGACCTGCGGGGCGCCGTAAGGGACGAGCCCGCGCAGGTCGTCGCGTATCGGAAGGTCTTCGAGACGGGTCACCGTTCCATCGTAGAGGCGGGATACGCGCCGACCCGACGGTCGAGATCAGCGAGCCGGAGCGTACTCGGTGGGGATCGACAGCTGCTCGCCGGCCACCACCGTGCCGTTTCCGAGTGCGTTGAGCCGCACGAACGCGTCGACCACGTCGCGCGGATCTGCCTGCGGCGCGACGCGCTCCGCGATCGACCACAGCGAGTCACCGGCCTCGACCGTGACGGTCTGGTAGGTGCCCGCCGGAGCACCGGCGTCGCGCGACGCGAGAGCCGCCCCGCCCGACACGATGCCCGCCGAGACCCCGATGAGGAAAGGCAGTGCGGCGAGGAACACGAGCACGCGGCGGCCACGACGCGTCATCCGCAGTCGGGTGCGCGGTGCGAGCGTGAGCGGGATCGTCGTCATGTCTGCCTCCTCAGAGTGGTGAAGTGTCGCAAGACCGGACCCGGCCGGGGGCCGGTCTTGCGAACTTCTTTTCCGAATCTATCTTCGATATTGTCGAGTGTCAACCGGCTCTCGCCTTCGAGGACTTTCGAACGCGACACGCGTGCCCGCTCCCGCGAAGGGCGCCGAGAGCCGGATAGGTTTTCGACATCTGAAGCACATCACCGACCTCCGACATTCGAACGAGAACGACGAGGCGGCCCAGGGAAGGAGCGTGCGATGCCCGGTCGGGAGAAGCCGCAGACGCGTCGGCGCAAGAGCCTCAGCGACAAGCAGCTGGCGATCCTCGAGGTCATCCAGCGCTCCATCGCGCGCCACGGATACCCGCCGAGCATGCGCGAGATCGGCGACGCCGTGGGACTCAAGTCGCTCTCGAGCGTCACGCACCAGCTGAACCAGCTCGAGCTGAGCGGCTACCTGCGTCGCGACGCGGGCAAGACCCGTGCGATGGAAGTGCTCATCGACCTCCCCGGCACCGCGGCCGAGAACCCCGCCGACACGGCCCCCTCGGTCGGCGACGCCGCCATGGTGCCCCTCGTCGGGCGCATCGCCGCCGGCATCCCGATCACGGCTGAGCAGCAGGTCGAGGAGATCTTCCCCCTCCCCCGCCAGCTCGTCGGCAAGGGCGACCTGTTCATGCTCAAGGTGCAGGGCGAGTCGATGATCGACGCCGCCATCTGCGACGGCGACTGGGTGGTCGTGCGCTCGCAGTCCACCGCCGAGAACGGCGACATCGTCGCCGCGATGCTCGACGGCGAGGCCACCGTCAAGGCCTTCCGCCAGCGGGACGGCCACACCTGGCTGCTGCCGCGCAACTCCGCGTTCGAGCCGATCCTCGGCGACGAGGCGGTCGTGCTCGGCAAAGTCGTCGCGCTCATGCGCGCGGTCTGACGACACCGAGACGACGACAGAGGGCGGCGACCGGAAGCATCCGGTCGCCGCCCTCTGTCGTTCGCGAGGCGCTCAGCCCTAGCGGGCGCCCACCTCTTCGCGCACCGCGACGGTCGCGGCGACGAGGTTGCGCAACGAGGCCTTCGTCTCGGCGTAGCCACGGGTCTTCAGACCGCAGTCGGGGTTGACCCAGATCTGGCGGGTCGGGATCGCCTTGACCGCGCGCTCGAGGAGCTCGGTGACCTCTTCGACGCTCGGGATGCGGGGCGAGTGGATGTCGTAGACACCCGGGCCGATGCCGTGGCTGAAGCCCGACGCAGAGATGTCGTCGATCACGTCGCCACGGCTGCGCGCCGCCTCGATCGAGGTGACGTCGGCGTCGAGGGCGGCGATCGCGTCGATCACGACGGCGAACTCCGAGTAGCACAGGTGCGTGTGCACCTGGGTGGCCGTCTCGGCTCCCGCGGTCGCCAGGCGGAACGATCCCACCGACCAGTCGAGGTAGGCGGGCTGGTCGGCCTTCTTCAGCGGAAGCAGCTCGCGCAGCGCGGGCTCGTCGACCTGGATGATCGCGATGCCGGCCTGCTCGAGGTCGCCGATCTCGTCGCGCAGCGCCAGGGCGACCTGGTTCGCGGTCTCGCCCAGCGGCTGGTCGTCGCGCACGAACGACCACGCGAGGATCGTCACCGGGCCGGTCAGCATGCCCTTGACGGGCTTCGCGGTGAGCGACTGGGCGTACTCGGCCCACGCCACCGTGATCGGCGCCGGACGCGACACGTCGCCCCAGAGGATCGACGGACGCGTCGCACGCGAGCCGTAGGACTGCACCCAGCCGTTCTGCGTCACCGCGAAGCCGTCGAGGTTCTCGGCGAAGTACTGCACCATGTCGTTGCGCTCGGGCTCGCCGTGCACGAGGACGTCGAGACCGAGATCCTCCTGCAGCGTGATGACCGCGGCGATCTCGTCGCGGAGGAACCCGTCGTACTCGGCCGTGGTGAGCTCGCCCTTCGCGTGGCGTGCGCGGGCGCGACGGATGTCACCGGTCTGCGGGAACGACCCGATCGTGGTCGTCGGGAGCGCCGGAAGGTGCAGCGCGGCATCCTGCGCCGCGGCACGCTCCGCGTAGTCGCCGCGCGAGAAGTCGGCGTCGGTCAGGGCGCCGGTGCGGGCACGCACCGCGTCGACACGCACGCCCGGTGCCGACCGACGGTCCTCGAGCGCCGCCGTCGCGGCGGCGAGGTCGTCGGCGATCGCGTCACGACCCTCGGCCAGGCCACGCGCGAGCACCGCGATCTGGCCGACCTTCTGATCGGCGAACGCGAGCCACGAGACGAGACGCTCATCGAGCGCGGGCTCGTCGGCGACGTCGTGCGGCACGTGCTGCAGCGAGGTGGTGGTGCCGGCGACGACGGATGCCGCGCCCAGCCCCTTCAGCGCCTCGAGCTTCTGCCAGGCGGCCTCGAGGTCGCCACGCCAGATGTTGCGGCCGTCGACGACGCCGCCCACGAGGGTCTTGGACTCGAGCCCGGGGACGGCCGCCGGAAGCGCACCGCGGCCGAGGTCGATCGCGAGCGCCTCGACGGGGGCGGCGGCCAGAACCTGCCACGCCTCGGGCGAGAGCTGCGCGTAGCCGGCGGTCACGAGGATCGACGGGCGGTCGGCGGCACCGCCGAGCACGGCGTAGGCGCGCTCCGCGAGCGCCGCGAGAGCGGCGGGGTCGACGTCGACGCTCTCGCTGACGAGGGCCGGCTCGTCGAGCTGTACCCACTCGGCTCCGGCCGCCTTCAGCGACGCGAGCAGCTCGACGTAGACGGGCAGGAGGTCATCGAGGCGGCTCGTCGGAGCGAAGCCGGCGGGCGCGGCATCCGTCGCCTTCGCCAGCGCGAGGAACGTGACGGGGCCGACGACGACGGGGCGCGTGACGAAGCCGTCGGCGCGGGCCTCGGCGACCTGGCGGGCGAAGCGGTCGCTCGTGAGCGCGAAGCGGGTCTCGGGACCGATCTCGGGAACCAGGTAGTGGTAGTTCGTGTCGAACCACTTGGTCATCTCCAGCGGCGCGTCATCGCCCTCGCCGCGGGCGGCCGTGAAGTAGGCCGACAGCGGCACGCTGCCGTCGCTCTCGCGCAGACGCGTGAAGCGGGCGGGCAGGGCGCCGACGGTCGCGGTGACGTCGAGCACCTGGTCGTAGTACGAGAACGACTCGGGGATCGAGGAGTCCGTGCGGCCGAGACCGAGCTCGGCGAGACGCTCGCGGGTGTCGCGGCGGAGGTCGGCCGTCGTGGCCTCGAGGTCGGCCTCGGAGAGCGCGCCCGCCCAGTGCGACTCGACGGCGCGCTTGAGCTCACGGCGGCGGCCGATGCGGGGGTAGCCGAGGATGGTTCCCTCGGGCAGGGCGGGTGCAGTCATCGACGTGACTCCTTCACTGGGGTGGAGGCGGGGCCGGAGGCGCCCGCGGTGAGAATACCTGCTTCACGGAGGACCGAGAGCACGGTGTCGTGGTTGTTGAACGCGTAGAGGTGCACACCGGGCGCTCCACCGGCCAGCACCTCCTCGGCGAGACGCGCGGCGTGCGCGATGCCGATCTCCCGCTGGCCCTCGGCGGTCGGCTCGACCTCGAGCGCGATCGCAAGGTCGGCGGGGATCTCCTCGCCGGTCAGCTGCAGCACACGGCGCAGCCGTGCCGGGCCGGTGATCGGCATGATCCCCGGCAGGATCGGGATGGTGACTCCCGCCGTACGGGCGCGGTCGACGAACCAGACGTAGTCGTCGGCGTGGAAGAACAGCTGGGTGATGGCGAGGGTCGCACCGGCGGCCTGCTTCGCCAGCAGCGCGTCGATGTGCTCGCGCGGATGCCGCGACCGCGGGTGGCCGTTCGGGAAGGCCGCGACGGCGATGTCGACCCGCGGGCGCGGATCGACGCGGGCGGCGCCGGGCATGCCGGGGATCCCGGACTCCTGGTAGGGAGCGCGCTCGGCCTGGACGCGGTCGATGAGCTGCACGAGCTGGGCGGCGCTCTCCAGGTCACCCAGGTACACGTCGTCCTCGGAGGTGCCCGCGGGCGGGTCTCCGCGCAGCGCGAGGAAGCTGCGGATGCCGGCGTCGAGGAACTCGCGGATGAGACGGTTGGCGCCCGCATAGGTGTTGCCCACGCACGTGAGGTGCGCCAGCGGCTCGACATCGGTCGTGGCGCGAATGTGACGCAGCACCTCGAGCGAGCGTCCGCCGGTGGATCCGCCGGCACCGTACGTCACCGAGATGAACCGCGGCCCGACCTCGGCGAGGCGCGCGATCGTCTCGTGCAGAGCCGCCTCTGACGCCGCCGTGCGAGGCGGGTACAGCTCGAACGAGAACGGCGCAGGCGCGGGCACGGAGTCGACGGAAGAGGTCATTTCACACGGTGGAAGAGGTGCGCAGAATGCGCATACGGGTGGGATCAGAGCATAAAGCACCGAGCGATGTGCGCAGCCGTGTGTGACGCCCGGAGTCACGCGAGCACCGCGCACGCGTCTCCCGCTCCGCGCCGAGCGGGCGGATGCCGCGGCCCGCGGCTAGCGTGGAGGGATGCCGCAGACTCTCCCCCACGGCTCCTGGCCGTCACCGCTGTCCGCCTCCGACATCGCCGGTTCCTCGCCCCGCTTCGACGGCGCGCGCCTGGTCGGATCGGAGATCTGGTGGGGCGCGTCGGTGCCCGAGGAGGGCGGCCGCGGCACCGTGCGCCGGCGATTCGAGGGCGGAGAGGTGGCGGAGATTCTTCCGGCACCGTGGAGCGCGCGCTCGGCGGTGCACGAGTACGGCGGCGGCGCGTGGGCTCCTCGCGGCGACGGCGGGCTGGTGTTCGTCGAGAAGGGCGACCAGCGGGTCTACTCACTCACCCCGGGTGAGGAACCTCAGCCTCTCACGCCGGGCGGGCTCGGACAGCGCTTCGGTGGGCTCACCGTCACGGGCGGTGCGCTGCTCGCGGTGCGCGAGACCCAGGACGCGCGCGGCACGACCCACGACGCCGTGCGCATCCCGCTCGACGGATCTGCCTCCGACGACCCGACCGCGCTGCAGGTCGTCGCATCCGGCACCGACTTCGTCGCCCAGCCCGCACTCTCCCCCGACGGGCGTGAGATCGCCTGGATCGGCTGGAACCACCCGCACATGCCGTGGGAGCGCAGCGAACTCCGGCGCGCTCCACTCGGGCGGCCGGACGAGGCATCCGTCGTCGCCGGCGGCGCGAGCGCGCCGGTACAGCCGACGTGGGAGCCGGACGGCGCGCTGCTCTACTCCGACGACGAGACCGGGCGCTGGAACCTCCGTCGGGTGCGCGGCGGCACGGTGACGGAGGTCGCGCCCGCCGACGCCGACACCGGCGGCGCGCTGTGGGTGCTCGGCAGTCGCTGGTTCGCGCCGCTCGGTGGCGGCCGCATCGCCGCCCTCCGCACCAACGGCCGGGACGAGCTCGACGTCATCGAGGCGGACGGGACGAGTCGCGGCATCCCGCTGCCGGTCTCGAGCCACCTGCTCATCGAGGATGCCGCGGGCTCGCGCGTGCTGCTCACGGGCGCGGGCTCGGCCGTGTCGAGCGGACTGTGGCTCGTCGACGTCGAGACCGGCGCCGCGGAGGCCGTGGTCGGCGGCGCCGCGCCGCTGCCCGACGCCTGGCTGCCGACCCCGCGTGCGGTCACCTACCCCGGTCCGCACGGGCCGGTGCACGCGTTCGTCTACCCGCCGACCGCTCCCGGAATCGTGGCGCCCGCCGGCGAGCGCGCGCCGTACGTGGTCACCGTGCACGGCGGACCCACCTCCCACGTCGCGGGGGGCTTGTCGGGATCGATCGCCTACCTCACGAGCCGCGGCATCGGCGTGCTCGACGTCAACTACGGCGGGTCATCCGGCTACGGACGCGCCTACCGCGAGCGCCTCGACGGTCAGTGGGGCATCGTCGACGTCGACGACGTCCTCGCCGCGGTGGCCGGTCTCGTCGCGGAAGGCGACGCTGACGCCGCCCGCATCGCGATCGCCGGCGGCTCCGCGGGCGGATGGACCGTGCTCGCCGCCCTCGCCGGCAGCGACGTGTTCGCGGCGGGCATCTCGCGCTACGGCGTGGCCGATGCGCGCGCCCTCGCCGCCGACACGCACGACTTCGAGTCGCGCTACCTCGACGGCCTCATCGGTCCCCTGCCGGAGGCCGAGGCCGTCTATCTCGAGCGATCCCCGCTGTCACACACGGACCGGTTCGCGGCGCCCGTGCTGCTGCTGCAGGGCGCCGACGATGCCGTGGTGCCACCCACCCAGTCGGAGGCCATCCGCGACGCGCTGGCGGCGCGCGGCATCCCGCACGCCTACCGTCTCTACGAGGGCGAGGGGCATGGCTTCCGCCGCCGGGAGACGATCATCGACGCCGCCGAGACCGAGCTCGCCTTCCTCGGCGCCGTGTTCGGATTCACTCCACCGGGGCTGCCGCCGCTCGCGCTCGACTGAGCGCCGAAGGGTCGCCGCTCACGACTGACGGACCTGAACGCTCAGCGCGCGAACGGGGCGAGCTCAGCGGCGAGACGCTCGGAGACGTGAGCGTGCAGCAGAGTGCCGGTCTCCTCGTGCGACTGGCTCACGATGAGCCCGGTGTCGTGCACCGCGGAGACGAGGTCCCCGCGACCGTAAGGCACGAGCGCCGTGATCTCCACCGCCGGCAGCGGCAGCGCGGCCTCGACAGCCGCACGCAGCTCGGCGATGCCCTCACCCGTGCGCGACGACACGAAGTACGCGCCCGGCACGAGTCCGCGCAGCACCAGGCGCGCGTCGGCATCGACGAGGTCGGCCTTGTTGAAGACGACGAGCTCCTGCGTGGCGCGCGCGCCGACCTCGCCGATCACGTCGCGCACCGTCGCGAGCTGCGCGGCAGGGTCGGGGTGGGAGCCGTCGACGACGTGCACGATCACATCGGCGTCGCCGACCTCCTCCAGCGTGGAGCGGAATGCCTCCACGAGCTGATGAGGCAGGTTGCGCACGAACCCGACGGTGTCGGTGAGCGTGTAGACGCGTCCATCGGATGCCTCGGCCCGCCGCACTGTCGCATCGAGCGTCGCGAACAGCGCGTTCTCCACGAGCACACCCGCGCTCGTGAGCCGGTTCAGCAGGCTCGACTTCCCCGCGTTCGTGTAGCCGGCGATCGCGACGGACGGGATCGTGTTGCGCTTGCGCTCGGCGCGCTTCGCATCGCGGGCCGGCGCGAAGTCGCGGATCTGCCGGCGCAGCATCGCCATGCGGGTGCGGATGCGGCGGCGATCGAGCTCGATCTTCGTCTCACCCGGTCCGCGCGAACCCATGCCGGCGCCGCCGGCGCCCACCTGGCCACCGGCCTGACGGCTCATCGAGTC
>NZ_LMPK01000034.1:73229-73483 GCF_001423825.1 Microbacterium sp. Leaf351
TGTCGAGGATGACGGTGGTGCGGTCGATGACCTTCACCTTCACGACGTCTTCGAGTGCACGCCGCTGGCTCGGTGCGAGCTCGGTGTCGGCGATCACGGTGTCGGCGCCGACCGCGGCGACGATGTCGCGCAGCTCCTCGGCCTTGCCGCGACCGACGTAGGTCGCGGGGTCGGGGTGCGGCCGACGCTGCAGCACGCCGTCGAGCACCGCGGCACCCGCGGTCTCGGCGAGCGCGGCGAGCTCGCGCAGCGAG
>NZ_LMPK01000034.1:73493-77807 GCF_001423825.1 Microbacterium sp. Leaf351
GCTGCCGGTACTCGACCTCGGTGACGTCCTCGAGCTCGGTCGAGAGCCCGGGTACACGCCGCAGCGCGGCACGCTCCTCACGGTCCCACTGCTCGCCGTCGGTCTCGCCGCCGTACGCGGTCGACGCGTCCTGCAGAGCCTGCGCGGACCCGAGCTCGTCGAAGCGACGCACTCCCGCCCGCGCCTCCGCCCGAGCGAGCACCCGCTCCACGGCGTCATCCTGTCGACTCGCGTGCGCGGTGTCGATGTCGTCCGTCATCAATTCCTTTCGAGGATGCCCCGTGGCCGCGGCATCCGCTCACTCTAGCCTCCCGCCCAGACGCGCTCTCCGCTACGCTCGCACCATGCCGAGCGACCACTACTTCAGTGCGTCTCCGGCCAGTCCCGAACAGCAGCGGCTGATCACCGTGACGCTCGCGGGACGCGACGTGCAGGTGACGACCGCGAACGGCGTGTTCAGTCCCGATCGCCTCGACGCCGGAACGTCCGTGCTGCTGGCGAACACGCCCCCGCCGCCTCCCGGAGGTCATTTCCTCGACCTCGGCTGCGGGTGGGGTCCGATCTCACTGTCGCTGGCGATCGAGTCGCCGCGCGCCACCATCTGGGCGGTCGATGTCAACCAGCGGGCCCTCGGACTCGTCCGCGCCACCGCGGAGCGCCTGGGCCTCGAGAACGTCAACGCGGTGACGCCCGACGATGTTCCCGACGACGTGGTGTTCCGCACGATCCGGTCGAACCCGCCCATCCGCGTCGGCAAGAACGAGCTGCACGACATGCTCGAGCGCTGGATCCCGCGGCTCGACGAGCGCTCCGACGGCTGGTTCGTCGTCGCCCGCAACCTCGGGTCGGACTCCCTGCAGCGGTGGATCTCGGCGACCTTCCCCATGGGCTACAGCGTGCACCGCGCGGCGACCGCGCGGGGGTACCGCGTCCTCAAGGTGCGCCGACACGGCACCCCGCCGACCGAGGCGATCGAGCTGCCCTACCCGGTCGACTGATCGGGCGCTTGTCGGCCGATTCCCCGCGGTCGCGCTCGAGGCGATAGCCCGCCGCGAGCGACGTCCGTCGAACGCGCACCCGCCGGTCAGGCGAGCGCGACCTCGCCCGGAGCACCCGCCGTTCAGGCGAGGGCGACCTCGCCCGTGTAGGTGAGCACGGCTGGGCCGGAGAGCAGCACGTGACCGTCGACGACCCGCACGCCGAGTTCGCCGCCCGGCACGGCGACGCGCCAGCGGTCGGGGGCGGCGGGGCCCGCCCAATGGCGCACAGCGAGGGCCGCGGCGGCGACGCCGGTGCCGCAGCTGAGCGTCTCGCCGACACCGCGCTCGAACACCCGCATGCGGATGGAACCGACCCCGTCCACCACGAGAGGCTCTCCCGGAACGACGAACTCGACGTTCGCGCCCGCCGCCGGTGCGGGCGTCAGCTGGGGAACGTACGCCAGCTCGAGGCCGTCGAGCTCGTCATGCGAAGGAAGTGCGACGACCACGTGCGGGTTGCCCACGTCGATGCCAAGACCGGGTCGCGCCACCGGCAGACCCTTGGCCTGCACCAGAACGTCGGTCTCGTCGACGACGAACACACCCAGGTCGACCTCGAAGCCGTCGCCGTCGCGACGCACGGTCTTGACGCCGGCGCGCGTGCCGATGCGCTGCTCGCCGAACGTCGCGAGTCCCGCCTGCTCGAGGTAGCGGGCGAAGACACGGATGCCGTTGCCGCACATCTCCGCCGCCGAGCCGTCCGCGTTGCGGTAGTCCATGAACCACTCGACTCCCGATGCCGCCGCCTTGGCGCCCTCGGCGATCGCCGCGGAGCGCACGACACGCAGCGTTCCGTCGGCGCCGATGCCGAAGCGGCGGTCGGTGAGAGCCGCGACCTGGGCGTCGGAGAGGTCGACGACGCCGTCGGGGTCGGCGATGATCACGAAATCGTTGCCGGTCCCCTGGCCTTTGGTGAACGGCAATGCGGGCATGGGTCGAGTCTACGGGCGCCGTGCGAGGGCCGCGTCGAGGGCGTCGGATGCCGCGGCATCCGGCTCGACCCACGCAAGACCGTCGTAGCGGCGGAACCAGGACACCTGCCGCCGCGCATAACGGCGGGTGAGCGCCTGGGCCTGGGCGATCGCCTCAGCCTCGGTGAGCACGCCGTCGAGCTGATCGAGCGCCTGTGCGTAGCCGATCGCGCGGCGCGCGGTGACGCCCTCGTCGAGTCCGTCGGCGCGCAGCCGTTCGGCCTCGGCGACGATGCCGTCGCGCCACATCCGCTCGACGCGGGCGTCGAGGCGGACGACGAGCTCGTCGCGCGCGACCCCGGGGGCCATGAGCAGGGTGTCCGCGCGCCACAGCACCGGGGCATCGGGAAGCGCTGCACCGTGCGTCGCCTTGCCCTGCGCCAGCACTTCGAGCGCGCGCACGATGCGCCGCCCGTTGGCCGGGTCGATGCGCTGCGCCGTGGCCGGGTCGAGATCGCGCAGACGCGCGAACAGCACGCCGGGTCCGTCCTCCGAGAGCTCCGCCTCGAGGCGCTCGCGCACCGCCTCGTCGCGCGGGGGGAAGCGGAAGTCGTAGATCACGCCGGAGACGTAGAGTCCCGAGCCGCCGACGAGGATCGCATCGGCGTCGCGCGCGTGGATCTCATCGATGAGACGCCGAGCCTCGGTCTGGTACCAGGCGACCGCGGCGTCGTCTCGCACGCTGAGCACGTCGAGCAGGTGATGCGGGATGCCGCGGCGCTCGGCGACCGTGAGCTTGGCGGTGCCGATGTCCATGCCGCGGTAGAGCTGCATCGCGTCGGCGTTCACGATCTCGGCGGCACCGCCGGTCGCGGCGAGGTGGTCGGCGAGCCGCAGCGACAGATCGCTCTTGCCGGTGCCGGTGGCGCCGACGACCGCGATGACGCGGCCGCTCACACCCCGACGCGGAGCGTGGGCAGCCCCAGCCGCACGGGCGCGCCCGGTGCGGACTCGCCATGGGGCGACGGGATGCCGCACGCCTCCGCCTGCCCGCGATCCCAGGCGTCACCGGCACGGGTGCGACGGATGCGCAGGGCGCCCTGCTCGCCGTCGGCGAGGAGGTAGAACGGCGCCGCCTGCGTGATCTCGACGGTCACGACGTCGCCCGGGCGCGGTTCGGGCGAACCGGCGGGCACCGCGAAGTGCACGAGCCTGTTGTCTTCGGCGCGCCCGGTCAGACGCAGGGTCGCGGCATCCTTCTTGCCCTCACCGGTGGAGACGAGCACGTTGACGGTGCGTCCCACTTGGCGTTGGTTCTCCTCGAGGGAGATGCGGTCCTGCAGCGCGACGAGGCGCTCGTAGCGCTCCTGCACGACCGCCTTCGGCACCTGGTCGGGCATAGTGGCCGCCGGCGTACCCTCGCGGATCGAGTACTGGAAGGTGAACGCGCTCGCGAAGCGTGCCTGCTCGACGACGCGCAGGGTGTCCTCGAAGTCCTCGTCGGTCTCGCCCGGGAAGCCGACGATGATGTCGGTCGTGATCGCCGCGTGCGGGATGCGGGCGCGCACCCTGTCGAGGATGCCGAGGAAGCGCTCGCTGCGGTACGAGCGGCGCATGGCCTTCAGGATGCGGTCGGAGCCGGACTGCAGCGGCATGTGCAGCTGCGGCATGACAGAACCGGTCTCGGCCATCGCGTCGATGACATCGTCGGTGAACGCGGCGGGGTGGGGGCTCGTGAAGCGGATGCGCTCGAGACCGTCGATCTCGCCGGCGGCACGCAGGAGCTTGCCGAACGCCTCCCGGTCGCCGAACTCGACGCCGTAGCTGTTGACGTTCTGACCGAGGAGCGTCACCTCGATGGCGCCGTCATCGACCAGCAGCTTGATCTCGCTGAGGATGTCTCCGGGTCGCCGGTCGCGCTCTTTGCCGCGCAGGCTCGGCACGATGCAGAACGTGCAGGTGTTGTTGCAGCCCACGGAGATCGACACCCAGCCGCTGTGGGTGCTGTCGCGCTTGGTCGGGAGCGTCGAGGGGAACACTTCGAGCGACTCGAGAATCTCGAGCTCGGCATCGCCGTTGTGGCGTGCGCGCTCGAGAAGGGTCGGAAGGGAGCCCATGTTGTGCGTGCCGAAGACGACGTCGACCCACGGCGCCTTGTCGAGGACGACCTGCTTGTCCATCTGGGCGAGACATCCCCCGACGGCGATCTGCATGCCGGCGCGGGCGTCCTTGCGGGCCTTCAGGTGGCCGAGGGTGCCGTACAGCTTGCCGGCGGCGTTGTCGCGAACGGCACAGGTGTTGATCACGACGACGTCGGCATCCTCGCCGTCGGCCGCGCGCACGTACCCGGCGCTCTCGAGAGA
>NZ_LMPK01000034.1:77814-88618 GCF_001423825.1 Microbacterium sp. Leaf351
CGCGCGTGCCCGTCGACGTCGAGGGCTGCCGACGACGGCGCGATGAGAGTCGGGGTACTGCGAGGGGAGGTCATGATGCCTGTCATTCTACGGTCGGCTCCACGACAGACGGCCTGACCAGCACGCGACGGAGTCAGTCGGTGAATCGCACCCCGGAGGTACGGGGTCGCTCGCCCAGGGCCTGCCGCGCGACCCGCATCGACGTCGCCCCGTTGAAGCCGCGGCGCTGCAGTTGTCCGACGAGACGGCGCAGCCCCACCTCGGGAGGGAGTGAGCGCAGGGTGCGGGCCTTGCCGAGCGCGAACTCGAGCGCGCGCTCCTCCTCGTCATCGGGCAGCTGGTCGATCGTGACGTCGATCACCTCGCGGTCGAGACCGCGCTGCACGAGCGCCTGACGTACGGCGCCCCTCCCCTGCCGCTTCTGAAGCCCCTTGTGCACGAGCTGCTCGGCGAGGGCCGCGTCATCGAGGTAACCGCGATCGACGCAGGCGTCGATGATCTCGTCGATCTGCATCTGATCAAGTCCTTCGGCCCGCAGCACATCGTGGGCCTCACGCACCGACAGACTCCGCCCCCGCAGGCGCTTCAGCAGGGTCTGCTCCGCCGCCGCGGCGTCGATCGCCGGCGACGGTGTCTCGCCGTCACCGGGGCCTGCGATCGCGCGACCCGACGACGGGCTGCGCCCGCGATCCGGCGCGCGCGTCGAGTCGTCGACGGCTCCCAGCGCGTGCAGCCCCCGGGCGGCCGGTGCCGTCCAGGTGGTGTGCCACCGCGTGTCGGGTTCGGCAGGCGCGTCGGGAGAGGCATCCGTCGAGGAGGACGCCAACGTCGGACGCGGCAGGCCGGCCGACGCGGAGCGCCCGAAGAGGGGGATGACGGGGGCGAGCCCGTCGGGCTCGCCCCCGGGAGGTACCGTCATGATCAGGCCGGACGACGCTTCGCGAGCTCGTCTTCGACGGCGGCATCGGCGTCCTTCGGGACGCCCACGCCGAGCTTGGCCTTGATCTTCTGCTCGATGTCAGCCGCGATGTCCTCGTTCTTGAGCAGGAACGACCGGGCGTTCTCCTTGCCCTGACCGAGCTGCTCGCCGTCGTAGGTGTACCAGGCGCCCGACTTCTTGACGATGCCGTGCTCGACACCGAAGTCGATGAGGCTTCCTTCGCGCGAGATGCCCGTGCCGAACAGGATGTCGAACTCCGCCTGCTTGAAGGGCGGCGCCATCTTGTTCTTGACGACCTTGACGCGAGTGCGGTTACCGACCGCGTCGGTACCGTCCTTCAGCGTCTCGATGCGGCGGATGTCGAGGCGTACCGACGCGTAGAACTTGAGCGCCTTCCCGCCGGCGGTGGTCTCGGGCGAGCCGAAGAAGACGCCGATCTTCTCGCGCAGCTGGTTGATGAAGATCGCGGTGGTCTTGGTCTGGTTCAGGCCACCGGTGAGCTTCCGGAGCGCCTGCGACATCAAGCGCGCCTGCAGGCCCACGTGCGAGTCGCCCATCTCGCCTTCGATCTCGGCCTTGGGGACGAGGGCGGCGACCGAGTCGATGACGACCAGGTCGATTGCGCCCGAACGCACGAGCATGTCGGCGATCTCGAGCGCCTGCTCACCGGTGTCGGGCTGCGAGACGAGCAGCTGGTCGATGTCGACGCCGAGCTTCGCGGCGTAGTCGGGGTCGAGCGCGTGCTCGGCGTCGATGAATGCGGCGATGCCGCCCGCGCGCTGCACGTTGGCGATCGCGTGGAGGGTCAGCGTGGTCTTACCCGACGACTCCGGACCGTAGATCTCGATGATGCGGCCGCGAGGAAGACCACCGACGCCGAGGGCGACGTCGAGGGCGATGGAACCGGTGGGGATGACTTCGACCGGCGCGCGCTCGTCGCTGCCCAGCCGCATGACCGAGCCCTTTCCGAACTGGCGGTCGATCTGGGCGAGGGCCGACTCGAGGGCCTTCTCGCGCTCGACGGGTGATGGCATGGCGTGCTCCTTCTGCTCGCGTTCCGCTGCCTGTAGGCTGCCGGGCCGCCCCCACGGTGAGGGTGTTCCCGGCAAGGCGTCTGGTGTCGTTCGACGTCCCTCACGCTAGGCCGCACCTCCGACATCGGTCGGGGGCGTTGCGGCATTCCGTGAGGGCGACGAGAACGTCACCGGATGTGAAGGAGACTACGCCGACATCGAACGGATCTTCGACGACACGCCGAACGACACACCGTCATTCATCGGAGCGACGGACGGGTCAGTGACGCTTCGGCTCGAGGCGTCCGGCGCCGTGGCGGCGCGAGAGCGGGACATCCGTCGCCTCGCACAGGGCGAGCCAGACGTCGCGCGTCGCCAGGCCGGCATCGAGCGCCTCGACGGGGGTGCGCCCGCCGAGCTCGGAGAGCACCAGGTCCGCGACGATCGCGGGACCGCGCGCTCCGAACTCGTCGGACACCGCGCGTTCGAATTCGCTGCGTCGCACCTCAGCGCAGCGAGAGCTCGGGCTCGACCGAGGCCACCAGCTCGTCGGGGACAACATCGGGGAAGACCTGCAGGCCCTCGAGCACCAGGAGTCGGTCGGCGACTTCGCGCATGATCATCGCGATCGATACATCGAGCGCATCGGCGACCGCGGCGAGGATCTCGCTCGACGCCTCCTTCTGCCCGCGCTCCACCTCGCTGAGGTAGCCGAGCGCGATGCTCGCGCGGCTGGCCACCTGACGGAGGGTACGGCCCTTCTGCTGGCGCAGGTCCCGCAGGACTTCGCCGATCTCATGACGTACCAGGATCATTCGGGTCCCCTCCTCACTCATCTCGGGTCGCGGTCCGGGGGGACCACGCTACCTCACCGGTTGCAGTCAATCTAACCCGCGCCGCTGGGCATCGGGCCAGAATCACCGAATGTAACCGACCGGAAACAGGCCCTATTCCCCTCGCCACGGTGACCCCTCAGAGGGCGTCGAGAGCGAGCCGGATGACGCGGCGCACCGTCTCTGCACGGATGCCGTCGCGGTCACCGTCGAGCTGCAGCGATTCGACACGCGTGCCGAGGGGGGTGGACACGGCGATGTGCACGGTTCCCACCGGCTGCCCGTCGGGCGAGGTCGGCCCCGCGATGCCGGTCGTCGCGATGCCGACCTGCACCTCGACTCCTGGGAGGGCGAGTGCGCCGCGCACCCCTTCCGCCATCTGGCGGGCGACCTTGGGCTGCACGGCGCCGTGGAGCGCGAGCACCTCGGCATCGACGCCGAGCAGCGTGGCCTTCAGCTCGGTCGCGTAGGCGACGACTCCGCCCTGCACGTGAGCGGATGCCCCGGGCACCGCGACGAGCTGGGCGGTCACTGCGCCGCCCGTGAGCGATTCCGCGACACCGATGCGCCAGCCGAGGTCGTCGAGCCGGGCGATGAGGCGGGCCGCGTCGGAGGCGGGCGCCGCCGGTCGGGAGCGCACGAGCGTCTCCTCCGCGTCGGCGCTGCCGTCGTGCGCGTCGATGTCGGTCACGTGGCCGACCGCCGCGCCGCGCGGGCGCCGCGGATCTCGGTCACGAGGTAGTCGATGCCACTCGCGATCGTGAGGATGACGGCGATCCACATGGTCGCCACGACGAACCATGAGACCCAGCCGCCGAGCACCGTCCACAGGGGCGCGATGGCGAGCGTGATCGCGACGGCCTGGGCGACGGTCTTGAGCTTGCCCATCCACGCTGCGGCGAGCACGTGGTCGCTGATGACGATGAACCGGTAGACGGTGATGCCGATCTCGCGCACGAGGACGATGATCGTCACCCACCAGGGCAGCTTGCCGAGGATCGAGAGGCCGACGAACGCGCAGCCGGTGATCACCTTGTCGGCGATCGGATCGAGGATCTTGCCGAGGTCGGTCACGACCTCGTACTTGCGGGCGAGGTAGCCGTCGATGCCGTCGGTCGCGATCGCGACGACGAACAGCAGAGCGGCGGCCCACCGCAGGCCTCCGTCGGTGCCGCCGTCGGAGAGCAGCAGCCACAGGAAGACCGGCGCGCAGAGGATGCGCGCGATGGTGATCGCGTTGGGCAGCTGTCGCGGAATCGTCGTCATGGTCAGTCGCGGCCGGTCAGGCTCCAGGCATCCTCGTCTCCGTCGGAGTCGAGGACATCGTAGCCGTCGAACTGCCGCTCGACCGGATCGTCGGCGTAACGCTCATCGATCCCAGCGGGGGCGGATGCCGCGGCCGGCACGTCGTCGCCGCGCAGACGCGCGAGCACCTCGGGCAGCTGCTCGGGGGTGACCAGCACGTCACGCGCCTTCGAGCCCTCCGAGGGCCCGACGATCTCGCGGGACTCGAGGAGGTCCATGAGGCGTCCGGCCTTCGCGAACCCGACCCGCAGCTTGCGCTGCAGCATCGAGGTCGAGCCGAACTGGGAGCTGACGATCAGCTCGGCGGCGGCGAGGAGCAGCTCGAGGTCGTCGCCGATGTCGGCGTCGATCTCCTTCCTCTCCGCGGCGGCCTGCACGTCGGCACGGTAGTCGGGGCGGGCCTGTCCGGTGACGTGGGCGACGACCTTCTCGATCTCCGCCTCGCTGACCCACGCGCCCTGCACGCGCAGCGGCTTGGACGCCCCCATCGGCAGGAACAGCCCGTCGCCCTGTCCGATGAGACGGTCGGCGCCCGGCTGGTCGAGGATGACGCGCGAGTCGGTGACGCTCGTGACCGCGAACGCGAGCCGCGAGGGCACGTTGGCCTTGATGAGACCCGTGACGACATCGACGCTCGGACGCTGGGTGGCGAGCACGAGATGGATGCCGCTGGCCCGGGCGAGCTGCGTGATGCGAACGATCGAGTCCTCGACGTCGCGCGGGGCGACCATCATGAGGTCGGCGAGCTCGTCGACGACGACCAGCAGGTAGGGGTAGGGCTTGAGCACGCGCTCGGAACCGGCCGGCAACTCGACCTGACCGGCGACGACGGCGCGGTTGAAGTCGTCGATGTGGCGGAACCCGAACGACGCGAGGTCGTCGTACCGCATGTCCATCTCCTTCACGACCCACTGCAGCGCTTCGGCCGCCTTCTTCGGGTTCGTGATGATGGGGGTGATGAGGTGCGGCACGCCGGCGTACGAGGTCAGCTCGACGCGCTTCGGGTCGATGAGCACCATGCGCACGTCGGCGGGCTTGGCGCGCATCAGCAGGCTCGTGATCATCGAGTTCACGAAGCTCGACTTGCCGGAACCGGTGGAGCCCGCGACCAGCAGGTGGGGCATCTTCGCGAGGTTGGCGACGACGTAGGAGCCGCTGACGTCCTTGCCGACGCCGATCGTCATGGGATGGGTCTGCTGCTGCGCGGTCGAGGAACGCAGCACGTCGCCGAGGGTGACGATCTCGCGGTCGGTGTTGGGGATCTCGACGCCGATGGCGCTCTTGCCGGGAATCGGGGCGAGGATGCGCACCTCGTTGGAGGCCACCGCGTAGGCGATGTTGTTGGTGAGCGCCGTGATGCGCTCGACCTTCACACCGGGGCCGAGCTCGATCTCGTACTGCGTGACTGTCGGTCCGCGGGAGAAGCCGGTGACCCGCGCATCGACCTGGAACTGGTCGAGCACCCCGGTGATCGCCCGGACGACCTCGTCGTTCGCCGCCGAACGCGCCTTGCCGGGCGCGCCGGGCGCCAGGGTCGTCACGGCCGGCAGCCGGTAGGGGGCGGCGGGCGGGAGGCCCGCGGCATCCGATCCGAAGCCGACCACATCGGGCAGTGCCTCCTGCGGGCCGGTGTCGCCGTCGTCGACGAGGGAGGTCGCCGCGTTGCGAGCCGCCTGCGTGCGCGCCGCGCGGATGATCGAGGGATCGACGACCTCGGTGATCGCATCGGTGGGCACCGGTGCGACGGCCTGGTCGAACCCGCCCTGGGCGTCATCGGTCGTGAAGAGCAGCTCTGTGAGGTCCTGCGACGGGGAGGTCGAGGCATCCTTCTCACGACGCCCGCGGTTGCGACGCCACGCCGGCAGCGTCTCATCGGCCGCCTCGGCGGAGGCGTCGGGCTCGGACACGCGCTCGGTGCCGAACATCCACGCGTACAGGTCGCCGAGCCTGCGGCCGATGCGGTTCGGCGGGGTCTTGGTGAGGATCAGCACGCTGAGCGCGGCGAGGAGCCCCAGGGCGAGGTACGCGCCGATCGGGGAGAGGAGGTAGGCGAGCGGCTCGGCCACCATCCAGCCGAAGAGGCCTCCGGCGCCGCTCAGCGCCGGAAGACCCTGGGAGGGAGCAGGCCGTCCGCCGGCCACGTGGCAGAAGCCCGCGATCGCGACGACGAACAGCAGGAAGCCGATGCCGATGCGGCCGTTGTCGTGCACCGAGGCCGGATGACGGAACAGCCACCCGGCGAGGAGCACGAGCAGCACCGGCATGAGGAACGCGAGCCGTCCGACCAGCCCGCCGACGCTGTAGGCGGAGACGGAGGCGGAGACATCCGTGCCGATGAGGAACCACTCGACCACGGCGCCCGCGACCGCGAGGACGACCAGCAGGAACGGGAGCCCGTCGCGGCGCTGCTCCTTCTCGAGCGTCTCGGGCCCGAACGCGCGGAACAGCCCGCCGACGCCGTGCGCGAGCCCCATCCAGGCGCGCACCGCGAGGGCCGGCCTGTCAGGCTCGCCGACGTAGCCGCGCGGGGTCGGTTCGGGCTTGCGAGCGCGCGACGCACCGCTCTTCGCGGGCGCGCGGCCGCTCGAGGTGGCGCTGCTGCTCCTGGGCATGCCTCCACGGTAGGCGTCCGGGCCGACACTGGCCGGTAGCGACGCGGATGCCGCGGCCACACGCCGCCACGACCCGCACCCCCGCGTGCGGTGGGAGGATGCCGGAAGGCCCGCGCCGACGCGGGCACGGAGGATCCCCCATGACCCCACCCCGCCCCGTCGCCGTCTACGGCGGCCGACGCATCCCGTTCGCACGCTCGAACACGGCCTACGCCGACGCATCCAATCAGGACATGCTCACGACCACGCTGCAGGCCGTCGCCGACGCGTTCGACCTGCACGGCGAGCGCATCGGCGAGATCGCGGCCGGAGCCGTGCTCAAGCACTCGCGCGACTTCAACCTGACCCGCGAGTCGGCGCTCAGCACGACCCTCTCCCCCGCCAGCGCCGCATTCGACGTGCAGATGGCGTGCGGCACCGGGCTGCAGGCGGCGGTGACCGTCGCGAACAAGATCGCGCTCGGGCAGATCGACTCGGCGATCGCCGGCGGGGTCGACACGACATCCGATGCCCCCCTCGCGCTCGACGAGGGGCTGCGTCATCTGCTTCTGCGCGCCAACCAGGCGCGCTCGTTCGGTGCTCGGGCGAAGCTGTTCGCCGGCTTCCGCCCGCGGATGCTGCGCCCCCACGTGCCCAGCAACGGCGAGCCGCGCACGGGCCTGAGCATGGGCGAGCACACCGAGCTCATGGTGAAGGAGTGGGGCATCACCCGCGCCGCGCAGGACGAGCTCGCCTATGCGTCTCACCGCAACGCCGCCGCCGCGTGGGAGGCGGGGTTCTTCGACGATCTCGTCGTGCCGTACCGCGGGCTCACCCGCGACAACAACCTGCGCACCGACATCTCCCTCGAGCGGCTCGGCACGCTCTCCCCGGTCTTCGATCGCACGAGCGGACGCGGCACGCTCACGGCCGGCAATTCGACGCCCCTCACCGACGGCGCGTCGGCGGTGCTGCTCGGCACGGAGTCGTGGGGTGCCGAACGGGGCCTTCACCCCCTCGCGTACGTCATCGACGCGGAGACGGCCGCCGTCGACTTCGCTGGCCCCGGCCCGGAAGGCCTGCTGATGGCACCCGCCTACGCGGTGCCGCGCCTGCTCGCGCGCAACGGGCTCACCCTGCAGGACATCGACGTGTACGAGATCCACGAGGCCTTCGCCGGACAGGTGCTGTGCACGCTCGCGGCGTGGGAGGACGCCGACTACTGCCGCACCCGGCTCGGACTCGACGCCCCGCTCGGGCCCATCGACCGCGCGAAGCTCAACATCAAGGGTGGGAGCCTCGCCACGGGGCATCCGTTCGCGGCGACCGGCGGGCGCATCCTCGCCGGCACCGCGAAGATCCTGCACGAGCGGGGCGGCGGCACGGCACTCATCTCGGTCTGCGCGGCCGGCGGCCTCGGCGTCACCGCGCTGCTGAAGGCGGCGTGACGACGAGCGGATGCCTCACCGCAGCCGCTTCACCATGATGTCGCGGCCGCTCGTGGGCTGAGTCACCGCGAAGCCCTCGGAGCGGTACAACGTGGCGGCGAAGTTGCCGCGCTCGACGCTGAGGCTCAGACGCTGATATCCGGCGGACGCGGCGTGGGCGGCGAGACGCTGGAGCAATGCGCGGCCCACACCGTGCGCCCGCCAGATCGGACGCACCCCGATGATCAGCTCGGGCACACCGGTGGCGACATATCCGAAGCCGGGGTCCGAGCGCGGGAACATGCGATACCAGGCCGCACCGATCGGCTCACCGGTGGGCGAGGTCGCGACGAATCCCGCGTCGCCGGGGCGCATCCAGCCGGCGAGATAGCGGCTGTGCTCGGGCGAGCCGAGCACCTCGTGCCGAGGGCGCGCCGAACCCGGTCGCCAATTGGCCGCTTCCACGACCATGTCGGCGAGAAACGCTCCGTCCGACCTCGTCGCCGGCCGGATCGCGAACGACTCGGGCATGCCTCAGATCGTAGTCCCGCCGATGCCCGCGCCCGATCCGCTCAGGCCTCGATGACCAGCGGCACGATCATCGGGCGACGACGCAGCGACTGGTTGACCCAGCGACCGATCGTGCGCCGCACGACCTGCGACAGTGCGTGCGTGTCGCGCACGCCCGACTGCACAGCCTCGGTGAGAGCAGCCGCGATCTTCGGCTTCACCGCGTCGAAGACCGAGTCGTCCTCGGCGACACCGCGCGCGTGGATGTCAGGCCCGGAGACGATGCGGCCGGTCGCGGCATCCACCACGACGATGACGGAGATGAACCCCTCCTCGCCGAGGATGCGGCGGTCCTTCAGGTCGGCGTCGGTGATCTCGCCCACGCTCGAGCCGTCGACGTAGACGAAGCCCACGTCAAGCTGGCCGACGATGCGCGCTCGGCCGTCCTTCAGGTCGATGACCGTGCCGTTCTCGGCGAGGATCGTGCGCTCCGGCTCGACGCCGGTCTCCTGCGCGAGCTTCGCGTTGGCCATGAGGTGGCGGTACTCGCCGTGCACCGGCAGCACGTTGCGGGGCTTGAGGATGTTGTAGCAGTAGAGCAGCTCGCCCGCGGCGGCATGACCCGACACGTGCACCTTGGCGTTGGCCTTGTGCACGACGTTCGCGCCGAGCTTGGTGAGTCCGTCGATCACCCGGTAGACGGCGTTCTCATTGCCGGGGATGAGGCTCGACGCGAGGATCACGGTGTCGCCCGGTCCGGGTTCGATGGCGTGGTCGAGGTTCGCCATGCGGCTGAGCACCGCCATGGGCTCGCCCTGCGATCCGGTCGACATGAAGACGACCTGGTCGTCGGGAAGGTTCTGCGCCTTCTTGTAGTCGATGAGCACGCCGTCGGGCACCGTCAGGTAGCCCAGGTCCTCGGCGATCGTCATGTTGCGCACCATGCTGCGTCCCAGGAAGGCGAGCCGACGGCCGTGAGCGGCAGCGGCGTCGAGCACCTGCTGCACGCGGTGCACGTGCGACGAGAAGCTCGCGACGATCACGCGGCGCGGGGCCTTGGCGATGACCTGGTCGAGCACGGGGCCGATCGAGCGCTCGAGCGGCGTGAAGCCCGGGACATCCGCGTTCGTGGAGTCCACGAGGAAGAGGTCGACGCCCTCCTCGCCGAGCCGAGCGAACGCCCGCAGGTCGGTGAGGCGGCCGTCGAGCGGCAGCTGGTCCATCTTGAAGTCGCCGGTCGCGAGCACGAGGCCCGCGGGCGTACGGATCGCGACGGCGAGCGCGTCGGGGATGGAATGGTTGACGGCGACGAACTCGAGGTCGAACGGACCGACCTTCTCGCGCTGCCCCTCGGCGACGGTCAGCGAATACGGCTTGATGCGGTGTTCCTTGAGCTTCGCCTCGGTGAGGGCGAGCGTCAGCTGCGAGCCGATGATCGGGATGTCCTGGCGCAGCCGCAGCAGGTAGGGGACGGCGCCGATGTGGTCCTCGTGGCCGTGGGTCAGCACGACCGCCTCGATGTCGGCCAGCCGATCCCGCAGCGGACCGAGGTCGGGGAGGATCAGGTCGACGCCGGGCTGGTGCTCCTCGGGGAAGAGCACGCCGCAGTCGACCACGAGCAGACGCCCGTCGTACTCGAACACGGTCATGTTGCGGCCGACCTCGCCGAGTCCGCCGAGGGGCGTGACGCGCAGGGTGCCGGAGTCGAGGGCGGGCGGATCGTAGACCTGGGTGGGCATGCAGAGCCTTTCCGGGATGCCGCGCCTCGCGCGCATCCGTCATCTCGCCGCGGGGGCGGCGTCTCGGTATGGCCGCTCGCGCGGCGTTTGTGTCCGCACTCGCGGCGGACGGTGTCAGCGGGTCGTGCCGTGGACCTTCGGCAGCGCACCGCCCGCGGCCGCGTTGCGGTCGGGGCGGAAGTTGGAGAAATCGGCGCCGGGCACGCCGGTCACGAGGGCGAGCTCGTCCTCGATGATCGCGGCCTCCCATTCCTCGGGGCCGACGAGCGGCAGGCGCACGCGGGGGCTGCCGATGCGGCCGAGGCCGTGGAGGATGTACTTCGCGCTCACCGTGCCGGGCACATGCGTCATGACGGCACGCACGAGCGGCTCGAGGCGCTGGTGCTCGGCGGTCGCCGCCGCGAGGTCGCCGCGGTTCACCGCGTCGACGATCGTGCGGTACGGGG
>NZ_LMPK01000034.1:88643-88827 GCF_001423825.1 Microbacterium sp. Leaf351
GTTCGCGTCGTCACCGGAGAAGTAGAGCAGATCGGTCTGGTTGAGCACACGGCTGACCTCGCTGAAGTCGCCCTTGGCGTCTTTGATCGCGAGGATGTTCGGGTGCTTCGCGAGACGCAGGATCGTCTCGTACTTGATGGGCACGCCGGTGCGACCGGGGATGTCGTAGAGGATCACCGGCAGG
>NZ_LMPK01000034.1:88847-94779 GCF_001423825.1 Microbacterium sp. Leaf351
CGTGACGATCATGATGCCGTCGGCGCCGGCCTTCTCGCTGGCCTTGTAGAGCTCGATCGCGTGGGCGGTCTCGTTCGAGCCGCCCCCGGTGATGATCTTCGCCCGACCGGATGCGACATCCTTGCCGACCTCGACGAGCTTGAGCTTCTCGGGGTCGGTGAGGGTCGAGGTCTCCCCCGTCGTGCCGGTGACGACGATGCCGTCGGCTCCCGCGGTGATCACGTCGTCGATGTGCTTCTCGACGGCGGGCCAGTCGACCTCGCCGTCGGCCGTCATCGGGGTGACGAGCGCGACGAGCACCTGTCCGAAGGGATTGCCCGTGTGCGTCATGGTCACAAGGCTATCGGTTCACACGGCCCTGGATTGCGGGAATCAGCGCCCCCGCTGGCCGATGCGGGCGGCGATCGCATCGGGGAGGAGCGCGGTCAGGCGCACCAGGATCTTGTACCGCAGCGACGGGATCGAGACGGACTTGCCACGGGCGACATCCCGCAACGATTCCGAGACGACGAGTGACGCATCGAGCCAGAGACCCGAGGGCACTCCTTCGTTCCCGGGCGCGAGCCCCATGCGCTCGTGGAAGCTCGTGTGCGTGAAGCCCGGGCAGACGGCGGTGACCGTCACGCCCCGAGGCGTGTACTGCACGTTCGCCCAGCGGCTGAACGAAATGAGCCAGCCCTTGCAGGCGCCGTAGGTCGAGCGCGGGAGGAAGCCGGCGACCGAGGCGACGTTGACGATGCGCCCGCGGCCGCGCTCGAGCATCGCGCCGAGGGCCGCGTGGGTCAGCCGCAGCGGCACCTCCACGTGGAGCTTCAGGTGGGAGACCTCGAGCTCGACGTCGTTGCGCTCGAACGCGAGCGGCAGACCGAACCCGGCGTTGTTGATCAGCAGCTCGATCGGACGAGCGCGATCGCGCAGGCGCGCCTCCACCTTCGCGCGCTCGCGACGCTTGAGAAGATCGACGGCCAGCGTCTCGACCTCGACACCGTAGCTGCCGCGCAGTTGGCTGGCGAGCTGCTCGAGCGCATCATGACTGCGGGCGACGAGCACGAGGGAGGCCCCGCGCTGCGCGAGCTGGCGAGCGTACTCGGCCCCGAGGCCCGCGCTCGCGCCGGTGATGAGAGCCGTGCGCGCCATGGCGCCAGCCTACGTGGTGCGCCCGCGCGTCACGAGCGGGCGGCCGGCCGCGGCATCCGTCAGGGGGCGACGCGCCCGTTCGCGGTGAACGCGGCGTGGGTGAGGGGCATGAGCTCGCGCCAGTACGCCTCCATCTGCTCCGCGCACATCTCGATCTCACGCTGCGGGAACGACGGGAACCGAGTGCCCTCGACCTTGGTGCGCAGCGAGAGGAAGTTCATCAGCGAGCGGGCGTTGACCGTCACGTACATCGACGAGTAGATGTTCAGCGGCAGCACGATGCGCGCGACCTCACGGGCGACGCCCGCCTCGAGCATGCGCTGATAGGCCTCGAAGGCGGCGATCGAGGCGGCCCGGGTCGTCTCGGCCACCAGCGCGACCTGCTCGTCGCTGCCGGGGAGGAACTCGTACGCGCCGGGCTTGCCGACCTGCAGCAGGTTGCGCTCGGGGCCGGGCACGTAGAACACCGGACGCAGCTCGCGGTAGCGGCCCGACTCCTCGTTGTAGCTCGCGATGCGGTGGCGCATGAACTCGCGGAACAC
Source organism: Microbacterium sp. Leaf351 (assembly GCF_001423825.1). Classification (NCBI taxonomy): domain Bacteria; kingdom Bacillati; phylum Actinomycetota; class Actinomycetes; order Micrococcales; family Microbacteriaceae; genus Microbacterium; species Microbacterium sp. Leaf351. The sequence continues at coordinate 90,527 of NZ_LMPK01000034.1, forward strand.
AAAGATGGGCGCCTGCACGTAGAAGGTGAGCGAGTTGTGCTCGAACGGCGAGCCGTGACGGTCGCGCATCAGGTAGTTGATGAGGCCGCGATCACGGGGCGAGGCCTCCTCCCCGGATGCCGCAGACTCCAGCGTCTGCTCGCCCTGCGTCGACACCCGCGCGGCGAAGAGGACATCGGCGTCCGACGCGCTCGCACGCACGAGCTCGACGGTCACGTCGCTGCGGAACTGGATCTCGGGGCGCGCATCGGCATCGGTCACAGCCGACAGACTAGCGCCGCGGATTGTTACGCCGAGCTGTCACACTCCGTCGATCCGCCCCCACCCTCGGTCGTCGCGGGTACCGTTTCTCAGATGGATCCGATCATCGTCGCCCTCGTGCTCGTCGGCCTGGTGGCCGTGGCGAGCGTGTTCGGCGTGCTGTCGAAGCGGAGCCTCGGCCGATCCACGCGCATCGAGTCCGGGGATGTGGTCAACCCGCAGCGACTCGGGTTCGACGAGCTCGGCGAGCAGGCCACCCTCGTGCAGTTCTCCACCGAGTTCTGCGCGCGCTGCCCGGGCGTGCACCGGGCCCTCGGCGAGATCGCCGGCGCCCACCCGGGCGTGCGCCATGTCGACATCGACCTGACGCACCGTCCCGACATCGCGAAGCGCTTCAGCGTGCTGCAGACCCCCACAACCCTCATCCTCGACGGCTCCGGACGCGTGCGCACGCGCTTCACCGGCGCAGCCCCCCGCACCGCCGTCGAGCTGGAGCTCACCCGCCTTCAGAAGGAGAACACCCGTGTCTAACTCCCCCGCCGGGATCGATCCGCGCGGACCGCGGTTCGCGGCATCCATCACGACGGTGCTGCTGATCATCGACCTGTACCTGGCGCTGATCGGCACCGCGACCCAGACCGGCACCACCCTCGCGCAGCGCGTGACCGACCCGGCATTCCTACTGCTGGTCGTGATCGCGCTGCTGTTCCTGTGGAGCGTCGCCTCGCCGCGCACCGCCCCGTGGGGCGCACTGTTCCGCTCTGTCGTACGCCCGCGGCTGAAGCCCCCCACCGAGCTCGAGGACCCGCGCCCGCCGCGCTTCGCGCAGGGCGTAGGACTGTTCGTCAGCGTCGTCGGCATCGTGCTCCACCTGATCGGTGTGCCGTGGGCGCTGCCGATCGCCGCGGCGGCCGCCTTCGTCGCCGCATTCCTGAACGCGGTCTTCGGCCTGTGCCTCGGATGCGAGCTCTATCTGCTGCTGCAGCGCGCGGGCCTCATCGGTCGCCGCTCGACCGCGGCGGTCTGATCGACGTCAAGCCCCTCGTGCCCGTCGCCCGCCCCGCTTAGGCTGGCGACGGCGTCGGATCTCGGCGCGCCATCCGATCGAAGGAGCACCGCATGAGCGTCACCAGCGAAGCCAGCACGTCGTGGAAGGGCTCCCTCGCGGAGGGGTCCGGCGAGGTCGCGTTCGAGAGCTCCAACCAGGGACCGTTCGCGGTCAACTGGAAGGCCCGGTCTGAGGGATCGTCGTCGGTGACGACTCCCGAAGAGCTCATCGCCGCGGCACACTCCTCGTGCTTCAGCATGGCGTTCTCCCACGCCCTCACGCAGAACGGCACCCCGCCGGAGAGCATCGAGGCGACGGCATCCGTGACCTTCATCCCAGGCACCGGCATCACCGGCAGCCACCTCAACGTGCACGCGGTCGTGCCGGGCATCAGCGCCGAGGACTTCGACCGTCTCGCGGGCGAGGCGAAGGCCGGATGCCCCGTGTCCCAGGCCCTCTCGGGCATCGAGATCACCCTCGAGGCCACGCTTGCCTGACACCTCTGAACGGGTCGTGCTCGCCGGCGCGTCCGGGCTCATCGGATCGGCTCTCGCCGATGCGCTGCGTGCGGACGGCGTGCCGGTGACACGACTCGTCAGGCGCGATGCGACCGCACCCGACGAGGTGTCGTGGGCGCCCGAGACGGGCGGGCTCGATGAGTCCGTGCTGGCCGGGGCGCGCGCCGTGGTCTCCCTCGGAGGCGCGAGCGTCGGCAGGTTCCCGTGGTCGGCGTCGTACAAGCAGCAGCTGCGGCGGTCGCGCCTGGAACCCACCGAGACCCTGGCGGCCGCCCTCCTGCGTCTGGGAGCCGGCGCGCCCGCGTTCGTCTCCGCATCGGCCGTCGGCTACTACGGCTCGGAGCCGGGACAGGTGCTCACCGAGAGCTCGGCCGCCGGCGACACGTTCCTCGCCCGGCTCTGCGTCGACTGGGAGGCGGCCGCGGAGGCTGCTGCTTCCGTCACCCGGGTCGCGCTGCTGCGCACGGCTCCCGTCGTGCATCGCGACGGCGTGCTGAAGCCCCTGATCCTGCTGACCCGGTTCGGCCTCGGCGGCCCGATCGGCCGCGGCACGCAGTCGTGGCCGTGGATCTCGCTCGAGGACGAGGTGCGGGCGATCCGTGCGGTGATCGACGGCGAGATCTCAGGCCCCGTGAACCTCACGGGCCCGGCACGGGCGACCGCGAACGATCTGGGCTTCGCGCTGGCCCGGCGCATGAACCGGCCGTTCCTGCTACGGGCGCCGGCATGGGCGATGCGCCTCGTGCTCGGCGCCGACGCGACCGATGCGCTGCTCACGAGCGATGCCGACGTGCGCCCGCAGACCCTCCTCGACGCCGGGTTCACGTTCACTCACCCGACCGTCGACGACGCGGTCGCCGCCGCGGTACCGGCCGCCTGACGCCGCCGGCCGGAAACCGCCCCCGACGCGATCCCGGTCAGGTCGAGGGGATGCCGCGGCGTCCCCGCCGCTCGAGGGCGATCGCCCGACGGATCGCGGCGCGCGCCCGGCGCCGGTCGCCGGAGCCGTCGTACGCGAGCCCGAGGCGGTACCACGCCCGCCAGTCCTCGGGGGCCGCCTCGACCTCCTCGCGATAGCGCGGGAAGGCGGCGTCCGCCTCTGCCCGCACGACCCGTCCGCTCGGCAGCGTCGTGAGCTCTTCCTCGGGGAGATCCGCGTCGGATTCGAGGGTGCGTCCGAGCACCGCGGCGCGATGCCCGAACCACAGCTCCCGCCCGAGCGCCCAGACCGCGAGGAGCGGGAAGAAGATGAGGGCGACGCCGAGAGCGATCGCGATGGGCTCGCCGGTCGCGATGAACAGCACTGCCCGCTGCCCGACCAGAACGATGTAGAGAAGCAGTGCGGCGCTCATGATCGCGACGCCGATGCGGGTCGTCATACGTCTGTCGCCCGCGCGACCTGACCGGGCACGCCGTCGGCGATACCGGGGCCTGCCGTCGTCGGCGTGGCGCCGGGCAGACGGATGCCGAGGTCGATGAAGCTGTCGAGCCCGATCACGACGCCGCGGGCGTCGCGCGCCGCGCCGAGGGCCAGGCGGATGCCGGGAGCGTAGGCCGCGGCCGGGTCGGCCGTGTCGTGCACGATCGTGAGCGTCTCCCCCGGGCCGGACAGCATGACCTCCTGGCGTGCCACGACACCCGGGCGACGCAGCGAGTGCACCGGAACGCCCGCGACCCGCTGACCGCGCGCCCGCTGGTCGACGTGCGGCGCCTGCACCGGCCCCACCTCGGAGCGGGCCGCCGCGACCATCTCGGCCGTGCGCACGGCGGTGCCGCTCGGCGAGTCGACCTTGGTGTCGCGGTGGGCCTCGACGATCTCGATGGACGCGAAGAAGGGCGCCGCGACGGCGGCGAGCGCCGAGCCGACGACGGAGCCGAGCGAGAAGTTGGGGATGAACACGGCGCCGGTGCCCTGTGCGTCGACGAGCGGCCGCACCGCGGCGATGCGCTCGGCCGACCAGCCGCTCGTGCCGACGAGCACGTTGATGCCGCGTTCGATCGCGGCGCGGACGACGTCGATCGAGACGGCGGGGGTCGAGGCATCCACCACCAGGTCGGCGCCGTCGATCGCGGCGATGTCGTCGCGTGAGGAGAGCACCGCGTGCACGGCGAAGTCGGGCTCGGACTCGACGACCTCGAGGATGACGCGACCGAGCTTTCCGGTCCCGCCGACGATGGCGACGCGTGTGGTCATGGGATCAGCCTACGGGCGGCCGGTACGCTCGAGCGCATGGCCAGCGCCCGCGTCGTCTCCCCCGCCGATCCCGATGTGCACGCCCTGCTCGAGGAGTACTTCTCGATGCGCACCGACAGCTTCCCCGGCGGCGGCTACACCACGACCTTCCCCGATCCTGCGGCGTTCGTGGCGCCCGCGGGCGTGTTCCTCGCGATCGACGAGGACGGCGTCGCGGTCGGATGCGGCGGGG
>NZ_LMPK01000034.1:94802-95626 GCF_001423825.1 Microbacterium sp. Leaf351
GATCGGCCGGGGGCGCGGGTGGGGACGCCTGCTGCTCGATGCCCTCGAGGACGAGGCGCGCCGGCTCGGCGCCACCGAGCTCGTGCTCGACACCCACCACTCTCTGACGGCGGCGGCAGGTCTCTACGACTCGAGCGGATTCGTCACGATCCCGCCCTACAACGACAACCCCAACGCGACGCGCTGGTACGGCAAGCGGCTCTGAGTGGCGAGCGGATGCCGCGGCATCCGCTCAGACCAGGGGCACCTCGGGCAGCCCCGTGCGCAGTTCGAACGGCAGGTGAGCGAGGTCGTTGTGCGACACGAGCACCCATGGACGGCCCGTGCGCTGAGCGAGCACGGTGAGGCCGCAGTTGGCCTGGTTGAGGGTCATCCATCGCCACTCGGGCGCCTCCATGACCTCCCGCACGAACCAGGCGATCACGACGTTGTGCGTGATGATCAGCTCGTGAGAGGCCTGCGGCTTGCGACTCAGGAACATCGCGGTCGCGTCGCCCATCTGCGCGCGCCCCGCATCGATCTCCTCCTCGCTCACCCCGCCGAAGAAGGGCTCGAAGATCGGCGGCATCTCGGGACTCGGACCGCTCGGAATGCAATCGAACAGCAGCGATGACGGTTGCCGGTCGATCGACGGCAGTCGTTCGGCGATCACCCGCGCCGTCTCAGCCGCGCGTAGCAGCGGCGAATGCCACACCGCATCGAATGGAACCCCCGAGAGGCGGTCGGCGATGAGCTCTGCCTGCCGGCGGCCGCGGGGCGAGAGCGGGCCGTCTTCAAGGCCGTGCTGAGCGTCCTGATGCTCACCGTGCCGCACGAGGTAGAGG
>NZ_LMPK01000034.1:95637-101185 GCF_001423825.1 Microbacterium sp. Leaf351
ATCGAGCTTTCAGTCGAGGGCGCGGGCGAGTTCGGCGAGGTGCGCGCGCGTCAGGCGCACCCCGACACCCTGCACGAGATCACTCACCTGATCGGCATCCTGCGCGTTCACGATGGGTGCCACGACCGAGCTCTGCGCGAGCAGCCAGGCGATCGCGATCGCCGCGTTCGACACGCCGAGCTCAGCGCCGATGCCGTCCATCGCCCGCAGCACACGGGTGCCGCGCCGGTTGAGGTTGGAGGCGAGCTGCGCGGCGCGCACGCTCAGCACGATGCGCTGGCGCTGCCTCTGCGCACCCGAGAGGAAGCCGTGCTCGAGCGGATGAGACGGGGTCAGCGCGATCTGCTGCGCACCGACGACGAGCCTCATGTCGCCTTCGAACTCGCTGCGCCTCACCAGGTTGTACGGCACGTCGGCCACCGTGAGACGCGGATAGCCCGCGGACGCGTAGATACGCGCCTCGACGAGAGCCTCGGGCCGCAGGCCGTACGCCCCCACCGCGCGCACCTTGCCCGCGCCGACGAGCCAGTCGACCGTGGCGAGCACCTCTTCGAGCGGAGTCGAATCGCGCGTCGCATCGAGGTAGAGCACGTCGATCACATCGATGCGCAGACGGGTGAGCGTCGCCTCGACGCCCCGCACGAGTGCCACCGGCCCGAGACCCGGGTGGTCTTCGTGCGCGCCCACTCTCGCGGTCACGACCACGCTCTCGCGCAGGCCCCGGGACTCGATCCAGCTGCCGACGATGTGCTCGCTGCGTCCGGCGCCGTAGCTGTCGGAGGTGTGCACCGCATTTCCGCCGAGCTCGACGTAGCGATCGAGCGCCTGGTGAGCGGTCGGCAGGTCGGTTGTCCACCCGAAGTCGCCGCCGCCGAGGATCAGCGGGAAGACGGAGAACCCTGATTCCCCGAGCGGAATACGAAGCCCGGCCCCCACGGCCGGACCCTGCACGGGGATCGGCGCCGACGGGTGCGGCGTCTCGGGCGCACGCGAGCGACCGAGGAGTCGGTCGTCCCAGGCCATGCGCAGCCCCCTTCTCGCGCCGGCGACGCGGTCGCCCCCCGCGCGTGATTCGAGGCTAGGGCACACCGGAGTACCCGAGGCGCTCCCACGCGTCCGAGGAGTGAACGCGCCATAACGCTTTGATCACGCCTCTTCCGGCCTGAAACGGCGACTGCCCGCCCGGAGAATCCGGGCGGGCAGTCGTCAGGGACGGTGATCAGTCCTCGACGGGAGCCTCTTCGGCATCCGCCGCGGCCTGGTCGTCGAGCACCGGCTCGAGCGACAGCTTGCCGCGGTCATCCACCTTCGTGATGCGCACGAGCAGCTTCTGACCGACCGAGAGGACGTCCTCGACGTTCTCGACACGCTTCCCACCGGCGAGCTTGCGCACCTCGCTGACGTGCAGCAGGCCGTCCTTGCCGGGAAGGAGCGAGATGAACGCACCGAAGGTCGCGATCTTCACGACCGTGCCCAGGAACTGCTCGCCGACCTCCGGGTTGTGAGGGTTGGCGATCGCGTTGACCTGCGCACGCGCGGCCTCGGCCGACGCGCCGTCGACAGCACCGATGTAGACGGTGCCGTCCTCCTCGATGGAGATGTCGGCGCCGGTCTCGTCCTGGATCGCGTTGATCGTCTTGCCCTTGGGGCCGATGAGCTCGCCGATCTTGTCGACCGGGATCTGCACGCTGATCACGCGCGGAGCGGTCGGCGCCATCTCATCCGGACCGTCGATCGCAGCCGTCAGCACCTCGAGGATGCGCAGACGCGCGTCCTTCGCCTGGGTGAGGGCGCCCGCGAGGACCTCCGACGGGATGCCGTCGAGCTTCGTGTCGAGCTGGATCGCCGTGACGAACTCGCTCGTTCCCGCGACCTTGAAGTCCATGTCGCCGAGCGCGTCCTCCGCGCCCAGGATGTCGGTCAGCGCCGCGTAGCGAGTGTGACCGTCGACCTCGTCGGAGACGAGACCCATCGCGATGCCCGCGACCGGAGCGCGCAGCGGCACACCGGCGTTCAGCAGCGACAGGGTCGAGGCGCACACCGAGCCCATCGACGTCGAGCCGTTCGATCCGAGGGCCTCGGAGACCTGACGGATCGCGTACGGGAACTCCTCGCGGGTCGGCAGCACCGGCACGAGCGCGCGCTCGGCGAGGAAGCCGTGCCCGATCTCGCGACGCTTCGGGCTGCCCACGCGGCCGGTCTCACCGGTCGAGTAGGGCGGGAAGTTGTAGTGGTGCATGTAGCGCTTGCTCGTCGTGGGCGACAGCGAGTCGATCTGCTGCTCCATCTTGAGCATGTTCAGCGTCGTGACACCCAGGATCTGAGTCTCACCGCGCTGGAAGATCGCGGAGCCGTGCACACGCGGGATGACCTCGACCTCGGCGTCCAGCGGACGGATGTCGGCGAGGCCGCGACCGTCGATGCGCACACCCTCGGAGAGGATGCGGCCGCGCACGATCTTCTTCGTGACCGACTTATAGGCGGCACCCACCTCGGCGAGGGCCGCGACCGGGAGCTCGCCCGCCTCGACGGCGGCGGCGACATCCGCCTTCACACGGTCCTTGATCGCGTCGTCGGCGTTCTGGCGCTCGATCTTGTCGGCGATCTGGTAGACGCCCTTGAGCTCGTCGTAGGAGCGGGCCGCGACGAAGTCGTAGACCTCGGGCGAGTAGGGCAGGAACACCGGGTAGGGCTGGATCTCCTTCGCGGCCGTGTTCGCCAGGGCGGTCTGGGCCGCGACGAGCTCGGTGATGAAGGGCTTGGCGGCCTCGAGACCCTGCGCGACGATCTCCTCGCTGGGCTTGGTGGCGCCGGCCTTGATGAGGTTCCAGCTGTGCTCGGTGGCCTCGGCCTCGACCATCATGATCGCGACGTCGCCGTCGGGAAGCACACGGCCGGCGACGACGAGGTCGAAGACGGCGTCTTCGAGGAGCTTGGCGGTCGGGAACGCGACCCACTGGTCGGCGTGCTCGCCGTGACCCGGGATGAGCGCGAGGCGGACACCGGCGATCGGGCCCGAGAACGGCAGGCCGGAGATCTGGGTGGAGGCCGACGCGGCGTTGATCGCGAGGGCGTCGTAGAACTCACCCGGGGCGATCGAGAGCACGGTGATGACGATCTGCACCTCGTTGCGCAGGCCGTCGACGAACGACGGGCGCAGCGGGCGGTCGATGAGACGGCAGACGAGGATCGCCTCGGTCGAGGGGCGGCCCTCGCGGCGGAAGAACGAGCCGGGGATCTTGCCGGCGGCGTACGAGCGCTCCTCGACGTCGACGGTCAGCGGGAAGAAGTCGAAGCCTTCACGCGGCTGCTTGCTGGCGCTGGTGGCCGACAGCAGCATCGTCTCCTCGTCGAGGTAGGCGGCGACCGAACCCTGCGCCTGCTGGGCGAGGCGTCCGGTCTCGAAGCGGATGGTGCGGGTGCCGAAGCGGCCGTTGTCGAGGACGGCTTCGGTCGCGGTGATTTCAGGACCTTCCAAGAGGTCTCTCCTTCTTTGTTTATCCTCGCGGGCGCGTGTCGCCGGCGAGGGCATGCGAAGGAGCAGGAACAGGCAGTTATGAGCGCGGGCAGTGTGATGCCTAACGCCTGCGCTGGCCACCAGTAGAAGATCACCCGCCGCCGGGGCCGCAGCATCCGGATCGAGGAACCCACCACAGGGGACCAGCTTCCTGCCGGCCTGCTCCTGTGCTCGCGTGTGCGAGCAGGTGTTCAGTTGTGAGGATGCCGCAGAGGCATCCGCGCCGATCTTACCAGTCCGGCCCGTCTGAGCGGGGGTGCGGATACGGACACCCGCACCCCCGCTGCCGTTCAGCGCACGCCCGCGGGGATGCGCTCGGGCGCAGGCTCGGCCACCGGGGTGGCACCTGCCGGGCCGTGGTCGTCGCCGACGCCGCCCGAGAACGGCAGCTCGCCGCGCAGCACTCGGCGCATCCGGTCGGCGTCGATCTGCTTGGTCCAGGTGCCGATGAGCACCGTCGCGACGGCGTTGCCGGTGAAGTTCGTGACCGCCCGCCCCTCGGACATGAACCGGTCGATGCCGACGATGACGCCGACGCCGCCGACGAGGTCCGGGCGGAACGCCTGAAGTCCGCCCGCGAGGGTTGCGAGACCGGCGCCGGTGACGCCCGCCGCACCCTTGGACGCGATGATCATGAACACCAGCAGGCTGATCTGCTCACCGATCGACATCGGCGTGCCCATGCCCGTCGCGATGAACAGCGACGCCATCGTGAGGTAGATCGCCGTGCCGTCCAGATTGAACGAGTACCCGGTCGGCACCGTGATGCCGACGACCGGCTTCGAGACGCCGAGGTGCTCCATCTTGGCGATCAGCCGCGGCAGCGCCGACTCGCTCGAGGAGGTGCCGACGATCAACAGGTACTCGCTGCCGAGGTAGCGGATCAGCGAGAACACGTTGACGCGGGCGACGACGGCGAGCAGGGAGCCGAGCACGACCGCGATGAACAGGAAGCACGTGACGTAGAACGCCACGAGCACCACGCCGAGGCTCAGGATCGCCTGCACGCCGGTCTTGCCGACCACCGCCGCTATGGCACCGAACGCGCCCACCGGGGCGAGCCACAGGATCATTCCCAGCACCCGGAACACGAGCGCCTGGAGGTTCTTGACGAAGTCCATGATGGGCTTGCCCCGCTCCCCCATGCCCTGCAGCGCGAAGCCGACGAGCAGCGCGAGGAACAGCACCTGCAGGACGCTGCCGCCGGTGAACGCCGAGAAGAAGGTGGTCGGGATGATGCCGAGGATGAAGTCCTGCGTGCTCGTGCCCTCGGTGCTCGGCGCCGTATAGGTCGCGCCCTTGATGTTCAGGCCCTCGCCCGGGTGGATGAGGTTGCCGACGACGAGGCCGATCGCGAGTGCGAACGTCGACATCGCGAGGAAGTAGACGAGGGCGAGACCGCCGATCTTGCCGACCGTCGCGGCCTTCGCGATCGAGCCGACCCCGACCACGATCGTGCAGAAGATGATCGGCGCGATCATCATCTTGATGAGGCTCACGAAGCCGGTGCCGATCGGCTCGAGCGCCCGGGCGAACCCGGGGGCGGCGAGCCCGAGGATCGCACCCAGCACGACGGCGGCGATGACCGCCACGTAGAGCCAGGTGTGCTTGTCGAGGCGCCGCAGCCGCGGAGGCGGAGCGGGGAGGGCGATGCCGGTGGTGCGGGGAATGCGAGCCATGAGGGCCTCCAGGGTCGAAACGTCGTCGTCTCACCCACGCGAGCCGCGCGGGGTGTGCCCAGCGTCGGCGGGGGGGCGCGGCATCCGGAACTTATGGTCGTAGTGAACGCGCCCCCACCCGGCGCTGATCGGGGAGGATCGGACCGTGGCGATTCGACGACGAGCGCGCAGCGCGGCATCCGTGGTGTTCGTCGCGCTCGTGATCGCGGTCATCGTGGTCACCGCCGCTCTCGCGGCGGTGCTGCTGTGGACGACGCAGCAGTCGGTGACCGCCGAGTCGGAGCGCGTCACCCGCACCCTGGCAGTCGCGCTGGCCGACACGCCCGCGGTGCAGAACGCGCTCGCCGACGAC
>NZ_LMPK01000034.1:101206-102480 GCF_001423825.1 Microbacterium sp. Leaf351
TCGACTTCATCACGATCATGGAGCCCGACGGCACCCGCGTCACCCATCGCGACGTGTCGGTGATCGGCGAGACCTACATCGGCACGATCCCGCAGCCGCCGGCGACCTTCACCGAGGAGTACACCGGCACGCTCGGCCCGTCGCTGCGCACCATCACGCCCGTGTACGACGACGGACGGCTGGTGGGGTGGGTGTCGGTCGGGGTCACGACCGGCAGCATCGGCGCACTCTTCCTCGAGCGGCTCCCCGTCGTCGCGATCGCCGCGATCGTGGCCGTCGCCGCCGGCTTCGCCGTCGCGCTCGTCGTGCGCCGGGTGACTCGACGCGTGACCGGCGACCTGTCGGCCCGGGGCGTGCGCGAGACCCTCTCCTCGTACGAGTCGATGCGCACGCTCGGCGAGGCCCTGCGTGCGCAGACCCACGAGCACGGCAACCGCATGCACACCGCCGCCTCCCTGGTGGAGCTCGGCCGCATCGACGAGGCGATCGCGCTCCTGACCGAGGCGTCGCGGCAGTCGCAGGCGCTCGTCGACGTCGCCGCAGGCACGTCCGGCGACCCGGCGGTGGGAGCGCTGCTGCTGGGCAAGGCGTCCCAGGCGGCGGAGCGGGGCATCCGCTGGGAGACCCACATCGATGCGGAGGCTCCCGGCGGCCTCCTGCCGCCGATGGAGATGGTGTCGCTGGTCGGCAACCTCGTCGACAATGCGCTGGATGCCGCGGCTGCGGGCCTCACACCCCGATGGGTGTCGACGCGGCTGAGCCCCGACGTATCGGGTACGGGTCTCATCATCGAGGTCGCCGACAGCGGGGCCGGGGTGCCGGCGGAACTGCGCGAGCGCATCTTCCAGCGCGGGTTCTCGACGAAGGCCGCGAGCGCGGGCGGACGCGGGGTCGGCCTGGCGCTTGTCGGCGCCCTCGTGCGCGACGCGGGCGGCACGGTCGAGATCGGCACGACGCCGAGCCGGTTCACCGTGACGCTGCCGGGCGGAGGCGCCGCGTGATCGGCGTGATGATCGTCGACGACGAGGCGCTCACCCTCGAGCTGCACCGGTCGTACGTCGAACGACTGCCCGGTTTCGAGGTCGTCGCCGAGTGCACGTCAGCGCGCGCAGCCCACCGAGCGCTGGTCGAGCAGCCGCCGCCGGGCGGAATCGACCTGGTCCTGCTGGACGTCACCATGCCCGACGGCACCGGCGTGGACGTGCTGCGCCAGGCTCGCGCCGCCGGCGTCGACGTGGACGTCGTTGCGGTCACGAGCGTGCGCGACGCCGAGG
>NZ_LMPK01000034.1:102492-102801 GCF_001423825.1 Microbacterium sp. Leaf351
GTTCCGCGAACGGGTCGAGCCGTTCCGCGACTATCGCGAGCGTGTCGCGTCGGCGACGGGTGCGGCCACCCAGAGCGAGATCGACGGCGTGCTCGGCGCGTCGCGGCCGCGGGTCGCGGCATCCCTTCCGAAGGGGCTCGCCGAGACCTCGCTGCGGCGGGTCATCGATGCGGTGCGCGAACACGGGCCGCTCTCGGCCGCCGAGGCCGGCGAACTGCTCGGGATGTCGCGGGTGTCGGCGCGCCGCTACCTCGAGCACCTGGCCGGGGAAGGGCGCATCGAGCGCGCCGCCCGGTACGGCAGCCCGGG
>NZ_LMPK01000034.1:102868-107126 GCF_001423825.1 Microbacterium sp. Leaf351
ACCGCGCCGGCGCGGTCGCGGTGGCCGCGGTGCTCGGGCTCGTGGTGGGAATCTCCGCACCGACCGCGGCCGACGGCGCGGAGAACGATCCCACGTGGGCGCAGGTGCAGGCGGCCAAGTCATCGGTGGCCGCGACGCAGGCCGAGATCGCCACGATCCAGCAGATCCTCGCGAGCGCGCAGCAGGAGGCGGCGGCGACCTCGACCGCGGCGATGACGGCCACGGCAGCCGCCGATGCGGCCGCCGCCGAGCTCGCGACCGCGACCGCGCGCGCCGACGACCTGGCGGCGCAGAGCGCGACAGCGGATGCCGCGGCCCGCCGCGCCACCACTGCGGCCGCGACACTCGCAGCCACCCTCTACCGCACGCAGACCGACGGCCCGGTGCTCGCGCGGCTGCTGACGAGCGCCGACCCGACCGACCTGCTCTCCCGACTCTCTCTGCTCGATCGCCTCGGCGCGACCTGGCAGGTCGTGCTCGGCGAGGCGACCCGCACGGCCGGCCTTGCATCGACGCTGCGCACGCAGGCGGATGCCGCGCAGGCAGCTCGCGCGCAGGCGGCCGATGCGGCGACGGCCACCGCGCAGGCCGCGCAGGCCGCGGCGGCGGCGGATGCGGCATCCGTCAGCCGCACCCTCGCACGGCAGGCGACGCTCATCGCCCAGCTCGCCTCGCTGAAGAACACGTCGGCCGCACTCGAGCAGCAGTACCTGCTCGCGCAGCAGGTCGCGGCGCAACCGCCGCAGACGGCACCGAGCGGCGGGTCTGGGTCGGGGTCGAGCGGGGCGGGGTCCGGGTCGGGCGGGTCAGGGTCAACCGGCGGGGCGGGATCAGGCGGGTCGGGTTCCGGGTCGTCCGGCGGCACCGACTACGGTGTCGTCGTCGATCCGGCCGGCGCGCAGGCCTACGCCCGGGGCGCGATAGGGGCGTACGGCTGGGGATCCGACCAGTTCTCGTGCCTCGTGTCGCTGTGGAATCGCGAATCGGGCTGGCGGGCGAACGCCCTGAACCCCTCGAGCGGGGCGTATGGCATCCCGCAGGCGCTGCCGGGCTCGAAGATGGCCACCGCCGGAGCCGACTGGCGCACCAACGGCAACACGCAGATCAATTGGGGCCTCGCCTACATCAGCGCGCGCTACGGCTCCCCCTGCGGTGCGTGGGCGCACTCGCAGGCGACCGGCTGGTACTGAGCCTCAGACGCGGCCTCGCACGCCGTCACCGCCGACCGGAAGGTCGACGTAGTCGTCGTGCTTGGCCGACAACCCGTCCCCCGCGGTGCGCCCATGCAGGCGGCGCCAGATCCACGGCAGCGCGTGCCGGCGAAGCCAGCCGTGCGGATCCGGGGCGTCGTCGTCGGCGTGAAGTGCGGCATCGAGCCCGCCGAGCGCCTCGGCATCGGGCACCCCCAGCGCTTCCGCCGCCCGGTACGCGAGGAAGCGGTGGCCGCGGGAGCGCATGTGCACCTTGTCGTCGGCCCACATGTCGAGGTCGCCGAGCGCCGGATGCGCCTCGGTGTCGAGCAGCATCGACCCGGTGTCGCGGGCGATGCGCCGCAGCTCCGAGGCGTAGACGGCGAACCGTCGCGCGAACAGCCGCGCCGCGCGGCGCCGCGGAAGGAAGGGAGTGACCAGCAGCACGTCGACGCCGGCGTCCCGCAGGCGACGCACCTGCGCCTCGAGGCGGGCGGCGAGCGCGAGCGGGTCGGCGCCGTGCCCGACGAGGTCGTTGGCCCCCATGAGGATCGACACGAGGTCCGGGCGCAGGCCGAGGGCTCGGGTGACCTGATCGGTCTCGAGGTCGCGCACGCGGCGGCTGCGCACCGCGAGGTTTGCGAACCGGAACGGCGCGGCGCCCGCCGATCCGTGCGCGAGCAGCATCGCGAGCCGGTCGGCCCAGCCCCGGTACATCCCGGCCGGCATACGGGAGGTGTCGCACAGGCCCTCGGTGATCGAGTCGCCGAGGGCGACGTAGCGGTGCCACGCGATCGGATGCGGCGCGGGGGCCGTGCGTGCGACGGTCTCCGGGCGGATCGCGGCGCGCACGAAGAGCGCGTCATCGATGCGTCGCATGTCCCGAGCCTCGTCGTAGTGCTGCACGAGCCGGCCGACGAGCGCGCTCCATGTGCGCTCCCTCACGCCTTCGCGCGCCGCCCGGGAGAACGCGCGGCGTTTTGCGTCGTCGCCGACGAGATCCTCGACCCGGGCGCGCAGGTCGCCGAGGTCTCCCGGCCGATAGAGCCAGCCGTCGAGGCTCGAGTGCACGAGGTCCACCGGGCCGCCGCGCCCGGTCGCGACGACCGGCACCCCGCTCGCGAGCGCCTCCTGGATGGTCTGACCGAAGGTCTCACTCTCCCCCGGGTGGACGAAGACGTCGAAGCTCGCGACCGCGCGGGCGAGATCGTCGCCACCCAGGTGGCCGAGGAACATCGCGCGCGGCAGCTCGCGTTCGAGCTGCGCCCGCGAGGGCCCGTCGCCGACGATGACGAGCCGGGTGCCGGGGATGTCGGCGACGGCCCGCAGGTCCTCCACCTGCTTCTCGGGCGCGAGACGCCCGACGTAGCCGATGAGCTGCTCGCCGGGGGCCGTGCGCGCGCGCCACAGATCGCTGCGCCGCTCGGGCGCGAATCGCTCGGCGTCGACGCCGCGCCCCCACATCCGCACCCGGTCGACGCCCAGCTCGTTCAGCTGTGCGATCGAGGCGGTCGAGGGCGCGAGAGTCGAGGTCGCGCGACGGTGCAGGCGTGTGACGTGGCCTTCGACGAGGGCGGTCGCCTTCGGCAGGCCGTATTTCCGGGCGTAGGCGACGACGTCGGTCTGGTAGATCGCGACCGACGGCAGGTGCAGACCGTCGGCGGCGACGAGCGCCTGCCAGCCCAGCACGAAGGGCGATGCGAGGTGAACGACGTCCGGCTGGAAGTCGCGGAGGATCCCGGCGATGCGGGCGGCCCGCGCGAACACGAGACGCACCTGCGGATAGGAGGGCATCGGCACCGATCGCAGCAGCTCGGTGCGGGCGGCATCGACGGCGCCGATCGTGTCGGGCGCCTTCGGGGCGATGACGAGGGTCTCGTGCCCGGCCTCGCCCAGGTGCCGCAGCACGTGGAGCACAGAGCCGGTGACCCCGTTCATGTGGGGGAGGAAGGATTCAGCGACCAGCGCGACTCTCACGACACCAGGGTGGGGTGCCTACGACACGCGGATGCCCCGAATCGGCCGCGATCGCCGAGTGTTCACCCAGGTTCCCACCGCCGGTCACCGAGGGTTCCCCGACGTGTCGACTCCCGCCTGGGATCGTGGGCATCCGATGGTCGACGACTGGCTGACCGGGCTCGCCGAGAGCCCGTGGGCGCTCCCCCTGCTGGCCGCGCTCGTGTTCGGCGACGCCTTCCTGGTGGTCCTCCCCGGGGAGACCGCGGTGACGGCGTTCGGCGCGCTGGCGGTGGCCACGGGGCATCCGTTCATCGTCGCGGTGATCCTGGTCGCGGCTGTCGCCGCATTCGCCGGCGACACGTGCTGCTACCTGATCGGGCGCACGGTCGGGCTCGATCGATGGCGATGGATGCAGCGGCCGAAGATCCGCGCGGCGTTCGATTGGGCGCGGGCCCGACTGCACCGACGCGCGGGGGCCGTGGTGTTCACCGCCCGGTTCATCCCGTTCGCCCGCCTCGCCGTGAATCTCGTCGCCGGGGCGTCCCACGTGCCCGCCGCTCGCTATCTCGGCGTGACGGGAACGGCCGCCCTCGGATGGGCGGCATATCAGGCGCTCATCGGGGCGGCCGCAGCGGTGCTGCTGCCGGGCGGCCCGATCGTCGCCGTGCTCGTCTCGATCGTGGTCGCGCTGGCGATCGGGTTCGTCGTCGATGCTGCGCTCGCGCGGCGCGGGGTCGTGCCGACCGCGCCCGCAGACACGCCACCGGCCGACCCACTAGGGTGAGCGCCATGCCTCGCCAATACGTCGACGTCGTCGAGCACATCGACGCCCCCGCCGAAGCCGTCTTCGACCGCATCAACGAGCTCGGCCGTTTCAACGACTGGAACCCGTTCCCCACGATGGACCCGACCACCGTGACCAGCAACGAGGGCCCCACGAGCGGAGTCGGCTCGGTGTTCCTCTACGAGGGAAAGCGCCTCGGCAAGGGACGCATGGAGATTACCGGCACCGAGCGTCCGTCGCGACTCGACGTCGCGATGACCTTCTGGACGCCCAAGCCCTCGACCTCCGACGTGGTGTTCTCCATCACTCCGGCGGCCGCCGGAGG
>NZ_LMPK01000034.1:107174-109796 GCF_001423825.1 Microbacterium sp. Leaf351
CACCGGCCTCGGCACGCTCAAGACGCTCGTCGAGTCAGAGATCGCCTGACCCGCGGGGGTCACTCCCCCGCGAGGCCCCCGAGCAGGTGGCCGAACGAGCGGCCCTCGCCGAGGTACGACGACGGGTCGAACGGGTCGGATGCCGCCTTCTCGGCGTGCAGTGCGATGGCCTCCGCCAGTTCGGCGGCGCCCTTCTCGATGCGCGACGCGAGCGGCGCGACCTGGTCGCCCGCGCCACCCCAGTCGGACGACGCCGCGAACACCCCCGTCGACACCGGCTGGGCGTGCAGGTAGGCGAACACGGGCCGGATCGCGTAGTCGATCGCGAGCGAGTGCCGTGCGGTGCCCGCGTTCGCGCCGATGAGCACCGGGGTGCCGGTGAGGGCGTCGGGGTCGAGCACGTCGATGAACGACTTGAACAGTCCCGAGTAGCTCGTCGAGAAGATCGGGGTGACGACGATGAGCGCGTCCGCCGAGACCACGGTGTTGATCATCGTCTCGAGCGGCGCCGGCGCGAAGCCGGTCAGCAGGTTGTTCGTGATGTCGTGGGCGTAGTCGCGCAGTTCGAAGGTGTCGACGGATGCCTCGATCCCCCGCTCCGACAGCTGGCGCACTGTCGCGGCGGCGAGGCGGTCGGCGAGCATGCGTGTCGACGACGGGTTCGACAATCCCGCGGTGACGACCGCGATGCGGCGGGCGGTCATCTCAGGCCCCCGTCCGGGTCGCGGCGGCGCCGAAGGCGGCGCCGGCGCGCTCCTTGGTGTCCTCATAGGGCGAACCGTGGGTGAGGTTGTCGCCGCGGTTCGCGCGCGGACGCGCCTCGCGCGGAGCGGCGCCGTCGTAGGCCGCGGCGACGAGCGACGCGTGGGTCGGGGCATCCGGGACGGTCTCGGGACGGTTGGTCTGGAACTCCTTGCGCAGCACGGGAACCACCTCGGAGCCCAGCAGGTCGAGCTGCTCGAGCACGGTCTTCAGCGGCAGGCCGGCGTGGTCGATGAGGAACAGCTGGCGCTGGTAGTCGCCGAACAGGTCGCGCATGCCGGCGTAGCGGTCGATGACCTGCTGCGGCGACCCGACCGTGAGGGGGGTCATCTCGGTGAAGTCCTCCATCGACGGGCCGTGGCCGTAGACGGGGGCGTTGTCGAAGTACGGGCGGAACTCGCTCACGGCGTCCTGTGACTTCGGGCGCATGAACACCTGACCGCCGAGTCCGACGATCGCCTGCTCGGCGGTGCCGTGGCCGTAGTGGGCGAAGCGCTCGCGGTACAGCGTGATGAGCCGCTGGAAGTGCGAGGCGGGCCAGAAGATGTTGTTTGCGAAGAACCCGTCGCCGTAATAGGCGGCCTGCTCGGCGACCTCGGGGGTGCGGATCGAGCCGTGCCAGACGAACGGCGCGACGCCGTCGAGCGGACGCGGGGTCGAGGTGAAGCCCTGCAGGGGGCTGCGGAACTTCCCCTCCCAGTCGACGACGTCCTCGCGCCACAGTTTGTGCAGCAGCGCGTAGTTCTCGATCGCGAGCGGCAGGCCCTGGCGGATGTCCTTGCCGAACCAGGGGTAGACCGGGCCGGTGTTGCCGCGCCCGAGCATGAGGTCGACGCGGCCGCCGGAGACGTGCTGCAGCATCGCGTAGTCCTCGGCGATCTTCACCGGGTCGTTCGTGGTGATGAGCGTCGTCGCGGTGGAGAGGATGAGCCGCTCGGTCTGGGCGGCGATGTAGGCGAGGGTCGTGGTGGGCGAGGACGACCAGAACGGCGGGTTGTGGTGCTCGCCGAGCGCGAAGACGTCGAGCCCGACCTCTTCCGCGTGCTTCGCGATCGTGAGGGTCGCGCGGATGCGCTCGGCCTCGCTCGGGGTCGTGCCCGTGGTCGGATCCTGCGTGATGTCGCTCACGGTGAAGATGCCGAACTGCACGGCGGGGGTGGGTGCGCTGTTCTCGCTCATGGTGTCCCGCTTTCGTCTACGTACTCACGATTGTATGCACGTGAATGTAATTTGTGAAACACCTCGCGTCCACGGTTATTCCCGCGGGGTCTGATCGGTCTCGCCGTACAGGCCCAGCAGATCGCGCACCAGCTGATGCGGCGTCGTCTCGCACGGGCTGTGCCCGGTGTCGTAGACCGCGATGGATGCCCCGATCCGCGCCGCGTACTCCCGATACTGCGCTTCCGGCCACAGGTCGTGACGGCCTGTCGCCACGAGCTTCGGCAACGGCAGGGCGGCGACAGCCTCCGCGACATCCGGCATCCGCTTCATGAGCCCCACGATGTCGTCGACGCTCGCCCGACGCGTCTGCGCGAAGCGCTCTCGCACGAAGGCGATGCGCTCCGGCGGCACCCGGTTGAGGTTGTTGCGGATGCCCCACAGCATGAGCGACGCACCCGCGTGCGGCGAGGTCGCCCCCGAGAACCGTCCGATGCGCTTCACCCCGCGGAACACCTGGCCGACGTCGGGCGGCGAGGTGAGCAGCGCGAGCGACGCGAACAGCTCGGGCTGCGCGACCAGCAGCACCTGTGCCACAAGACCCCCGAAACTGTAGCCCAGCACATGCGCGGGCGCGCGTCCGGCATCGAGCACAGCCCGCAGGTCGGCGCAGAACAGGTCGTAGTCGTAATGCGCGCGCGG
>NZ_LMPK01000034.1:109824-120634 GCF_001423825.1 Microbacterium sp. Leaf351
GGGATCATCAGCAGGAAGTCCTCCTTCGAGCCTGTCGCCCCGGGCACGAGGAGCACCCGCGGGGCATCCTCAGCGCCGGCGACGATGCGTGCAAGGCGACCGCTCGGCGCATCGAGGTCGGCGCGCACCACACCCGGCGGGAGGGCGGCCCAGTCGACGGCGCCGATCGCGGCATCCAGCTCTGCGGCGTCGCCGAGTGTCGTCATGCGGCCCCTCCCCTTCGGAGCGAAGGCTATCGCCCGGCCTGCGCGCCCCCGCGCAAGCGCTCCGGTCACGGGGTGCAACAAACGAGCTGTGCGGCCTGTTCCGACATAGCCTCGACGCATGACCGATCTCTCGCTTCCCGTGCTCGACTTCTCTCTGCTGCGCCAGGGCGAGGCTGAGGCCGCTGAATTCCGCGCGCAACTTCGGGCCGCGACGCACGACGTCGGATTCTTCTACCTCACCGGCACGGGCATCGCTCCCGCCGAGGAAGCGCGGCTGCTGCGGGTCGCCAAGGAGCTCTTCGCCCTGCCCGAGGCCGAGAAGCTGGCGATCGAGAACCTCAACTCGCCGCAGTTCCGCGGCTACACCCGCGTCGGGGGCGAGCGCACGCAGGGGAAGGTCGACTGGCGCGAACAGATCGATATCGGGCCCGAGCGCGAACCGATCACGGATGCCGACGCGCCCGACTATGCGCGACTGATCGGACCGAACCTGTGGCCCGAGAACCTGCCCGAGCTCAAGGAGGTCGTGCTCGACTGGCACGAGCGCCTCAGCGACGTGGCGCGGACGCTGCTGCGGGCATGGGCACTGGCCCTCGGCGCAGAGGAGTCGTACTTCGACCAGCACTTCGGTGAGCCCTCCACCTTGATCAAGATCGTGCGGTACCCCGGCAAGGAGGACCCGACGCCTCAGCAGGGAGTCGGCGCCCACAAGGACTCCGGCGTGCTGACGTTGCTGTGGGTCGAGCCCGGCAAGGGCGGGCTGCAGGTCGAGCGCGACGGCGCATGGGTGGACGCCCCGCCGGTCGAGGGCGCGTTCGTGGTCAACATCGGCGAATTGCTCGAATATGCGACGCAGGGCTACCTGAAGGCGACCAACCACCGCGTGATCTCGCCCCGGTACCCCGACGAGCGCATCTCGGTTCCGTTCTTCTTCAACCCGACCCTCGACGCTCAGCTGCCGATCATCGACCTGCCGGCGGAGCTCGCCGCCCAGGCGCGAGGCGTAACCGACGACCCCACGAACCCCATCTTCGCGACCTACGGCGAGAACGCCCTCAAGTCGCGCCTTCGCGCACATCCGGACGTGGCCGAACGCTGGCACGCCGACCTCGTCGCCGCACGCGCCGCACGAGTCTGACACCTGACGACGATCGGCCCGCCCCTTCCGGGGGCGGGCCGATCGTCGTCACACCCGCCGTGCGCTGCGAGCGACGAAGGGCGAGGCGCGGGGAACGAGCAGAGGCCCGCCCCACACCGTGGGACGGGCCTCAGAAGACGATGTACGCCGGGTGACTCAGCGGCGAAGGCCGAGACGCTCGATCAGCGAGCGATAACGCGCGATGTCGATGTCCTGGAGGTAGCCGAGCAGACGACGGCGCTGACCGACGAGCAGGAACAGACCACGACGCGAGTGGTGGTCGTGCTTGTGCTCCTTGAGGTGCTCGGTGAGGTCCTTGATGCGCTGCGTCAGCAGAGCGACCTGCACCTCGGGGGATCCGGTGTCACCGGGGTGCGTCGCGTACTCTTCGATGATCGCCTTCTTGACGTCCTGTTCCAGTGCCATAGAGCGATCCCCTTTCTCCTCGTTGCGCGGTGCCCGTCACCGAATGTGCGAGCTCTCTTTCTCCGCGGCCGATCGAACGGCAACCGGAACAGCTTACCAGCGCCGGGCGGCCACCGCGACCGCGGCAGCGGGCCGCGACATCCGGCACGACTAGGCTCGACGCGTGCGTTCGTCTTCATCCCCCTCGACCCGATCGTGAACGCCCGCCGCAGCGCATTCATCGACATCCGCCCTCTCACCACGGTGCCCGCCTTCGCGCGGCTCTGGGTGGGAGCGACCCTGTCGGGCCTCGGCGGCCAGCTGACGATCGTCGCCGTCATGCTGCAGGTCTACGACTTCACCGGCGACACCTTCGCGGTGTCGATGATCGCGGTGGCCGGGCTCATCCCGATGGTGCTCGCCGGCCTCTACGGCGGCATGCTCGCCGACGCGTTCGACCGGCGCGCAGTCGCCCTCATCGCGGCATCCGTCACGTTCGTGTCGACAGCCCTCATCGCCGCACTCGCGTGGACGCAGGTCGAGAGTCTCTGGTCGCTGTACCTCCTGAGTGTCGTGAACTCCGCCGCCAACTCGATCGTCATGACCACACGGTCGGCCATCACGCCGCGCCTGCTGCCCCGCGACCTCCTCCCGGCGGCCGCCGCACTGCAGGGCGTGACCGTCGGCATCATGGTGATGGCAGGTCCCGCGCTCGCGGGCGTGCTGGTGGCGACCGTCGGGTACGCCTGGACGTACTCGGTCGACGTGCTGCTCATGTCGTCGCTGTTCCTCGGCCTGTGGACCCTGCCGCGCCTGCGCCCCGAGGGCACGATCGCGCGACCCGGCCTCGAGTCGTTGCGCGACGGGCTCGGATTCCTCCGGAAGGCCGGGAACATCCGGCTGCAGTACATCCTCGACATCACCGCGATGACGTTCGGACAGCCGACCGCCCTCTTCCCCGCCGTGGGCGCCGTGCTGCTCGGAGGTGGCGCGATCACGACGGGCGTGCTCACCGCCGCCGTCGCGCTCGGCGCCCTGCTGTCGAGCCTGCTGTCGGGACCGATCGCACGCTATCGGCACCACGGCCTCGGGATCGAGCGGTCGATCATCGTCTACGGCGCAAGCATCCTCGCCTTCGGCGCGGTGCTCGCCGCCGCGGCCCTCGGCGCGTTCGCGCCTGAGACGGTCGGCCCGAACACCCCGAACGTCGTGCTGATCGCCGCGGGCGCCGCGGTGCTCGCCGTCTCCGGAGCCGCCGACAACGTCAGCGCGATCTACCGTTCCACCATGATGCAGTCGGCCGTGCCCGACGCGATGCGCGGACGCCTGCAGGGCATCTTCACCGTCGTGGTGGCCGGCGGACCCCGTATCGGTGCCCTCTACGCCGGCACGCTCGCGACCTTCACCGCACTGTGGTTCCCGCCGCTGCTCGGCGGATTCCTCATCATCGGGATCGTCGCCGTGCTCGTGCGCCTGTCGCCCGGCTTCCGCGCGTACGACGCCGCGCACCCCGTGCCCTGATCGACGCGATCCCGCCGTTCTCCGGCGGATATCCGACGTCGCAGTGGCAGGGGATGTGCAGCGTCCGCACCCCCGCGTAGTGTGCCGGGGTGGCCACCACCGCTCCCCCTACCCCGGCCCCCACCCGCGCCGCGGCGACGACCGTGCAGTTCGTCCTCACCGGCATCGTCTGGGGCGCCAGCTTCCTGTTCATGAAAGTCGGACTCACCGGCCTGTCGCCGGTGCAGATCGTGTGGAGCCGTCTCGTACTCGGTGCACTCGCCCTCGCCGCCATCGTGCTGTGGCGCCGAGAGCGGCTGCCGGCATTCGGACGCGTGTGGGGGCACATGCTCATGCTCGCTGTGACCTTCTGCGTCGCCCCCTACCTGCTGTTCGCGTGGGCCGAGCAGCACGTCAGCAGCGGGCTCGGCAGCATCTACAACGCGACGACGCCGATCATGACCGCGATCATGGCGGGGCTCCTGTTCCGCGTAGAGCGTCTCAAGCCCGTGCAGCTGGTCGGCATCGGGGTCGGCATCCTCGGCGTGGTCGTCATCATCGGCCCCTGGCAGGGGCTCGACCTCGGCCATGACATCGTCGCGCAGCTCGCACTGCTCGGTGCGACCGCCTGCTACGGATTCAGCCTCGCGTACATGCGCCGCTTCGTCGCGAACACCGGCATGTCCGCGCTCGTGTTCTCGCTGCTCAACATCGGGCTCGGAGCGGTCATCATGCTGCTCCTCACCCCGGTCGTCGCGCTCACCCCGATCACCCTCGACGTGGGGGTCGTCGGCAGCATGCTGCTGCTCGGGTTCCTCGGCACGGGCGTCGCCTACGTCTGGAACCAGAACACCGTGCGCGCCTGGGGCCCGACCCGCTCATCGACCGTCACCTACATCACGCCCGTCGTCGGCGTCGTGCTCGGCGTCATCGTGCTCGGCGAGGGCGTCTCGTGGCAGGAGCCCGTCGGGGCACTCATCGTCTTCCTCGGCATCCTGCTCGCCCAGAACCGGCTGCGCCTGCGGCGTTAAACGACGAACGGGGTGGATGCCGCGGCATCCACCCCGTCAGGGCTGAACTACCCGCGCCCGACGCAGTGTGTCGACACGATCGATGAACATTTCACGACTCAGCGGGCGACGCCCCGCAGCTGCGACGACGCCACCGGTGGACGCGTCCAGCAGATCGACGCCGGTGAACACATCGGCGAACAACGGGGAAGAGGAGAGTCCGCACATGTCCATGACCGTCGTCGCGTAGCCTGCGCGGTATTCGCGCCGCACGCGCACTTCGGCGGCGATGCGCATCAGTGCTCCGGCGAAGAAGAGGGCGAGCGCGATCGGCATACCGATCCCCCAGCCCCACGCCCACCACTGCGGCCCCAGGTTGACCACCGCGATCGAGGCAAGTGCGACGACCGCTCCGCCCAGCACAGCGACGAGCACCGCGTCCTTCCACCACTGGGCCGATCGGCCGGGCAGCACGTCCGTGCGAAAGCTCGGTTCCCAAGCGTCTTCCATTGCCCCGTATGACTGCGCCCCGTCGGTCGGCACACCGTGCCGCACGGCCCAGGCGTCGAAATCGTCGATCGAACGCAGATGGGGCGCGAGCTCCGCCGTCGTGAGCGACGGGCTGGAAGCGCGGAGCGCACGGAGCGCTTCGCCCTCCAATCGGCGGCGCCCGTCGGCGACGATCGCCACCCAGGTCACACCTGCAGCGAGCGCGGCGGCGCCCACGCCGACCTGCACCATCCACTCCGCCTCGGCCGCCGCGGCGAGCGGATGCAGTGCCCACAACGGCGCGATGCACGCGAGGAGCAGGGTGCACGCGACCACACCGCGACGATGGATCCGCCGTTCTCGCACCGCGTCATGTCCGATCCGCAGCGCCCAGGCTGCATCGCTCCCCCGCATCCCGATCCCCCGCTCACGCTCGCGTCTTCGTCATCGTACGACGCCGGAAACGACGAACGGGGTGGATGCCGCGGCATCCACCCCGTCCACGGGAAGGCGATCAGGCCTGCAGCGAGCCCTGCAGGTCGAGCTCGATGGTGACGTCCTTGCCGACGAGGACGCCGCCGGTCTCGAGGGCGGCGTTCCAGGTGAGGCCGAAGTCCTCGCGGTTGATGACCGTCTTGGCGGTCGCGCCGGCCTTGTAGTTGCCCCACGGGTCGTTGCCGAAGCCGCCGAAGTCGAAGTCGAACGTGACCGGCTTGGTGATGCCGCGGATCGTCAGGTCGCCGTCGACGAGGAACTTGTCGCCCTCGAGGCGCACGCCGGTGGAGACGAACTCGATCGTCGGGTAGGTCTCGGTGTCGAAGAAGTCGGCGCTGCGAAGGTGCTGGTCGCGACCCTCGTCCTTGGTGTCGATCGAGGTGACGTCGACGGTGGCGGTGACCTTCGCCTCGAGCGGGTTCTCCGGAGCCTCGATGGTGGCGGCCTTGACGCCGAAGGTGCCGCGCACCTTCGAGATCATCATGTGGCGCACCGAGAAGGTGACCTCGCTGTGCGAGGGGTCGAGGACCCAGGTGCCGGCCTTGTAGCCGGGGAGTTCGAGCGTCGTGTCGGTCATGTCATCTCCATGTGGATGGTCGCGCGGATCGCGATGTCTGGCGGGTGCAACCACCATCCTGCAACATGCATTCCCAAGAATGGAAAATTCCTGATGACGGTCGCCGGAACAGATGACGGCCGCTGACACGACGGATGCCCCGCCCCCGCGTGGGGACGAGGCATCCGGATGTCTCGGGTCAGGCGACGGCGAGCAGGTCGATCACGAAGATGAGCGTCTTGCCGCCGAGGAAGTGCCCACCGGCGGGGCCGTACGCGAGGTGCGGCGGGATGACGAGCTCACGGCGTCCGCCGACCTTCATGCCGGGGATGCCGTCCTGCCAGCCCTGGATGAGGCCACGCAGGGGGAACTGGATGCTCTCGCCACGACCCCACGAGGAGTCGAACTCCTCACCGGAGGTGAACTCGACACCGACGTAGTGGACGGTCACGGTGTCGCCGGGCTTGGCCTCCGCCCCGTCGCCGACGATCAGGTCGCGGATGACGAGGTCGCTCGGGGCGTCACCCTCAGGGGCGTCGATCTCGGGCTTGGTGCGGTTGTCAGTCATGACTCCATCCAAGCACGCGCGACGCCGCGGCGCGCGGGTGTGACATATCGGCCCACCCTTGACAGGTCCGGCGACTCGGGGCATCCTGACACCAGACCTACTCAGCGCTCGGGAGACACGCAGGCATCGCCGCGGCACCGGGCGCTGAGTCTGTGCGGGGCACCGGATCGGATGCGCTCACGTCGCGAACAGCTCCGCTCGGGCGGCGCCGATCCGATCCAGGTGGCTCCGCTCGTCCGCGACATCGAGGGGGTTGCGCCGATTCACCACCCGCTGGCGCACAGCTGCGAGGACACTCGCCTCACGGATGAACATGCGCATCGCACGACGACGATCCCGCGGGAATCCGGAGGCCCACGCGACGGCCGCGCGTCGGCCCGACGCCGTCGAGAGCATCTGGGCCTCGCCAGGCGTGAACCAGCCCGCCGCCGCATACTCGGCGATGCGCCCTCTGGCCGCGCTCGCCTCCGCTCGTCGCAGCAGCACGACGACGGTCACGAATGCTGCGAACAACGGCACCTGGACGACGATGAACAGCCCGAGTGCCGCAAAGCCGCCCAGGGCAGTCGATGCGTTCCAGACCATGTGGAGCACGATCGCGACGAGAAGCCCGAGCACCCACGCCGCGCTCACGCCGCGCAGCCGCATCCCGCGACGCGCGGCCAGGCCCAGCGCGAAACCTGTTGCCGCCGTGAACATGAGGTGCGCGAACGGGGTCACCACGCCGCGGGCGACGAACAGGATCCCGGCGTACATGGCCCCGCCGTCGGCGATGGCCTCCCCGAAGTACGTGATGTTCTCGCTGAAGGCGAACCCGGCGCCGACCGCCGACCCGTAGACGACGCCGTCGAGCGGACCGTCGAAGGCCCGCCGCGCGCAGAGGAGGACGAGCAGCACCCCCAAGCCTTTCGCCACCTCCTCCACGATCGGCGCCTCGACGATCAGCATCAGCTCGTATTCCGGCCGGATGTCCAGGACGACGAAGACCACCTGCACACCGAGCGCGATGAGTACAGCGACGCCCGCACCCCACAGCACGGCGAAGACCCGCAGACTTCGCGGCTGCCGGACCTCACGATCGACGGCTCGCACCGCCGCCAACGTCCCCACCAGCGGAACGGCGGCGAGCGCAGCGGCGACCACCGACGGGACGATGCCGACGAAGACGAGCAGATACGCCCCGACCGCCGCGACGGCCAGCGCTGCGAGAGCGAGCGCCCACCACCGGGCCCGACGTCCACGAGACGAGGGGATCCGCGCATCGATCGCTGGCGGCGCAGCCAGGATCGCCTCTCCGGGCTCCGCTTCGACCCCGATGAGCGGAGTGGCCTCGGTCAGGTTTCGGTCATTCTGATCGCCGCCAGCATCCCCCATCGCCCCAGCCTAGAGGCGGGACCGCACTAGCCTGGAGAGATGCGTTTCGCCCACGTGCTCCACCCGGCGGCGACGGAGCCCCGACTCGTTCTCGTGCGGGAGGATGACGCCGTCTACGTCGATGAGCTGTTCCCCGGCGCCCCGACCCGCCTCTCCGAGCTCGTCGCCGGCGGCGATGACGTGCTCGCCCGCATCGCCGCCGCGGCGCCGGCCGCGCCGGCGACCTCGCTCGAGGGCGTGGCATTCGCATCGGCCGTCGACGATCCGCCGGTCATCCTCGCGGTCGGCCTGAACTACGCCGCCCATTCAGGCGAACTCGGATTGAAGACGGATGCCACGCCCACGGTGTTCGTGCTCTGGCCCAACTCCCTCGCGGGACACGAGCAGACGACCTCCTGGCCCCGGTCGCTCAGCGAGTCGGTCGACTACGAGGCCGAACTCGGTGTCATCATCGGCCGACACGCGAAGGACGTCGCTGCCGCAGACGCCCTCGACCATGTGTGGGGGTACACGGTCGTCAACGACATCACGGCCCGGGACATCCAGTTCTCGGAGGCCCAGTGGAGCCGGTGCAAGTCGTTCGACGGCTTCACCCCCACCGGCCCCTACGCGGTCACCCGCGACGAGATCCCCGACCCGCAGGACCTCCACATCTGGACGATCGTCGACGGCACAACCGTGCAGGACGCCTCGACCGGGCAGATGGTGCGGTCGGTCGCGACCCTCATCGCCCAACTCTCGCAGTCCGTGACCCTGCTGCCCGGAACGCTCATCTCGACCGGCTCGCCGGGCGGGGCCGGCTACTCGCGCGATCCGCAGATCTTCCTGCGCGATCGCTCCACTGTCACGGTCGGCATCGACGGCATCGGCGCCCTCACGACGCACTGCCGCATGACCGACTGACGCGGCAACCGCTCCCACACGACGAACGGCCGACCCCGAGGGAGCCGGCCGTTCGTCGATGCGGGTGTCAGTTGCAGGTGATGGTCACACCGTTGACATCGTGGATGCCCGTGCCGAGCGTCGCACACTGCTGGAGCAGCGCGGCGGCGGCGGCCGCACCGACCGCCGCGACGATGATGGCCACGATGATGCCGAGCACGATGAAGATGATGCTCAACGTCAGCGCCACCGTGGAGGGCGTGTTCTTCACACCGGCGCGCTTGGACTGCACCTTTGCAACGATCGCAAGGATCAGGCCGACCACGGGCATGATGATCGCGAACACGATGGCGACGATGCCGAGCGTGCGGCCCGGCTGCTCGAC
Source organism: Microbacterium sp. Leaf351 (assembly GCF_001423825.1). Lineage (NCBI taxonomy): Bacteria > Bacillati > Actinomycetota > Actinomycetes > Micrococcales > Microbacteriaceae > Microbacterium > Microbacterium sp. Leaf351. The sequence continues at coordinate 118,833 of NZ_LMPK01000034.1, forward strand.
GGCGGCGGCGGGAGCCGGCGGGGGCGGCGGGGCGTACTGCGGTTCGGACATGGGATCCCTCTCAGGGTCGATACAAGAGCGCCACTGCGTGACGCTACCGTGACGATATCGGTTCCTGAGTGTTAGCCGAAAGAGGCGCGACGTCGAGTCAGCCGACGGGCGGAACCGGCGCGTCCTCGGGCGCGATGACGGGGATCGCGGCGGTGATCGTCTGCAGCCCCGACAGGCGGGCGGGCGACAGCTGCTTGGTCACCTCGTCGCGCGACATCAGTCCCGCCTCGACGACGAGGTCGGCGACGTTGCGCCCTGTCATGAGTGCCGTCTTCGCGAGCGCCGCCGCGGCCGCGTAGCCGATGTACGGCGTGAGCGCAGTGATCACGCCCACAGAGGCACCGACCATCGCACCGAGGCGGTCGCGGTTCGCGGTGATGCCCTCGACGCAGTTGACGCGCAGCGTCCACATCGCCTGACGCATCCACGTGAGCGACTGGAAGATCGAGTGCGCGATGACGGGTTCGAAGGCGTTCAGCTGCAGCTGCCCCGCCTCGACCGCCATCGTGACCGTCATATCGGCGCCGACGACGGAGAAGGCGACCTGATTCACGACCTCGGGGATCACGGGGTTCACCTTGCCCGGCATGATGCTCGAGCCGGCCTGCCGCGCGGGCAGGTTGATCTCGCCGAGTCCGGCCTGCGGACCTGAAGAGAGCAGACGCAGGTCGTTGCAGATCTTCGAGAGCTTCACCGCGTTGCGCTTGAGTGACGCGGAGAACGACATGAAGGCGCCCGTGTCGCTCGTGGACTCCACGAGGTCATCGGCGGTCGCGAGGTCGAGGCCGGTGATCTCACGCAGGTGGTGGAGCACCGCCGCCGCATACCCGGGATGGGTCGTGATGCCCGTGCCGATCGCCGTCGCGCCCATGTTGATCTCGTACATGAGGAACGCGTTCTCGCGGAGTCGGTTGTAGTCCTCGCCGAGGGTCGTGGCGAAGCCGTGGAACTCCTGCCCGAGCGTCATCGGCACCGCGTCCTGCAGCTGAGTGCGGCCGACCTTCAGCACATCGTGGAACTCCACGGCCTTGTCGAGGAACGACTGCCGCAGGTTGGCCAGCTCGTCGAGGAGGCTTCGGAGCGTCAGCGAGAGACCGATCTTCACCGCCGTCGGGTAGACGTCGTTCGTCGACTGACTGCGATTGGTGTCGTCGATGGGCGACAGGAACGCGTAGTCGCCGCGCTCACGACCCGCGAGTTCGAGCGCGATGTTGGTGATGACCTCGTTCGCGTTCATGTTCGTCGACGTGCCCGCGCCGCCCTGGATCACACCGACGACGAACTGGTCGTGGAAGTCGCCGTCGATGACCCGCTGCGCAGCGCGGTCGATCAGGTCGGCCTTGGCCGGATCGAGCACCCCGATGTCGGCGTTCGCGCGCGCCGAGGCCTGCTTCACCATCGCGAGCGCCGTGACGAGGTCCGGGNAGTAGGCGTGGCCCGGGATCTCCATCGATCCCAGCGAGTCCGTCTCGGTGCGGGTGTGGGTATGCGTCGTTGCATCGGTTGCCATGGGGTGTCCTTGTGGGTGTGATCACGGCTGAAGGTGGATGCCTCGAGCCTAATCGCGCGCTCAGCGCTTGCGGGAGAACTGCTCCAGGCGTTGCGCGGGATCGAGCGCGGCCATGCGTGCGAGCCATGCCTCGTCGAAGTAGTCGCCGGCCTCGGCCCCGGCGACCGGCACGACCGAGTGGGTGATCGTGTCGGCGTAGACGTGCACGAGGTGGAACGACTGCCCGGCGTCCATACCGTTC
>NZ_LMPK01000034.1:120644-131998 GCF_001423825.1 Microbacterium sp. Leaf351
CACCCGCGAACGTGCCGTGCGTCGAATAATGCAGATGTCCGGCGAGGATGCCGCGCACATCCGTTCCGGCGACCACCTCGGCGAGCGCCGGCTGGTCGCGGAGCTCCAGGATGTCGAACAGCGGAACGTGGCTCGGCAGCGGCGGATGGTGGAAGGCGAGCAGGGTGCCGAGCGGCGCGGGGTGAGCGAGCAGATCGCGCAGCCAGGAGAGCTGCGCGTCGCCGAGCTCGCCGTGGTGCCACCCGGGCACGGTGGAGTCGAGCGCGATGAGCCGGAGGCCGCCGAGGTCCCAGACGCCCGTCACGGGCTCCTCCGTGGGCGCGGCGTCGAGCAGCCCCGCACGCAGCGCCGGTCGTTCGTCGTGGTTGCCCGCGACCCACACGACGGGGGCGGCCAGGCGCGCGGCGAACGGTTCGACGACCGCTCGCAGCGACGCATACGCCTCGGGCTCGCCGAGGTCGGTGAGGTCGCCCGTGATCACGATCGCGTCCGGCGCGATGCGCATCGCGTCGATGCGCGCGAGGGTCGCGGTGAGGTTCGCTGACGTGTCATACCGACCGCCGAGAGGACGGTTGCCGGCGAGGAAGTGCGTGTCGCTGAGATGGATGAGCGTGCGCAGCGCCGGCGGATACTGACCGAGGGAGACGGAGCTCATGCCCCCAGCGTACGCACGGCGACCGACGCGCGGTCGGCCGCGGGCGCGGCGGGCTGGGATAGCGTGGGCAGGGTGACCGATGCGTCCGCCGCTGCCGCGGCATCCGTTCCCCCCGTCGCCCCCCGTCGAACCCACGTGCGCACCCACCACGGTGATGCGGTGGACGATCCGTATGAATGGCTGCGCGCCAAGGACGACACCGAGGTCGTCGCCCACCTCGAGGCGGAGAACCGCTACACGGAGTCGCGCACCGCCCATCTCGCGCCGGTGCAGGAGCGCATCTTCGAGGAGATCAAGGGGCGCGTGCTCGAGACCGACCTCTCGGTGCCGACGCGACGCGGCGCGTGGTGGTACTACGCGCGCACCGAGGAAGGCAAGCAGTACGGCATCCAGTGCCGCGCCCCGATCGGCTCGCCCGACGACTGGACCCCGCCCGCGCTCGAGCCGGGCGAGCCCGTCGTCGGCGAGCAGATCCTGCTCGACGGCAACCTCGAGGCCGACGGCCAGGAGTTCTTCTCCCTCGGCACGTTCGAGGTCTCCACCGACGGCCGGCTGCTGCTCTACGGCGTCGACGTCGAGGGCGACGAGCGCTACACGCTGCGGGTGCGCGACCTCGACACCGACGAGACGCTTCCCGACGTCATCGAGGGCACGTTCGCCGGCGCCACCCTCTCCCCCGACGGACGCCACATCGTCTACACGACCGTGGACGACGCATGGCGCCCCGACACCGTCTGGCTGCACGAGATCGGTGCGGATGCCGCATCCGACCGTCGTCTGTTCCACGAGCCCGACGAACGGTTCTGGGTCGACGCGGGCTTCACCCGCAGCGACCGCTTCCTGGTGATCGGGCTCGGCTCGTCGATCACGAGCGAGGAATGGCTCGTGCCGGCCGACGACCTGACCGCGCAGCCCCGCGTCGTGTGGCCGCGGCGCGAGGGGGTCGAGTACGACTCGTCCCACGCGGTCGTCGACGGCGAGGACGTGCTCTATGTGCTCCACAACGACGGTGCGCTCGACTTCGAGCTCGTGCGGGTCGCGGCGTCCGATCCTGCGGGACCGCGCACCGCGGTGCTCCCCCACGAGCCGGGGCGGCGGCTCCTCGGCGTCTCGACGTTCCGCGACTGGGCCGTCGTCGGCTACCGCCGCGACGGGCTCGCCCGCCTCGGCGTGCTCGACTATGCGACCGCCGCTGTCGACGAGCTCGCGTTCGACGAGCCGCTCTACTCGGTCGGCACCGCCGGCAACCCGGAGTGGGCGCCGCCGCTCGTGCGCCTCGGCTACGGCTCATTCGTGACCCCGAGCACCGTGTACGACTACGACGTCGCCACGCGCACGCTGGCGTTGCGCAAGCAGCAGCCCGTGCTCGGCGGCTACGACCCCGGCGACTACGCGCAGCGCCGCCTGTGGGTGACGGCGACCGACGGCGTGCAGGTGCCGGTCTCGCTCGTGTGGAAGCGGTCGTTCGGCGAGCCCGGCGCCGCACCGCGCCCGGTGCACCTGTATGGCTACGGGTCGTACGAGGCGACGATCGACCCCGGGTTCTCGGTGCCACGCCTGTCGCTGCTCGACCGGGGCGTCGTCTTCGCTATCGCCCATGTGCGCGGCGGGGGCGAGATGGGCCGCCAGTGGTACGAGGACGGCAAGCTGCTGCACAAGCGCAACACGTTCACCGATTTCGTGGATGTCGCCCGCCACCTGGTCGACGCGGGCTACACCCGACCCGAGCACCTCGTCGCCGAGGGCGGCAGCGCCGGCGGCCTGCTCATGGGAGCGATCGCGAACCTCGCCCCCGAGCTGTTCGCCGGTGTGCTCGCCGATGTGCCGTTCGTCGACGCGCTGACGACGATCCTCGACCCGTCGCTCCCGCTCACCGTCATCGAATGGGACGAGTGGGGCGACCCGCTGCACGACGCCGACGTGTACGCGTACATGAAGTCCTACACGCCCTACGAGAACGTGCGCGAAGGCGTGAGGTACCCGCGCATCCTCGCGGTCACCTCGTTCAACGACACCCGCGTGCTGTACGTCGAGCCGGCCAAGTGGGTGGCGCGCTTGCGCGAGGTCGGCGCCGACGCGCTGCTTCGCTGCGAGATGGTCGCCGGCCACGGCGGCGTCTCGGGGCGCTACAGCGCCTGGCGTGAGCGGGCGTTCGAACTGGCGTGGCTGCTCGACGTGCTCGGCGACGGGGTTCCGTCGGGCGCCGAGGCCGACGCCTGAGCAGACGATGACGTGACGGGATGCCGCGGGCCGCGGCATCCCGTCATCACTCACCCGAAGAGCGCGGCCGCCTCTTCGAAGCGGTACTGCGGAACGGTGTTGAGCTCGCCGAGCGCCTCGGCGAACGGCACGCGCACGATGTCGGTGCCGCGCAGGGCCACCATCTGACCCCAGGCGCCGTCGACGACGGCGTCGGCCGCGTGGAGGCCGAGACGCGTCGCCAGCACACGGTCGAACGCCGACGGCGAGCCGCCGCGCTGGATGTGACCGAGCACGGTCGCGCGGGTCTCGATGCCGGTGCGGCGCTCGATCTCGGGCGCGAGCACCTCGCCGATGCCGCCGAGTCGGGGGCGGTTGAACGCGTCGAGCCCCTTGTCGCTGAAGGCCTCCTCCATGCCGGTGAGCTTGAAGCCCTCGGACACGACGACCAGCGGGGCGCGCCCGCGGCTGTGCGCCTTGTTGACGAGCTCGCAGACCTCGTCGATCGACATGGGCACCTCGGGGATGCAGATCACGTGCGCACCCGCGGCGATGCCCGCGTGCAGGGCGATCCAGCCGACATGACGCCCCATGACCTCGGCGACCATGCAGCGCTGGTGCGAGTCGCCGGTGGTGCGCAGGCGGTCCATCGCGTCGGTCGCGATGTTGACGGCGGTGTCGAAGCCGAACGAGTAGTCGGTCGCGCGCAGGTCGTTGTCGATCGTCTTCGGTACGCCGAGCACGTTGATGCCGTCGTTCGAGAGGCGGTCGGCAGCGGCGAGGGTGCCCTCGCCGCCGATCGCGATGATGCCGTCGATGCGGTGTCCGTAGAGCGTCTTCGCGATGTTCTCGGCACCGCCCCGGGGGCCCTCGTAGGGGTTCGTGCGGCTCGTGCCGAGGATCGTGCCGCCGACCTTCGACAGACCCTTCACCTCGTGGCGGGTCAGCGGGAAGAAGTCGCCGTCGACGACGCCGCGCCACCCGTCGCGGATGCCCACGAACTCGATGTTGTAGTTCGTCGTGCCCTTGAGCACGACGCCGCGGATGACCGCGTTCAGGCCGGGGCAGTCGCCGCCGCTGGTCAGGATGCCGATCTTCATGCTGTGATCCTTGCTTTCCGGGTGTGGAGCTTCCGGGGAGACAGGCGACGTTGCCCTCCCGACTGTATCGCCGGATGCCTCGTGGGTGCCACACGGCCCCGAGACGACCGATGCGGTCGCCCCGGGGCCGTGCACACAGATGCGGTCAGGCGGCGCCGAGCGCCTGGCGCAGCACGTGGATGAGCGCCGCGAGCTGCACGGAGTCGCTCGACCCGGGCTCGACCGCGACGCCGTCGAGGGCGCGCAGGGCGAGCGACTGCTTCGAGTCGATCAGCTCGGCGATCTTCGCGTCGATCGTGTGGGCGGCGATGATGCGCCAGGCGGTGACCGGCTCGTCCTGTCCGATGCGGTGCACGCGGTCGATCGCCTGCGTCTGCTCCGCCGCGGTCCAGCTGAGCTCGGCGAGCACCACGTTGGAGGCGGCCTGCAGGTTCACGCCGACGCCGGCCGCGGTCAGCGAACACACGATGATGCCGACGCCCGGGTCGTTGTTGAACGCGTCGATCGCCTCCTGGCGGGCGACCGAGGTCTGGTCGCCGCGGATCGAGACAGCACGCACGCCCGCGGCGGCGAAGTGCGCCTCGGCCTGGTCCATGACGTCGATGTGCTTGGCGAAGAACACGACTTTGCCGACCGAGCGCTGCAACTGGGCGGCGTAGTCGGCGGCGAGCTGGGCCTTGCCCTGCCCGATGCGACGCACCATCGTGAAGACGTTCTCCGAGCCCGTTCCGGCGGCCTTCGACTCGTCGAGCTCGTGCTGGGCGACCATGCGGATGACGTCCTCGTCGACCTCGCCGGCGGGCACCGTGGTGCCGTGGCGGTCGGCGCGGGCCGTGACGACCCGGCGGTAGTGCGCGGCGAGGCGCTCGCCGAGCTCGCGTTCGGCCTGCCGGATGGACCGGCCGAACTCGTCGTCGAGCTGCACCGGCAGGTCGGCGATCAGCTTGTCGGGCAGGTCGGCGGCGACATCCGTCTTCAGACGCCGCACGATGCCCATCGAGATCACCGCGCTGCGCGCCTCCGGGTAGAACGCCTTGTCGGCGGGCGTGAAGCCCGTCTCGTCGAGCTTCGCCATGAGCTCGGTGCCCGGCTTCTGCCCGTTGGTCCAGCCGAGGAAACGCCAGATGGCGTCGAAGTCCTCGACGTCGTTGATCAGGGGCGTTCCGGTGAGCGCGAGCAGCAGCGGGTTCGTGGTGCGCTCGCGCAGGCGGGTGGCGAGGGCGAGCACGTTCTGGGACCGCTGCGAGGTGAGGTTCTTGATGAAGTGCGCCTCGTCGACCACCATGCCGCGCAGACCCAGCTCGCTGAGCCACGACAGGTGACGATCGAGGATCTCGTAGTTCACGATGAAGACGTCGGCGAAGGCGTCGACGTCCTCGCCGTCGCCCTGGATGACGGTCGCGCGACGCTGCGGCGTCCAGCGGGCCACCTCGCGCGCCCAGTTCATCTTGACGACGTTGGGCACGACGACCAGTAGCGGATAGGCCCCTGCGACGGATGCCGCGAGCACCGACTCGGCCGTCTTGCCGAGGCCGGGCTCGTCGGCCAGCAGGAACGTGCGGTGCCCCTCGCGCACGGCCTCGAGGAACCGCGACTGGTGCGGCATGACCTCGAGCCCCTTGGGTGAGAGCCGGTCGAACTCGGGCACGGGCGGCAGCGGCATGCACGCCGATCCGCCGCCGGCACCCGTCTCGAACGCCTTGTAGAGCGGGCCCATCAGCTCCCAGCCGTCGAGGCGGCGCCGCGGCGCGTCGACCGCGGGGCGGGAGGTCAGGTCGGGGGCGAGGAACGGGTTCGACATCTGCCGCGACTCCACCTGGGCGGGCGTCACCTGACGCTCGGCGAGCGCGGCCGGAACGACCGGGGCCGGGGCGGGGGCGGCATCCGTGATGATCAGCTCGTCGGGAGCGAGCTCGGCACCCGACTCGAGCAGCCAGTCGCGGCGCATGCGGCGCGCCACCGGCGACGTCGCCTGATCGACCTCGAGCAGTTGGATGAGCGAGGTGTCGCGGGCGGCGGTCTTCGCGAGGATCGTCGCCACGCCGTCAAGGCGCTTGAGCAGTTCGGCGCGCACGTCAGTGGCGAGCGCGGTGTCGGCCTTCACCCGGGCGCGCTCTTCGCGAACCAGGAAGGCGATCACCTGGAACTTCACGCGGTTGGTCGGGCCGAGCTTCCCGCGCTGCGCCTTGGCCTCGACCTCACGCACCTTGCGGGCGAGGATCGGGATGATGGGCGCGTCGTCGTCTCGACGGGACGACGAGCGTCGTTGCCGCTGAGCGGCTGCCGTGGTCGGCATGCTCCTCCTGAGCGTCGAATCCGAAAGCGTCGACCTGCGACGGTCGAGCACCGGTAACTGCTGCCGCGGCCATCCGTGGAGATCGGATGTCGGCGGGCGGGCGGCGCCTCGCTTCCGCACGGTGTGACGAGTGTCGGTGCGCGGCGGGGGCCGTGATCAGTCTAGCCGATCGGCGCCGAGCGTCGGACCCGATCGACGACGCGCAGACAGGTCGCCGTCATCGGCCGACGTCCTGCGGCAGCCGGGTCTCGATGGGCGACGGCGACGCCGGGGCGGGGCGAGGGATCACCGACACCTCCGTCGACGGTGTCGGAGGGGGCTGCGCCGGGGCGTCGGGCCGACACCCGACGATCAGGCCTGCGACGGCGACCGACCCCGCAGTCGCCACGAGCAGCCTGATCGTGAGTCGCATCGCCCACCTCCTGCTCGGATGCTACGAGCGCAGCGCACGATGGTCGTCCTGGTGTCCACAGCCCGCACTACTGTGGGCGGGTGAGCGTCCCCCCACGCGCGTCCGATCGCACGGTGATGGCCATCGCTGTGCTCGCCTCGGCGGTGTCGTTCCTCGACGCCACCGTTGTGAACGTCGCCCTGCCGGCGATCGAGCGCGAGCTCGGCGGCGGACTCGTCACGCAGCAATGGATGGTCGACGCCTACCTGCTGACCCTCGGTGCGTTCATCCTCACCGCAGGAGCCCTGAGCGACGTCCTCGGACGTGTCGTCGTGCTCCGCATCGGTCTCCTGGTGTTCGGCGTCGCCTCGGTGCTCGTGGCAGCCTCCCCCGACCCGGTCTTCCTCATCGCCGCACGCGCGCTGCAGGGCGTGGGCGGAGCTCTTCTCGTGCCCAGTTCGCTCGCGATCATCACCGCGCACTTCGACGACGACACGCGCGGACGCGCGATCGGCACGTGGACGGCGTTCACGACCGCCGCGACGCTCGTCGGTCCGGTGCTGGGCGGACTGTTCGTCGACCATCTGTCGTGGCGTGCCGTGTTCCTCGTGAACGTGGTTCCCCTCGCCGCCGCCCTGGTGCTCCTCGCACGCGGCGGACTCGTCGACGAACGACGCGGCGGCCGGGTGGATGTCGCGGGCGCGGTGCTGTGCGCCCTGGGGCTGGGCGGCGTCGTGCTCGCCTTCATCGAGCAGCCCAGACTCGGGTGGGCGCATCCACTGGTCGCCGGCGCTCTCACGATCGGGGTGATCGCCCTCGCGGGATTCTTCGTCCGCGAGCGATCGACCCCCGACCCACTCCTGCCCCTCGGCATGTTCCGACGACGGAATTTCTGGGCGGGGAATCTGGCCACGCTCGCGATCTACGGCGCCCTGTCGCTCAACGGCATCGCGCTGGGGCTCTTCCTGCAGGAGACCGGCGGCTTCAGTGCGACCCTGGCCGGCCTCGCGACCCTGCCGGCGACGGTGATCATGATCGCCACGAGCCGGTTCGCCGGCGCGGCCGCCTCCCGATTCGGCCCGCGCCGGTTCATGGCAGCGGGGCCGCTCGTGTGCGCGGCGGCGATGATACTGCTGCTCACCGTCGGCACACCGGTCGACTACCTGACGCAGGTGCTGCCGGCGGTGGTGCTGTTCGGAGTCGGGCTCTCCCTCACCGTCGCTCCGCTCACCTCGGCGGTGCTGGGCGCCGCGGGCGCCGATCACGCCGGCGTCGGCTCGGCGGTGAACAACGCCGACGCGAGGATCGCCGGGCTCGTGACGGTGGCGCTGCTCGGCGTCGTGACCGGCGGATCCCTCGATGTCGCGGGATTCCACGCCACCGCGATCCTCGCGGCCGCACTCTTCACCGGCGGCGCGGTGGTGTCCGCGATCGCGATCCGCGATCCGCAGCGCACCTGACCGCGGCTCAGGCGAGGATGGCGCGCACCTCCGCGACATCCGCCGTCATGCGCTCGATGAGCGCATCGATGCCGTCGAATGCGACCATCCCGCGGATGCGGGCCGTGAACTGCACCTCCACGGATGCGCCGTAGAGGTCGAGGTCATGCTCGTCGAGGACATACGCCTCGACCTGGCGCTGGTCGACGTCATCGAACGTCGGGTTCGTGCCGACACTGATCGCCGCCGGATAACGGTGGTCACCGCCGGGCTCTCGCACGAGAAGCCACCCCGCATACACGCCGTCCGCCGGTGCCACCCCCGCCGTGCGGCCGCCGAGGTTCGCCGTAGGGAAGCCGAGCTCGCGACCTCGTTTGAGTCCGTGTACGACCTCGCCCCAGACCGAGGGGGCGCGCCCGAGCAGCCGTGTCGCCGTGGCGATGTCGCCGTCGGCGAGCGCCTCACGCACCCACGTCGAGGACACCCGGCGCTCCCCCGCGCGGGCGCGCACATCGTCGATGACGTCAACGGTGAACCCCCGCGCGGCGCCCAATTCGGCGAGCAGTTGCGGGGTGCCGACGCCGCCGCGCCCGAAGCGGAAGTCGCCGCCGACCAGGATCGTGCGCATCCCGAGCGGACCGAGCACGGCGTCGACGAATCGCTCCGGCTCGAGATCGGCGAGGTCACGGTCGAACGTGAGCACGAGGACGGCGTCGATGCCGGTCTCGGCGAGCAGCTCAAGCTTCTGGGGCACGCCGGTGAGGCTCGGCGGGCAGGCGTCGGGCCGCAGCACGGCCAGCGGGTTGCGGTCGAAGGTGACGGCCACGACCTTCGCGGTGCCCGCGGCATCCGCTCGGGCACGATCGAGCACCGCCCGGTGCCCCGCGTGCACGCCGTCGAACTTGCCCACCGCGACGACCGACGGACCGAATCCGTCCGGCACCTCGGCGGGCGAACGGAACACGAGCATCAGGCGCTCTCCGCGTCGGGACGGTGGCGGCGCAGCCACCAGAGACCGAAGAACGGCAGCACCAGCGGAACGAACACGTAGCCGATGCCGTAGATCGACCAGACGGTCGGATGCTGGAACAGCGCCGGGTCGACGATGCTCAGCGTGCCGACGATGAGCACGCCGGCGAGCTCGAAGCTGATCGCGATCCACGCGACGCGATACCAGCCTCGCGATCCCGAGAACACGAGGGCGAGCGTCGCGAGGATGTAGACGACCGCGGCGACGGCAGAGAGCGCATAGGCGACCGGAGCGGCCTGGAAGTCCTGGATGATCTGCACCACCGAGCGTCCCGTCGCCCCGAGCGCCAAGATGCCGTAGACGATGACCAGCACGCGACCGATCCCCGTCATACGGGTACGGGAGGTGCGGGCGGACGCGGGCTCGGACGAGATGATCGGCATGGCGGCTCCATCCTATTCGGGCCCGGACACGTGCCCGGCGTCTCGCATCAGGACCCCTGCAGCGTCCAGATGACCTCCATGCGCCACACCATCACCGCGACGGCGAGCGCTCCGACGCCCATGACGACCGTGCTCCACCGGCTGCGCTCCAACAGTGCCCAGAAGACGGCGGCAGGCGGCAGGAGAGCCGCCGAGATCGCGTACACCCAGAACTCCAGCACGCTTCCGCTCGGCGTGTTGCCGACGGCCGGGGCGATGAGCGCGGTCACGACCTGTGCGAGCAGGAGCAGCTCGACGAGCGCGAGTGACCCGACCGACAGGTCGGACGGCCGTCGACCCACGAGTCCGAGCACGATACACAGCAGACCGGCAACGGATGCCACGGCCACCTGCACGAGCGAGAACCACAGGATCATGCGGATGCCTCCTCGGGCATGTTCATCGCGCTCTTGATGTCGGCGCCCCGACGTTCGACGATGCCGACGAGCACCCCGTCGGGGGCGATGGCGGCGCGCACGGCCCCGCCGAGCCGGTCGGCCGCCCCCTCGAGCCGCTTTCCGTGGCGCAGATCGCGGGCTTCGTCGGCCGTCACCGGCAGCGCCCCCAGCACGGCCGCCGCGACGTCGGCGGCGGGCACGAGGCGCGCGGGGGCGATGTCATCGGCGGATGCCGCATCCGCGACGTCGAACGAGCCGATGCGGGTACGCCGCAGCGCCGTCAGATGCCCGCCCACCGCGAGGGCGGCGCCGAGGTCGCGCGCGAGGGCACGGATGTATGTGCCGCTCGAGCAGTCCACCACGACGTCGAGGTCGATGACGCCCTCCGTGCGGCACAGGGCGATGACCTCGAACCGGGAGATCGTGACCCGCCGAGAGGCGAGCACGACTTCCTCCCCGGCCCGCGCCAGGTCGTAGGCGCGACGACCGGCGACCTTGATCGCCGACACGGTGCTCGGCACCTGGTCGATCTCCCCGGTGAGCCGGGCGATCCCGGCCTGCACCGCGGCATCCGTCACGGCAGCGATCGCCGCCGGATCGGCGACCGCCGTGCGCACGCCGTCGGCATCGTCGCTGTCGGTCGACTCGCCGAGCCGGATGGTCGCCTCATAGGTCTTGTCGAGCCCGACGAGGTAGGTGAGCAGTCGGGTCGCGCTGCCGACGCCGAGCACGAGCAGGCCTGTCGCCATGGGGTCGAGCGTGCCCGCGTGACCGATCTTCCGGGTCGCGAGCGCGCGACGGGCACGGGAGACGACGTCGTGGCTCGTGATGCCCTGCGGCTTGTCGACGAGGAGGATGCCCGACGGCGAGGCGACGTCGGCGGCCATCAGCAGAAGTCCCGGTAGGCGCGCAGCGGGCGGGCGGGGTCGGTGTTGTCGACGATCGCCGAGGCCGCCGCCGACGGCCGCGCCTCGCGCAGGTAGAGCTCCTGCCCGCCGCGGTAGCGGGCGTTCGCAGGGGCGTCGGGGTCGGGATCGGTGCCGTCGCGCTCGGACACCCGGGCGTAGGCGACCGCGAACGGCGCCTCCAGCCACACCGTCCAGTTCCAGATGCCCTGCGTCTCGGGGCTCTGCAGGAACATGCCGTCGACGATGAGCACCGCGTCCGCGGGACCGGTCGTCCACCGCGCCTCCAGGGGTGCGTCGCGGCGGTGATCGAACGCGGCGAGCTGGAACCCGGTCGCACCCGACGTGCGCGCGCCGTCACGGAACGGGTCGAGCAGCACCCGGCGGAAGGTCGGGATGTCGTAGGTGTCGCGGTAGAAGCCGACAGCCGAGTCACGGCCGTGCGCGTAGCGCTCGGCCCGCGGGCGGAGGAAGTCGTCGAGGGACGCACGGAAGACCGCGACATCCGCTTCGGCGAAC
>NZ_LMPK01000034.1:132018-134791 GCF_001423825.1 Microbacterium sp. Leaf351
CAATGCGGCCCGCCGGGTAGTGCTGCCGCACCTCGTCACGCAGCTGACGCTGCAGTTCGACGACGGGGGTGGAGGCCAGGCGCATGTCCCCAGCCTACGGCGACGGATGCCGCATCCCCCGCCCGCGCACCTTCTACGCTGGGTCGGTGACCCCCCTCGCCGCCGCCCTCGTCGACTGGTACCGCGGCAACGCGCGCGACCTGCCGTGGCGGGCGCAGGGGTTCGGGGCGTGGGGCGTCCTGGTGAGCGAGTTCATGCTGCAGCAGACACCCGTGAACCGGGTCATCCCGCTGCTCGAGGCCTGGCTCGTGACGTGGCCGACACCGACCGCGCTCGCGGCGGCATCGCCCGCGGAGGCGGTGCAGCGGTGGGCGAACCTCGGTTATCCGCGGCGAGCGCTGTGGCTGCACCGGGCGGCCGTCGAGATCCGCGACCGGCACGACGGCGTCGTGCCGCGCGACGTCGACGCCCTGCTCGCCCTCACGGGCATCGGCGACTACACGGCTCGCGCCGTGGCGGTGTTCGCTTACGGCGACAGGCATCCGGTCGTCGACACGAACACGCGGCGCGTGCTCGCGCGCGCCGTCGACGGAAGGTCCCAGCCCGGGCCGCCGGCGAGAAGCGACCTCGACCGGATGGCGGCGATCCTTCCGGAGGATCGCGCGGCGGCGGCGACAGTGAACGCGGCGGCCATGGAGCTGGGCGCTGTCGTCTGCACCGCGCGTACGCCCCGCTGCGACCTCTGCCCCGTGCGGGAGCTGTGCGCGTGGCGCGCGGCGGGCTACCCCGACACCGGCGACACCCGCCGTCGCCAAGCCCGGTATGAGGGAAGCGACCGTCAGGCCCGCGGCGCCGTCATGGCGGTGCTGCGCGACGCCGCCCCCGAGGGTGTGCCCGTCGACGCCGTCATCGCCGACTGGCCGGATGCCGCGCAGCGCGACCGCGCGATCGGCACCCTGCTCGCCGACGGTCTCGCGGAGACGACGCCCGACGGCCTGCTGCGACTGCCGGCGTAGGGTGCTGCCGCCCGCATTCTTCCGGCGGCATCCCATTGCTCTCACGTACCCCGCGTGGGAATGTCGTGGTGTGGACAGCACGGTGGCGGTGGTCACACACGATCTGGCGGTGCGGCGCGGTCGTACGCGCATCCTTCATGGCATCGATGTCGCACTCGCACCCGGCGAGCTCGTCGGCCTGCTCGGGCCGTCGGGCAGCGGAAAGACGACGCTCATCCGCTCGATCGTGGGCGCGCAGCGCATCACCCGAGGCAGCGCGACCGTGCTCGGACAACCCGCCGGGAGCCGACCGCTGCGCGGCCGGATCGGCTATATGGCGCAGAGCTCGGCGATCTACGACGACCTGACGGTGCAGCAGAATGTGCGCTATTTCGCCCGGGTGCGCGGCAGCTCCCGTGCCGACGCGGATGCCGCCATCTCGGCCGTCGATCTCGACGCCTTCCGCGGAGCGCTCGTCTCGCGTCTGTCGGGAGGTCAGCGAAATCGGGTGTCGCTCGCGATCGCCCTCGTCGGCCGCCCGCCCATCCTCGGGCTCGACGAGCCCACGGTCGGCTTGGATCCGCTGCTGCGCCGCGACCTGTGGGCACTGTTCCGGTCGCTCGCCGACGACGGCACGACGGTCGTCGTCTCGAGCCACGTGATGGATGAGGCACGGCGATGCGACCGGCTCCTCCTCCTGCACGACGGGCGGCTCATCGCCGACACCACGCCCGATGGACTGCTCGCCGAAACCGCAACGAGCGACCACGACGCGGCGTTCCTGGCCCTCGTCGAACGGAACACCCCATGAACCCGCTCCTCACCCTCGTGACCGCGGGCCGGGTGCTGACCCAGATCCGCCACGACCCACGCACGATCGTGCTGCTGCTGTTCGTCCCCTCGCTGCTGCTCGGTCTGCTCGCGTGGGTCTTCGACGACGCCCACACGTTCGATCAGGTGGGACCGGCGCTGCTCGCCCTGTTCCCGTTCATCGTCATGTTCCTGGTGACGAGCATCGCGACGCTGCGCGAACGACGCAGCGGAACCCTCGAGCGCCTGCTCACCCTGCCGCTGGGCAAGGGCGACGTCATCGCCGGCTACGCTCTCGCCTTCGGGCTGCTCGCCGCGATGCAGGCGCTCATCGCCGTCGCCTTCGCGGTGTGGGTGTGCGGGCTCACGATCGCCGGCCCGATCGGACTGCTGATCGTGGCCGCCATCCTCAACGGCCTTCTCGGCACGACGCTCGGCCTGCTGGCATCCGCGTTCGCGGCGACCGAGTTCCAGGTCGTGCAGTTCATGCCCGCGATCGTGTTCCCGCAGGTGATCCTGGGCGGCGTCATCGTGCCGCGCGACAGCATGCCGGACGTGCTCCGGGCGATCAGCGATTGGCTGCCGATGTCGCACTCCGTGCAGGCGCTGCACGACCTCGCGACCTCGACCGATACCGGACCGGCCCTGCGCGAACTCGGCGTCGTCGCCCTGTTCACCCTCGGTGTCGTCGTGCTCGCCGCGCTGTCACTGCGACGTCAGACGCGCTGAGCGCGCTCAGTCCTCGTCGTCGTCTTCGACCCGCGGCTTCACGTAGGGGTCGGACTCGCCCGCGTAGTGAGCGCCGACGGCGATGCCCGCCACGGCCTCGTCGCGCTCACGCGCCTCGCGCAGAAGATCCTCGATGTGCCCGGCCGAGTCCGGCAGCGCGTCGAGGATGAACTCGAGCGTCGGCGTCAGCCGGATGCCCAGCTGACGACCCACGTCGCTGCGCAGCATGCCGGTCGCGG
>NZ_LMPK01000034.1:134839-135759 GCF_001423825.1 Microbacterium sp. Leaf351
CCGCGAGCAGCACCTTGATGCGGTCGGCGATCCTCGCCTGACGTTCATTCGCCATGTCGTCCTCCTCGCCCGCGGGCCTCTTCGACGGTCCGTGCCCGAGACGGATGCCTCGTGGTCCCCGCGAGGGCCACGAGGCATCCGTCATCGGAGCCGGGAATCGGATCAGCTGCGGGGCTTCTCCACCATCTCGGTCGTCTCGATCTCATCGCCGACCTGGATGTCGTTGTACTTGCCGAGGCCGATACCGCACTCGAAGTCGGTCTTGACCTCGGTGACGTCGTCCTTGAACCGGCGCAGCGACTCGATCGCGAGACCATCGGCGATCACGACGCCCTCGCGGATGACGCGGGCCTTCGCGTTGCGGGTGATGGTGCCGCTGCGAACGATGACACCGGCGATGTTGCCGAACTTCGACGAGCGGAACACCTCGCGGATCTCCGCCACACCCGACTGCACCTCTTCGAACTCCGGCTTGAGCAGGCCCTTGAGCGACTGCTCGACGTCGTCGATCGCGTTGTAGATGACCGAGTAGAAGCGGATGTCCACACCCTCGCGGGCCGCACGCTCGCGAGCCTTCGTGTCAGGACGCACGTTGAAGCCGATGACGATCGCGTTGTCGATCGTCGCCAGGTTCACGTCCGACTCGGTGATCGCACCGACACCGCGGTGGATGATGCGCAGCTGCACCGAGTCGTCGACCTCGATCTTGAGCAGCGACTCCTCGAGCGCTTCGACAGCACCCGACACGTCGCCCTTGATGATGAGGTTGAGCGACTCGACCTTGCCCTCCTCGAGAGCACGGGTGAAGTCCTCGAGCGAGATGCGCTTGCGAGCCTTCGCCAGGGCGGCGTTGCGCTCCGCGGCCTCACGCTTCTCAGCGATCTGGCGGGCGGTGCGGTCCTCCTCGGTGACGATGAAGG
>NZ_LMPK01000034.1:135767-145962 GCF_001423825.1 Microbacterium sp. Leaf351
CTCGACCGCGTCGCCGTTCTCGTCGATCATGGCGCGCACGCGGCCATAGGCCGTGCCCGCGACGATCGCGTCGCCGACACGCAGCGTGCCCGACTGGATGAGCACGGTCGCGACCGAGCCGCGGCCCTTGTCGAGCTTGGCCTCGATGGCCACACCGCGCGCTGCCTTGTTGGGGTTCGCGGTGAGGTCGAGACCGGCGTCGGCGGTGAGCAGCACCGCGTCGAGCAGGTCCTGGATGCCGATGTTCTGGCGGGCCGACACGTCGACGAACATGACGTCGCCACCGTACTCCTCGGCGACCAGTCCGTATTCGGTGAGCTGCTGGCGCACCTTCGCGGGGTTCGCCTCGGGCTTGTCGATCTTGTTGACAGCGACCACGATCGGCACCCCCGCCGCCTGGGCGTGGTTCAGGGCCTCCACCGTCTGCGGCATGATGCCGTCGTCGGCGGCGACCACGAGGATCGCGATGTCGGTCACCTGCGCACCACGGGCACGCATGGCGGTGAACGCCTCGTGACCGGGGGTGTCGATGAAGGTGATCGCGCGCTCGATGCCGTCGTGCTCGGTCCAGACCTGGTATGCACCGATGTGCTGCGTGATGCCGCCGGCCTCGCCCGCGACCACGTTGGTCTGGCGGATGGCGTCGAGCAGTCGGGTCTTACCGTGGTCGACGTGACCCATGACGGTCACCACGGGAGGCCGGATCTCGAGGTCGTCCTCGCTCTCCGCCTCCAGCTCGGCCTCGAGGTCGAGACCGAAGCCCTCGAGGAGCTCCTTGTCCTCGTCCTCGGGCGAGACCATCTGGATCTTGTAGCCGAGCTCCGCGCCGAGCACCTCGAAGGTGGCCTCGTCGAGCGACTCGGTCGCGGTCGCCATCTCACCCAGGTTGAACAGGATGGTCACGAGCGTGCCGGGCTGCACGGTGTAGCCGCGCAGCGCCTCGAGCTTGTCGGCGAAGTCGGCGATCGACGCGCCGCGGCGCAGACGGATGATCTCGCCGTTGCCCTTCGAGACGTTGACGCCGCCGACGACCGGAGCGTCCCTCATCTCGAATTCTTGACGCTTCGCCCGACGCGACTTGCGCTGCTTGGACTTGCCGCCGCCCTTGCCGAACGCACCCGCGGTGCCACCGCCGGGGCCACGGCCGCGACCGCCACCACCACCGGGACGCCCGGCGAAGCCGCCGGCTGCCGGGGCGCCACCGGGACGTGCCGCGCCGCCGCCGAACCCGGGGCGTCCGGCACCACCGGTGCGCTGCTGGAACGGAGCGCCCGGACGACCGGCGCCACCGGGACGACCCGCGCCACCCGGACGCGGAGCGCCCGGGCGCGGGGCACCGGGACGCGGGGCCTGGGGACGCGGGATGTTGCCGGGCGTCGGGCGCTGGCCCATTCCCTGCGCGCTCGCGAACGGGTTGTTGCCCGGGCGGGGGCCTGCGGGCCGCTGGCCCATGCCCTGCGCGCTCGCAAAGGGGTTGTTGCCGGGGCGCGGCGAGCCGCCTCCCGGACGCGGTGCCGGGGCTGCCTGTCCGCCCTGGCCGCCCTGCGGGCGCGCGGCCGGAGCCGACGGGGTCTGCGGTCGCGCCGGAGCCGCACCACCGGGAGTGGGCCGCGACGAGGCGGCGGGGCGCTCGGCCGCGGGCGCGGCGCGCTCCACCTCGGGAGCGGGTGCCGCAGCGGACGTCGACGGTGCCGGGGCGGCCGGGGCCGCGGATGCCGCGGGCTTGGGCGCCTGCGGCCGCGCGGGCGCCGCCGGGGTGGGGCGTGAGGCGGCCGGCTTCGCAGCCGGGGCGGCCGAGGCGGTGCCATCGGCCTGCAGGGCCTCACGGAGCTTTCGCGCCACCGGGGGCTCGATCGTCGACGACGGGCTCTTCACGAACTCGCCGAGCTCCTTCAGCTTCGCGAGGGCGATCTTGCTGTCGACGCCGAGCTCGGAGGCGATCTCGTGTACGCGTGGTTTTGCCACAATTCTCCTGTCTGGGATCTACCCCGGACAGGGCAGACCGTTAGATGCGGACGGGTCTCATTTCGAGCCGTTCACTTTGTGTCCATAGCCGTTCAGCCGTTTCGCTGCAGGTGTTGGGTGATGGTCTGCGTATCAAGCGGGCCTGACACGCGCAGGGCGCGAACGAACGCACGCCGCCGGGTGGCGGCATCCGTGCATTCGAGTGTCGGATGCACCCACGCACCCCGCCCCGGAAGACTCTTGCGCTCGTCGACGACGAGCTCGGAGCCGCGGGCCACCACTCTCAGGAGAGCGGATCGCGGAGCACGTGTGCGACAACCGACGCACGTCCGTACGGGTTCCATCCTACCCCGTCAGCTCTCCTCGAGGATGCTGTCGGGCTGGATGTCGATCTTCGCCCCGGTGAGCTTCGCGGCGAGTCGGGCGTTCTGGCCCTCCTTGCCGATCGCGAGAGACAGCTGGTAGTCGGGAACGAGGGCGCGCACGGCCTTGGTCCCCGCGTCGAGCACGAAGCTCGAGGTGACCTTGGCGGGCGAGAGCGCCTTCGCGACGAAGGATGCGAGGTCGGCGTCGTAGTCGACGATGTCGATCTTCTCGCCGCCCAGCTCCTCCGTGACGGCGCGCACGCGGCGGCCGAGCTCGCCGATGCACGCACCCTTGGCGTTGATCGCCGGGTCGTTCGCGCGAACCGCGATCTTCGAGCGGTGACCCGCCTCGCGCGCGAGCGAGACGATCTCGACGACGCCCGACGCGATCTCGGGGACCTCGAGGGCGAACAGCTTGCGCACCAGGCCGGGGTGCGTGCGGGAGACGGTGATCGCGGGCCCCTTGGTGCCCTTCGAGACGCTCGTGACGTAGACGCGGATGCGCGAGCCGTGGGCGTAGTCCTCGCCGGGCACCTGCTCCTCGGGCGGAAGGATCGCCTCGACCGTGCCGAGGTCGACGTGCACCATGCGGGGGTTCGGGCCCTGCTGGATGACGCCGGCGACGATGTCGCCCTCCTTGCCGCGGAACTCCCCCAGCACCGCGTCGTCGGCGATGTCACGCAGCCGCTGGCTGATGACCTGCTTGGCGGCGAAGGCGGCGATGCGACCGAAGTCGTCGGGCGTGACCTCCTCCTCGCCGATCACCGCGTCCTCGTCGTCGCGCAGCGGCACGAACACCGCGACGTGACCGGTCTTGCGGTCGATCTGGGCGCGAGCGCCGTCGGGGAGGACGCCGGTGGGCGTGCTGTTCTTCGCGTACGCCGTGAGGATCGCCTGCTCGATGATCGAGACGAGCTCCTCGAACGGAATCTCCCGCTCGCGCTCCACGGTGCGCAGCAGTCCGAGATCGATGTCCACGGGGCCTCCCTCTTCAGTTCTGGGATGCGGCGCGGGGGCGACGCATCCCCCCTACGTTACCCGATCGGGATGCCTCGAGCCGGGGCGATCCGCTCCGCTGCGTTCCCCCACCTGCGGTCGTACTGTGGCATCGTGCCCTCCACCGACGCGACCGCCGCCGCCCACTCGTCGACCGCGTTCCGCGTCGTCGCGCGAGTCGGGTTCGCGGCGAGCGGGCTCGTGCATCTCGGCATCGGCATCCTCGCGATCGCCCTCGCACAGGGGCATGCGGCGGAAGCCGATCAGACCGGAGCGCTTCAGGGCATCGCTCGGCTGCCCGGTGGGGTTCTGCTCCTGTGGGCCTGCGCGGCGACGCTCTGGGCGCTGACGCTCTGGTACATCGTCGACGGCCTCTGGGACCGTCGACGGAATGGATGGAGCGCACTCGTGTCCGCATGGTCGAAGGCGGCCGCCTATCTGGCAGTCGGAGCGCTCGCAGCGGGAGTCGCTCTCGGATCAGCGAGCAACTCAGAGCAGTCCGCGAAGTCGACGGGAGCGACGCTCCTCTCGCTTCCGGGCGGGCCGTGGTTGCTCGGCGCGCTCGGCGCCGCCATTACCGGTGTGGGGATCGGTTTCGGATGGCGCGGGCTCACTCGCGGCTTTCGCGAGAGCATCGCCTTCCCGCGGGGCCCGGTAGGTGGGGCCGCGCTGGCTCTCGCGGTCGTCGGGTATGTGGCAAAGGGCGCGGCGCTCATCAGCGTCGGCGCGATCATGGCGATAGCTGCGCTCACCGTCGACCCGGCCGCTGCGGGCGGACTGGATGGCGCCTTTGTCGCGCTTCTGCGTCTGCCGCTCGGTGCTGCCATCGTCACGGCGATCGGCAGCGGCCTCGTCGCCTACGGCCTCGTCATGTTCGTGCGCACTCGCTGGGCGAAGCTCTGAAGATCTCGCTCAGCGGGTTGTGAGCCGGGCGACCGCGTCGGCGAGCGGCACGACCTGACGGTCGCCGCTGCGGCGGTCCCAGAGCTCGACCTCGCCGGTCGCCGCACCGCGGCCGACGACGACGAGCTGCGGCACGCCGATGAGCTCGGCATCGCCGAACTTCACACCGGGCGACACCTTCGGGCGGTCGTCGTAGAGCACGTCGAGACCCGATGCCTCGAGTGCCGCGGTGAGCTCCTCCGCGAGGGCGAAGGCCGCGTCATCCTTGCCCGTCGCGACAACGTGCACGTCGAAGGGCGCGACCGACGCGGGCCAGATGAGCCCCCGATCGTCGTTGTTGAGCTCGGCGATGATCGCGAGGATGCGCGTGACGCCGATGCCGTACGAGCCCATCGTGACGGTGACGAGCTTTCCGTTCTCGTCGAGCACCTTCAGGCCGAGCGCCTCCGCGTACTTGCGGCCGAGCTGGAAGACGTGCCCGATCTCCATGCCGCGGGCGAGCGTGACCGGGCCCGAGCCGTCGGGTGCCGGATCGCCGTCGCGCACGTTGGCGACCTCGACGAACCCGTCGGCGACGAAATCGCGGCCGGCGACGAGGGAGTGCACGTGCTTCTGGTCGATGTTGGCACCCGTGATCCACGCGGAGCCGTCGGCGACCCGCGGATCGAGGACATAGCGGATGCCGGTGGCCGACTCCTCGCCCAGCACCGCACCGGTCGGCGACCACGGTCCGATGTAGCCCTTGACCAGGAGCGGGTTCTTCTCGAAGTCCTCGGCCGTCGCGGCCTCGACCGCGGCGGGTGCGAACGCCACCTCGGCACGCTTGTCGTCGACCTCACGGTCGCCGGGAAGCCCGACGATGACGAGCTCTCGCGTGCCATCGAGATGGGTCAGCGCGAGCACGACGTTCTTCAAGGTGTCGGCCGCGGTGTACGTGCCATCGAGCACGGCGTTGGAGTGCGCGACGAGGGTGTCGATCGTCGGCGTGTTCGGCGAGTCGAAGACCACCGGCCCACCCAGCCCGTCGAACGGGACGGGCGCGGGCGCCGTCGTGGTGAACGCCTCCACGTTCGCGGCGTAGCCGCCCTCCGAGCGCACGAAGGTGTCCTCGCCGACCGGGGTCGGGTGCAGGAACTCCTCCGAGCGCGAGCCGCCCATGGCACCCGCGTCGGCCTGCACGATCGCGTACTCGAGCCCGAGGCGCTGGAAGATGCGCTCGTACGCGTCGCGCTGCGCCTGGTACGAGGCATCCAGCCCGGCGTCCGTGTGGTCGAACGAGTACGCGTCCTTCATCGTGAACTCACGCCCCCGGAGGAGGCCGGCGCGGGGCCGCGCCTCATCGCGGTACTTGTCCTGGATCTGGTAGATCGTCAGCGGCAGATCCTTGTACGACGAGTAGAGGTCCTTCACGAGCAGCGTGAAGACCTCTTCATGAGTGGGGGCGAGCAGGTAGTCGGCGTCCTTGCGGTCCTTCAGGCGGAAGATGCCGTCGCCGTACTCCTCCCAGCGACCGGTGGCCTCGTAGGGCTCACGCGGCAGCAGCGCGGGGAAGTGCACCTCGAACGCGCCCGCGGCCGACATCTCGTCGCGGATGATCTGCTCGACCTTCGCCTTCACGCGCAGGCCCAGCGGGAGCCAGGCGAAGATGCCCGGCGCCTGGCGGCGGATGTAGCCGGCGCGCACGAGCAGCCTGTGGCTCGTGACTTCGGCGTCCGACGGGTCTTCGCGCAGCGTGCGCAGGAAATAGGTCGAGAGACGGGTCACCACGATCCCCCAGTCTAGGACGATGGATGCCGCCGCCCGCCGCCTACCCTGGAGCGATGACGACCGTGCTGCTGACCGGGTTCGAGCCGTTCGCGGGCGACTCCGCGAACCCCTCGGGTGACGCCGTGCGCGCGGTCGCCGCGCGGTGGGATCGCGCCGAGACGCTGATCGTCGAGGTGCTGCCGGTGACGTTCGCGGATGCCGCGGCCCGCCTGCGCGTCCTGATCGAGCGGCACTCCCCCGACGTCGTGATCGCCACCGGCCTCGCCGGCGGCCGCTCGGCGGTGACGCCGGAGCGGGTCGCCCTCAACCTCGCCGATGCCCGCATCCCCGACAATGCGGGGGTGCAGCCGACCGACGCCGTCGTCGTCGGGGGCGCACCAGACGCACGGTTCGCCACGCTTCCGGTCAAGCGGATCGCGGCGGCGGTGGCCGCGGCATCCGTGCCGTCCTCCGTGTCGCTCACGGCCGGCACCTTCGTGTGCAACGCGGCGATGTACACCGTGCTGGATGCGACGGCCGACCGCGCGGACGTGCGTGCCGGGTTCGTGCACGTGCCGTGGTCGACCGAGACCGCGCCCGCAGGTGCGCCGGCGCTCGCCCTCGCCGACATCGTGCGCGCCCTCGAGATCGCGATCGATGTGAGCCTCACATCCGACGACGGGCGCCCGCTTGTGGGCGGCGAGATCGCCTGATGCCGGGGGCGCCGCCCGTCAGCGCCGCCCGAGTCGCAGCGCGGCGCGCACCACGAGCCCCGCGACCAGCGCCCAGAAGGCGGCGCTGATGCCGAAGAACGCGATGCCGGACGCCGCCGTGAGGAACGTCACGATGGCCGGAACCCGGTCGTGCGGGTCGGCGACGGCCTGTTGCACCGCCGAGCCGAACGCGCCGAAGAGCGCGAGACCGGCGACGGCGGCGATGAGACCGGCGGGCGCCAGCACGACGAGCACGGCGAAGAACGAGGATGCCGCGGCCAGCACGAAGTACGTCGAGCCGGTCGCGATGCTCGCGTACCAGCGCCTGCGCGGATCGGGATGGGCGTCGGGGCTAGCCGCCAGCGCGGCGGTGATCGCGGCGAGGTTGATCGCCGGCCCGCCGGCGGAGGCGGTGAGGGCGCTGCCGAGACCGGTGACGGTCATCGCCGGCCGCCACGGCAGGTCGTAGCCGAAGCTGCGGAGGATCGCCGTGCCCGGCACGTTCTGCGACGCCATCGTCACCAGGAACAGCGGGAGCGCGAGACCCACGATGGCGCCGGTGGTGAACGTCGGCGCCGTGAACGCGACCCGCGGGAGGAAGGACGCCGGGTCGATCGCGGTGCCGGCCGCGCCGACCTCGATGCCGATCGCGATGGCCGCCGCGAGAAAAGCGAGCGGAACCGCCCAGCGGGGCAGGAACCGCAGCGCGATGAGCCACACCACGATCACCGGCGCGACCGCCCACGGGCTCTTGACGAGTCCGCTGAGCGGGGCGAGGCAGAGCGGCAGCAGCACGCCGCCGAGCATCGCCTGCGCGAGCGAGGCGGGGATACGCGCGATGGCCTGCCCGAGAGCGGGGATGAGCGCCGTGAGCAGGATGAGCCCCGCCACGACGTAGAACGCGCCGATCTCTGCCGACCAGCCGCCCTCGACGGCGCCGGTCGCGGCGATCAGGGCCGCCCCGGGCGTCGACCACGCGAGGGTGATGGGGCGGCGGTAGCGAAGCGCGAGCACGATCGTGCCGGCCCCCACGGCGAAGGACGCGGCGAGCAGACCGCTGGCCGCCTGATCGGACGTGGCGCCGGCCGCGTGCAGCGCCGTGAGCACGACGGCGAACGAGCTCGAGAACCCCACCAGCGACGCGGTGATACCGGCCGAGATCGGCCTCGACAGCGGCGCGTCGAGCGAGGGGCTGGATGCCGCGGCGGTCGGTTCACTCACCGGTGCACCGTATCGCGGCGCGGAGGCGTACCCCGACCAGGCGGACGGTGCCACCGGGCGACGGGTGGACCGGTGCGCTCAGGCGGTGACGACCTGGGCGGTACCGAGGGGGGCGTCGGGGCCCATCTCGTCGGCGAGGCGGGTGGCCTCGGCGATGAGCGTCGCGACGATCTCCTCCTCGGGCACGGTCTTGATGACCTCGCCCTTCACGAAGATCTGGCCCTTGCCGTTGCCGCTCGCGACGCCGAGGTCGGCTTCGCGGGCCTCGCCCGGGCCGTTCACGACGCAGCCCATGACGGCGACGCGCAGCGGCACCGTGACATCCTTCAGACCCTCGGTGACGCTGTCCGCGAGGGAGTAGACGTCGACCTGGGCGCGACCGCACGACGGGCACGAGACGATCTCGAGGCGGCGCTCGCGGAGGTTGAGCGACTGCAGGATCTGCAGGCCGACCTTCACCTCTTCGACGGGAGGCGCCGACAGCGAGACGCGGATGGTGTCGCCGATGCCCTCGCCGAGCAGGATGCCGAACGCCGTCGCGCTCTTGATGGTGCCCTGGAACGCGGGTCCGGCCTCGGTGACACCGAGGTGCAGCGGCCAGTCGCCCCGCTCGGCGAGCTGACGGTAGGCCTTGACCATCACGATCGGGTCGTTGTGCTTGACCGAGATCTTGAAGTCGTGGAAGTCGTGCTCTTCGAACAGCGACGCCTCCCACACGGCGCTCTCCACGAGCGCCTCGGGAGTGGCCTTGCCGTACTTCTCGAGCAGTCGGCGGTCGAGCGATCCGGCGTTCACGCCGATGCGCAGCGAGACGCCGGCGTCCTTCGCCGCCTTCGCGATCTCGCCGACCTTGTCGTCGAACTGGCGGATGTTGCCGGGGTTCACTCGTACCGCGGCGCAGCCGGCGTCGATCGCCTGGAAGACGTACTTCGGCTGGAAGTGGATGTCGGCGATGACCGGGATCTGACTCTTCTTCGCGATGATGTGCAGCACGTCGGCGTCGTCCTGGCTGGGCACCGCGACCCGCACGATGTCGCAGCCCGAGGCGGTGAGCTCGGCGATCTGCTGCAGGGTCGCGTTGATGTCGGTCGTCTTGGTGGTCGTCATCGACTGCACGCTGACGGGCGCGTCGCCACCGACCAGCACCTTGCCGACCTTGATCTGGCGGCTCTTGCGGCGGGGGGCGAGCGTTTCGGGGACCTTGGGCATCCCGATGTTGACGGCTGGCACGCCCCCAGCCTACGCCGACGGGGATGCCGCGGCCCCGACCCGCGGCATCCGAGCCCCGGCGGCGCCGGGCGCGGCCGAGCCGTGTGGTAGGTTCGCCCCATGTTCGCGCGCACCTGCTGGTGGCCCACCGCCTGAGGCGGTGGATCGTGCGATTCCGACCGCCCCGAGGGGCGGTCTTCTTCGTGAAGCGGCCGCCCCGACTCCGAAGGACCATCCCATGCCCGCATCCTTTGCCGAGCTGATCGCCTCCGACGCGCCCTTCGCGCTCATCGCGCGCGACGACGCCTGGGTCGAGGTGCTCACGGGTGAGGTCGTCGACGTCGATGCCCTCGCCGACATCCCCCTCGTCGATGCGACGGGGACCCCTCGCGAGGTGCTCGCGCTCGTGCCGTTCCGGCAGGTGCGAGAGCGCGGATTCGCCTCCCACGACGACGGGGCGCCGCTGCGATGCCTCGTGGTCGAAGGTCACGAGCGGATGCCGCGGGCCGAGGCCGTGGCCACGCTGCCGTCCGAGCCGATCGCCCTCGAGAACCCCGGCTTCGATCTGACCGACGAGGAGTACGCGGGGATCGTGCGCACGGTGATCTCCGACGAGATCGGCCGCGGCGAGGGCGCGAACTTCGTGATCCGCCGCGACTTCACCGCCGGGGTCGGTGCCGACCCGCGTCTGGCAGCGCTCACCTGGTTCCGGGCGCTGCTCGCCCACGAGCGCGGCGCGTACTGGACGTTCGCTGTCGTCACGCCCGGCCACGTCGCCGTGGGTGCGAGCCCCGAGGCGCACGTCAGCGCGCAGGACGGCGTCGTCACCATGAACCCGATCTCGGGCACCTTCCGCCNCCTCGCCTCCACGAAGGAGACCGAGGAGCTGTTCATGGTCGTCGACGAGGAGCTCAAGATGATGAGCGCGGTCTGCTCCGACGGCGGCCGCATCACCGGACCGCACCTGAAGGAGATGTCGCGGCTCACGCACACCGAATACATGCTGCGGGGCACGTCGACCCTCGACCCTCGCGACATCCTGCGCGAGACGATGTTCGCTCCCACGGTCACCGGCTC
>NZ_LMPK01000034.1:145992-147098 GCF_001423825.1 Microbacterium sp. Leaf351
GGCGTCGCCGCACTGTTCACGCCCGCCGTCGGCGGCGGTCACGACCTCGACGCACCGATCCTCATCCGCACCGCCTATCTCGAGCACGGCCGCCTGCGCGTGCCCGTCGGGGCCACCCTCGTGCGCCACTCCGACCCGTACGGAGAGGTGAGCGAGACCCACGGCAAGGCCGCCGGTGTACTGGGGGCGATCGGCGCGGTCGCCCGCGACGAGCGCCGGAGCGCCGACGCCGACCAGCCGACGGCCGAGCGCGAGCCTCTCGCCGACGACCCGGAGATCTCCGAGCTGCTGACGTCGCGCAACGCCCGCCTCGCCCCGTTCTGGCTCAACCCGCAGGAACGCGCCGACGGCGGCCCCTTCGCCGGTCGCACCGCGGTCGTCGTCGACGCCGAGGACCGCTTCACGACGATGCTCGCCCACCAACTGCGCCACCTCGGCCTCGACGTCTCGATCGTGCCGTGGGCCGCGGCATCCGCTGACGTTCTCGACGCCGCCGACCTGGTCGTCTCCGGCCCCGGCCCCGGCGACCCCCGCGACGAGGGCTCGGCCCGCATCGCCGCGATGCGACATGTCGTCGCGCATCGCCTTGAGACCGGACGCCCGCTGCTCGCGGTCTGCCTCAGCCATCAGATCCTCGCCGACCGACTCGGCATCGGACTCGCCGCGCTCGACCGGCCACACCAGGGCCTGCAGCTCGCCGTCGATGTCTTCGGCGAGCGCGCCTCGATCGGCTTCTACAACACCTTCACCGCGAAGGTCGCTCCGGGCACCACCGAGGTGGCCGGGGCGGATGTCGCGGCCGACCCCTCGACCGGCGACGTCTACGCCCTGCGCGGCCCGGGCTACGCCTCGGTGCAGGGCCACCTGGAGTCGATCCTGTCGCGCGACGGGCTGCGCACCCTCGAACGACTCGTCGCCCAGGCTCTCACGCCCGTCGACGCCTGACCGGCGTCAGTCGGGGCAGGGCCCAACCGGTGTCAGTGGAACAGTGACACCGGGTTGAAGACGTCGGCGAGCAGCAGCACGGCGCTCGTCGCCACCAGGAACACCACGACGACGAAGGTGACGGGCACGAGCCGGGTCGCATCGACGGGCTTCGGCGCGGG
>NZ_LMPK01000034.1:147131-152192 GCF_001423825.1 Microbacterium sp. Leaf351
CACGAGGTTGAAGACGCCGAGCGCGATGTTGAGGGACGCGAGCAGGCCCAGCATCACCGAGACGCGGTTGATGATCGGGGCCGGTGACGACGCCACCTCCCCCGCGATGACCCCGGCGCCCACGAGGCTCAGCGGTCCGTTCGGGTCGCGCTGGGCACCCGTGAACACCGACTCCGCCGCCTGGTAGACCTTCACCGGGAACTGCGCCACGATGCCGACGACCGCGCCGACGTTCTGCACCGCGGCCGCGGGCCCGTCCCAGATCGGCTGTCGCACGAACTCCACCGTCGGGGCGAAGCCGATGAAGCCGATCTCGCGGGTCTCGGCGACCCCGTCCGCTCCGGTCACCGGGTTGCCCGAGGCATCCGTCACGGGAGCCGTGATGGTCGCCGGCGTGATCGTGAGGGTCTGGGCGGCACCGCCGCGGTCGACGACGACCGAGAGCGCCTGACCGGGCGAGGCCTGCACGATCGCCGAGGCCGAGGCGAAGTCGCTGACCGCCGTGCCGTCGATCGAGACGATGCGGTCGCCTGCCTGCAGCCCGGCCTGCTTCGCGGGGGTGGTATCGGTCGCGCACGTCTGCGACGAGTACGAGACGGGCGTGCAGGCGCTGAGCGAGGCGACCGTCGCGGTCGCGGTCTGCAGGCCGATGCCGCTGAACACGATCGCGAACAGGACGATCGCGAGCACGAAGTTCATGAACGGGCCGCCGAGCATGATGACGACGCGCTTCCACATGGACAGCCGGTAGAACACCCGGTCGTCGGCATCGGCGATCGTCTCGTCGTTGGCCGCGCGGGCATCCTGCACCATGGTCGCCCAGAAGCGTCCGCGTCGGAGCCGAGCCCGATCGTCGGGCGTCGCCTGGTCCGTCTCGGTCTGGGTCACCGTCGCGACGCCACCGCCCACGGATGCGACCTGCGGGTCGGCCGATGCCGCCGCGCGCTCCGACTCGGAGGGCGGGTACATGCCGGCCATCGAGATGTAGCCGCCGAGCGGGATGAGCTTCACGCCGTACTCGGTCTCGCCCTTGCGTCGCGAGAACAGGGTCGGACCGAAGCCGATCATGTACTGCCCCACGCGCACCTTGAAGAGCTTCGCCGGCACGAGGTGGCCGATCTCGTGCAGCGCGATCGAGACGGCGAGCCCCACGATGAGCACGACGATTCCGATGACGAATGCGAGAACGGTCACGCCCCCACGGTAGCCCCGGCTGTCTTGGAGCGGGCCGACAAGGTGCGCTGTGCCCGCTCTGCGCGCTCGGCGCCCGGGTGCGCGCGGGTCGCTCTGGTTGAATGGGACCGATGTCCACACCGTCGAACCTGCCGCCCGTCCTCCGCCCGACGCACCCGCCCGCACGATCGCTGCGCGCTCTCGCCGAGGTGGTCGACGGCGAGGTGCGTGGACTCGACGGCGATGTCACGATCGGCGGCCTCACACTCGCCACGGCGGACCTGCGCCCCGGCGAGGCGTTCGTCGCGATCCGGGGCGTCAACCGGCACGGCGCCGAAGTGGCGACGGATGCCGCGGCCCGCGGCGCGGTCGCCGTCATCACCGATGCCGAGGGCGCCGAGATCGCGGCATCCGCCGGTCTGCCGATCGTCGTGGTCGACGGCCCCCGAGCGCGCCTCGGCGCACTGTCGGCGTGGGTCTACGGCACGGGCGCCGACGACGACCTCCCGCTGCTGTTCGCGACCACCGGCACCAACGGCAAGACCAGCACCTCCCACCTGCTCGAAGGCATCCTCGGTCAGCTGGGCGTGACGACCGGACTCTCCTCGACCGCGGAACGCCACATCGCGGGACGGGTGATCGTGTCGCGACTGACCACGCCCGAGGCATCCGAGTTCCATGCCCTCCTCGCCCTCATGCGCGAGGAGGGGGTCGAGGCGGTCGCCGTCGAGGTGAGCGCCCAGGCCCTCAGCCGCCACCGGGTCGACGGACTCATGTTCGATATCGCGGGGTTCACGAACCTCAGCCACGACCACCTCGACGACTACGCCGACATGCGCGAGTACCTCGAGGCCAAACTCGAGCTCTTCCGTCCCGAACGCGCGCGCCAGGCCGTGATCGCACTCGACTCGCCGTACGCCGCCGAGGTGACGTCCCGCAGCGGCGTGCCGTTCACCACCATCGGCACCCCGGCCATCGCCGCCGACCCCGCCCTCGCGGCGAGCGCCGACTGGACCGTCGAGATCCTCGCCGAGCGCCAGGACGGCACCGACTTCACCCTGCGCGGCCCCGAGGGACGCACGCTCACCACGACCGTTCCGACGATCGGCCGGCACATGGCCGCGAACGCGGGACTCGCGATCGCGATGATCCATGCGGCCGGCTACGACTGGGAGCGCATCGTCGCCGCACTCGACGGGCGCCGCATCGAGGCGTACCTCCCCGGGCGCACCGAGCGGGTCTCCGGCGACCGGGGTCCGGCGGTCTACGTCGACTTCGGCCACTCCCCCGACGCCTTCGAGAAGACGCTCGCGGCGGTGCGGCATGTCACGCCCGGCACCGTCCTGATGCTGTTCGGCGCGGACGGCGACCGCGACGCGACCAAGCGCCACGACATGGGCCGTACCGCGGTGGAGGGGAGCGACATCCTCGTCATCACCGACCACCACCCGCGACGCGAGAACCCCGACACGATCCGCGCGACCCTCCTCGAGGGCGCGCGCCGGGCACGGCCCGACGCCGAGATCCACGAGTACTCGCCGCCCGAGCGGGCGATTATCGAGGCCGTGAAGCTCGTCGGCGAGGGCGATGCGATCCTGTGGGCGGGACCCGGGCACCAGGACTACCGCGACATCCGCGGAGTGCGCACGCCGTACTCGGCGCGCGAACTCGCCCGCCGTGCGCTGCGCGACGCCGGCTGGCCCGTGCCCGAGCCGCACTGGCCGGTGCCCTACCCCACGGACACGACGCCCGCGTCCGACCCGGAGCGCCCGGCGTACTGACGCCGGCAACGCGTCGCTCGACCGCTCCGCTGCCGCGATGCAACCCGGCGAGCCTCGCGGCCCGCCAACGGGGTCAGGATGCCGCGGCGATCCGCTCATCGGCTGCGCGGCGCGCCCACGCCTCTGCCTCGGCGAGACTCTCGCGCGTGAGATCGGTCGGAGCGTCGTGCTCGTCGACGATCGCTCGCACCGTGTCGACGATGCCGAGGAACGACAGCCGTCCCTCGTGGAAGGCGTCGACCGCCTGCTCGTTCGCCGCGTTGAACACCGCCGGATAGGTCGATCCGGCCCGGCCCACCCGCTTCGCGAGCGCGACGGCCGGGAAGGCCTCCTCGTCGAGCGGCTCGAACGTCCACGCGGCGGCACGAGTCCAGTCGATCGGCGCACCCACCCCGGCGACCCGGTGCGGCCAGTCGAGGCCGAGCGAGATCGGCAGCCGCATGTCGGGCGGCGACGCCTGGGCGATCGTCGACCCGTCGACGAACTCGACCATGGAGTGCACGATCGACTGCGGGTGCACGACCACATCGATGCGGTCGTAGTCGATGTCGAACAGCAGGTGCGCCTCGATGACCTCGAGACCCTTGTTGACGAGGGTCGCGGAGTTGGTCGTGACGACCCGTCCCATGTTCCAGGTCGGATGCGCAAGGGCCTCGGCGGGGGTCACGGCGGCGAGCTGGCCACGGGTACGACCGCGGAATGGACCGCCGGACGCCGTCACCACCAGGCGCCGCACCTCAGCCGAACTGCCTGATCGCAGCGCCTGCGCGATCGCCGAGTGCTCCGAGTCCACCGGCACGATCTGGCCGGGCGTTGCGACCCGCTTCACCAGATCGCCGCCGACGATGAGGGACTCCTTGTTGGCGAGCGCAAGGGTACGTCCCGCCTCGAGCGCCGCGAGCGTCGGCCCGAGCCCCACCGAACCGGTGATCCCGTTCACGACGACGTCGCACGCGACATCCCGAACCAGCTGCTCGGCAGCCTCGGCCCCCAGTGCCGTGTCGGCGACGCCGAACCGCGCGGCCTGCTCGGCGAGCACCTCGCGCGCCGAGCCGGTCGCGAGCCCCACCACCTCGAAGCGTTCGGGGTTGGCGGAGATCACGTCCAGCGCCTGCGTGCCGATCGACCCGGATGACCCGAGCACGATGACGCGCCGCGGCGCGGCGAGGTCGCTCACGAGCGGGCGATCAGTTGGTCGACGTGTGCTGGGTCGCAAGGATGTCGATCACGAACACGAGGGTCTCCCCCGCGAGCGCGCTCGTGTTGCTCTCGCTCTTCTCGCCGTAGCCGTCGGCCGGCGGGATGACGACGAGCACCTGCGAGCCGACGGTCTGGCCCACGAGCGCCTTCGAGAAGCCGGTGATCACACCGCTCGTGCCGAGCGTCGTGGGGCCGTTCTTGCCCCAGCTCGCGTCGAAGGTCGACCCGTCGGACCACTTCACGCCCTTGTACTGCAGCAGCACCTGGTCACCCTCGGCGACGGTGGTGCCGTCGCCCTTCTTGAGCGTCTCGACCTCGGTCGTCGTCGGCGCGGTGGCACCGCTCGGGATCGTGATCGAGGGCTCGCCGGTCGAGGAGAGCGTCACCGCGGGGAAGCCCGCGGTCGGGGTCTGGGCGGTTCCCCACGCGGCGGTGGGGGTGACGCCGAGCACGTCGAGCACGTAGACGGCACCCGGCGCCGACTCGGTCGAGGGGTTCGTGATCACGAGGCGCGCGCCGACCTTGACGCAGCCGATGAACTGGCCGAGGGTCGACTCCGGCGACAGCTGCTGGGGCAGCAGCTCACCGGCGGTGTAGCCGAGCGAGCCGGCCTGCTGGCCGTTGTCGCTGTAGTACGCGGTGAACGCGTACGAGACGAAGTCGCCGGCCTTGACCTCGGCGCCGGTGCCGTCGGAGACGACCGTGCGCTCGATGCTCGAGGTCTCGAGCGGCGACGTGAAGGTGGCGGTGGCCGGCTTGCCGGCGTCGCCGGCGACCTTCACCGAGTCGGAGGCCGAGCCGGAGGGTGCCGCGGCCGAGCAGAGGTCGGCGCTCGCGGTCGGGGACGGGGTGGAGTTGGCCGAGCACCCGGTCAGGGCGGCCGCGACGACGGCGACAGCGGCCAGGG
>NZ_LMPK01000034.1:152210-152729 GCF_001423825.1 Microbacterium sp. Leaf351
ACCGCACTCGCCTGATGCGATGCCTGAGAACGACGGATGCCGCGGCATACCGTGCGCGCATATGTCGCGCGGTACCCTCGTCTGGTGCCTCACGACGACGACGAGCAGAGCCCTCCGGACGACGTCGCACCCACCTATGGCCGCGACCGCGCCAAGGCGACATATGCCTTCGGGCGTTCGGTGCTCGCCCCCATCGCCCGCTTCGTGTACCGCCCTCGTGTCGAGGGGCGCCAGAACATCCCCACCTCCGGCCCGGTCATCTTCGCGAGCAACCATCTGTCGTTCATCGACTCGGTGATCATCCCGGTGACCTCCACGCGTCCCGTGTACTTCCTGGCCAAATCGAGCTACTTCACCGGCACCGGGCTGAAGGGAGCGCTGTCTCGTCTGTTCTTCACGTCCTTCGGTGCGAGCCCGGTTCAGCGTGGCGCCGGTCAGGCGGCACTCGACGCCCTCGAGCAGCACCGGCAGATGCTCGAGGAGGGGAAGGCCGTCGCGCTCTACCCCGAGGGAACGCGG
>NZ_LMPK01000034.1:152782-154363 GCF_001423825.1 Microbacterium sp. Leaf351
CGCCATGCCCGTGGGCGCGAAGGTGCCCAAGCTTCGTCCGCGCATGGTCGTGCGTTTCGGTGAACCCCTCGAGCTGCGCCACCTGGGCCCGGCGTCGTCGGGCCGCGCCCGACGACAGGCGACGGACGCGATCATGGCCGCGATCCACGCCCTGTCCGAGCAGGAACTCGCGGGAATCTACAACGAGCCGCCGGCTCCGACCGCGATCGAGCGCATCAAGCAGGCGCTCCCCCACGAGCGCCGCTGAACTGGCGCCGACGAGGGCGGACCACCCGTGACGCTCAGCCGACGGTGACGGATGCCTCGTGCCGCACCGGGAAGGCGACGGAGTTGGCGATGAAGCACCATTCGTTCGCCTGCGCGTGCGCGGCTTCCGCGGCGGCCACCATCGACGCGTCCGCGACGGTCACCCGGGGGCGCAGCACCACGTCGACGAAGGCTCCACCGCCCCGTCCGTCCTCCCGCATCACCCCGTGAGCGTCGTCCTCGTACGAGGTGACGACGACGCCGACGGTGACGCAGGCGTGAAGGTAGGACAGCAGGTGACACTCCGACAGCGCCGCGAGGAGAAGATCTTCGGGGTTCCATCGTGTCGGATCTCCGCGGAAGGGCTTGTCGGAGGACGCAGCGAGGTCCGGCTTGCCGTCGATCGCCAACGTGACCGCGCGATCGTAGTCGCGGTAGCCGGTGGTTCCCGCTCCCCGGTTGCCATCCCAGGTGGCACGGACGCGATAGGTGTGCTCGCCGATCATGCGCCCAGTCTCGCACCGGCCGGACGCACACGAGGCGGTGGGGGCGGAGAGGCCCGACGATAGGCTGGGGGGATGCCCGAGACCTTCCGCATCGCCGATGCCGCCGAGCTCGCCGTCGTCGAGCGCAACGGCTTCGTGGAGTCCCGCCATGCGGGAAGCGCCGTCGTGCTCGCCGCCGACGGCGCCGAGGTGCTGCGGCTCGGCGACCCTGCGGCGCCCATCCTTCCTCGATCGTCGCTGAAGCCGCTGCAGGCGGTGGCAGCGCTCACCGCCGGGGCAGAGCTCGACGATGTACAGCGGGGCCTGGCGACGGCGAGCCACACGGGCACCGACCGGCACGCTGATGTCGTGCGCGGCATCCTGCAGTCGGTGGAGCTCACGGAGGACGCGCTGCAATGCCCGGCGGCCTGGCCGAACGATGTCGAGACCCGGGATGCGCTGGTGCGTGATCATTCCCCGAAGACGCGGGTGCGCATGGAGTGCTCGGGCAAGCACGCGGCGATGCTCGCCGCATGCCGCGCGAGCGGTTGGGACGTCGACGGCTACCTGGAGATCGACCATCCCTTTCAGGTGCATGTGCGCGAAACGGTCGAGCGCCTGTCAGGCGAGCGGCCCGCGGTCACTGCGATCGACGGGTGCGGAGCGCCCGTGCACGCGGTGAGCCTCATCGGGCTCGCCCGTGGCATCCATCGTCTCGCGACGGCGTCGGAGCGATCTCCGTTCGCGATGCACCGTCTGGGTGCGCAGCTGGTGCGCGCGGTGCGGGAGAACCCGTGGACCATCGCGGGGCCGGGTACGGCCGACACGACCCTCATCACGTCGCTCGGGG
>NZ_LMPK01000034.1:154379-177132 GCF_001423825.1 Microbacterium sp. Leaf351
ACTGAAGGTGCTCGACGGCTCGCCGCGCGCGGCGAGCGCCGTCGCCGTCCGTCTGCTCGAGCGCGCGGGGGCCTTGACGGCGGATGCCGCGGCCGCGGCGATCCGTTCGCTCGATCTCGTCGTGCGCGGGGGCGGCGCTCCGGTGGGAGCGATCCGACCCACCGTCTGACGCCCGCGGGGCCCGAGCGTCAGCAGAGCACACCGGGAACGGTGACGCGCGTGACCTCTCCGTCCGCGATCCGCCACCCGCGACCGCGGGGCGAGCGCCAATACGGCGGAAGGTCGCGTTCTCCCGACAGCAACCGATACTCCCCGCCGTGGCCGGCGTCGATGACGAGCTCCCCGTGCCCCCGCACGCGCCCGAGGACCGCCCACGCGCGCTGCCAGTCGTCGGCGTCGCCGACGATCACGACCCGACCAGTGGTGTCGTCGTCGAGGCGGCCGGGCTCGGCGACGACCTCGGCGACGGTGTGCACGGCGAGTCCGTGGCCGCGAAGCGCCTCGTGAAGGCCGCGTGTCGCGCGCGCACCGCGCACGACGACACCGGCGAGCGGCATCGTCGGTCGCCAGATCGGTGCGTCCGCACTCTCGGCGTCGCGCTCGTCCGGAGCGCTCGGAGCATCGTCGGCATCCGCGGCGAGCGCGAACTGGACCTCGTGGTCTCCCCAGACGGCGCGGCCGGGCGGGCGTGTCGTTGAGAAGCTGGACGCCGCTGCTCCCGCCGCGACGTGATCGGACCGGCCCGGAAGCGCGAGGACGGCGCGGTGGGGCAGAAGCTCCGCGATTCGGGCGGCAGCGCCCGAGACCCGCTGAGTCGTCACCACCGCACGGGCATCGCCATCACCGAGCGAGCGCACGACGCGCTCGAGACGCGTCTGCACGACCGCACCGTAGTCGGCGGGGAACCGGGCGACGACGGCATCGAGGTCATCGAGCAGGAGCACACCGCGACGCGGCATCCCCTGTTCGTCGAGTCGCACGAGGGCGTCCCAGAGTCGTTCAGGATCGTCGGGGAGTGCGACCAGAGAGGCCGCCGGCACCTGCGCCGCCACGACGGCGAGGAGCGCGGACTTTCCGGAGCGTGAGCCGCCGACCACGAGCAGCCCCCGATCGTGCGGCGCGAGCACGGCGGTGGTGCGGCGCTGCCGCTCGGGCTCGTCGCGCACCCCGAGGAGCACCGTGCGCGTTGCGAGTCCGGCGCGGTCGAGAGAGCGCAGCGGCACGCGCACGGGAAGCGGCGGAAGCCACGGCGGCCTCACCTCGCACGTGTCCGCCTCCGCCGCGGCGGCGATGTCCTCGCGTGCCGTGAGCGCGACGCGCACGCGCACGGGAGCGACATCCGACGGGCGCCGGACGAACGCGAGCCCCCGTGACGCAAGGTCGCCCGGCAGGGCTGCGGCGCCATCGTCGCCGATCACCCATCGACTGTCATGCGGATCGGTCACACGCAGGGCCAGCCGCAGCGGTACGTTGGCGAGCAACCCGTCCCGTACCGTGCCGCTCGCGCGCTGGGTGCCCAGCACCAGGTGCATGCCGAGGGCGCGCCCACGGGCGGCGATGTCGGTGAACACGGCTGCGAGCTCCGGATGGGCGTCGAGAAGGGCGGCGAATTCGTCGACCACGATCACGAGCCGAGCCAGCAGTCCGTCGGCGTCGCGGATATCCCTTACGCCCGCGCGTGCGAGCACCGCCTCACGGGTGCGGATCTCGGCTCGCAGGCTCTCGATCGCCCGGCGGGCGCCGACGCCGTCGAGATCGGTGATGACACCCGCCGTGTGCGGCAGCGCCGCGAGGGCGTCGAAGGCCGTGCCGCCCTTGAAGTCGGCGAGCAGGAACGTGACCTCGGCCGGCGTGTGGTGCAGCGCGAGCGCCGTCACCCACGAGATGAGCAGCTCGCTCTTGCCCGATCCGGTCACGCCGATCACGAGCGCATGCGGACCATCGGCCACGAGGTCCACCGGCATCGCGCCGGCGCGCGTGGCGGCGAACGCCACCTCGAGTGTGCCGGGCCGCGGCGGGCGTCCGCGGTCGACGAGTGCGGCGAGCGGCACGGTCTCGGTCGCGTCCCCTGCGCCGAGGATGGCGCGACCGCGCTCACGAAGCAGGTTGCCGATCTCACGGGCCTGGTCGGCGCCGAGCGCCTCGGGCACGATGTGGAGCGTCGATCCGGCGTAGTCGACACGCCCGTGGAGGGCACCGTCGAGGGTGATGACCGCCGCGCACCACGGCGGCGGCGGGGCGCCGTCGTCCACGCGCGCGATCAGCAGCCGGGCCTCGCCCGGCGGCATGTCGCCGGGCTCCAGCAGCGCAAGGGTGGCACCTTCCGCCGCGCGGCGGTGCGGCAGGGCATCCGCCCACGGGTGGGCGTCTCGGCGCGGGACGACGACGCGCAGCTCCCCCGGCGGACGGGTGAGGACCAGTTGGGCGGCAAGGGCGCGCACGACGGCGGATGCCGCGACTCGCGGGCCGACCACCGCGATCCCCGCGTCGACCGGCACCGTCACCGTCGCGTCGTCGAGCACCGCGGCCGCGTGTCGCAGCTCCTCGACACGTGGGTCGCCGGCGCCGCCGTCGACCGGAACGGCGCTCGGGATCGACCCGCGCCCGACCGTGACCCGCGCGGCGCGGCCGGGGACGATCCGCCAGATCTCGTCGGGCGACGCGGCGATCGTGGCGACATCGGGATGCACCGCTCGAAGACGGCGGCGCTCGTCGTCGTGACGTCCAGCGATCTCCGCCGCGGCCCGCGTGAGCTCGGCCTCGAAGCTGCGAGATGCCGCCCGCCGCTCGCGGCGCCGCGTGCGGGCGCCGTCGAGAAGGGTCGCCCCGGCGATGAGGGGGCCGAGGGCGGCGAACCAGAGCATCGCGACCGATCCGGTGAGCAGCCACATTCCCACCGCTCCGGCCACAGGCACGATGGCGGCGAACATCGGGATCCCGGGCCGACGGGGCGAGTCAGGGGTCGCCGGCAGGCGCACAGCCACCGGAAGAGGGGCGAGGGTGGGTGGTGTGCCGGACATGCGTCGAGTCCAGCAGTCGGACGCGGCCCGCGGGCGCGGTCGGACGACGGCGGTGGATTGCCGCGTCCGTCACCGTCGGTGTGGAGGAGAGTCAGGGCCCGACGACGGGAACCGGGTTGGTGGGCGCGTCGTCGTCGGCGTCGTCGCGGTCGACGTCATCGTCGTGGCCGTAGCCCGGCGCCGACACGTCGACGACGATGATCGTCACGTTGTCGCGGCCGCCGTTCTCGAGGGCGGCCTCGAGCATGGCCGAGACGGCATCAGCCGGGTCGGCGTGCTCGCGGAGGAAGTGCTGGATGCCGAAGTCGGTGAGTTCCTTGGTCAGCCCATCGGAGCACACGACGAAGCGATCGCCGTCGACGATGTCGAGGCGCACGTAGTCGGGTCGCACACTGTCGGTCGGCCCGACCGCGCGGGTGATCACGTTGCCGTACGGATGCTGCTCGGCCTCTTCGGGGCTCAGCCGCCCGGCCGCGACGAGCTCCTGCACGACGGAGTGGTCTGTCGTGATCTGGACGAGGGTGCCGGCGCGGAGGAGGTAGACACGCGAGTCGCCGATGTTCAGCGTGACCCAGTGCGGGTCGCGCACGGCGGTGTCGAGATAGACGCCGGTCACGGTCGTTCCCGTGCCCTCGTCGGTCGTCTCCGGATGCGAGGCGATGTCCTTGACGGCCCGTCCGAGAGCCTTCTCGATGCCCTTGGGAGTGACGCTGCCATGGTCGACCAGGTCGCCGAGGCGGGTGACGGTGGAGGCGCTGGCGATCTCTCCGCCGATGTGCCCGCCCATGCCGTCGGCCACGACGAACAACGGGTAGCGGGCGAGCACCGCATCCTGGTTCACTTCGCGGCGTCGGCCGGTGTCGGTCGCCGCCGCCCACCGCAGGTGGATCGGGCCCGCCGGGAGCGGCACGTCGTGCGCGCTCGTCGTCAGCTCGGGCACACGGCATCCTCTCGTCGGGTGGACGCCGGGACACACCTGCCCGCAGCGCCCTCACATCCTAATGGAACCGCCCGCAGCCACCCGAGCCGCCCCACGGGCAGGCCCGTCACCGTACCGGCTCCTCCACATCGATGCTCGCCGGGTCGTCGAACTGTGCCCGATAGAGCCGCCAGTAGGCGCCGCGGCGCGCAAGCAGTTCGTCGTGCGATCCCTGCTCGACGATGGCGCCGTCCTCCATCACCAGGATGAGATCGGCGTCACGGATCGTCGAGAGCCGGTGCGCGATCACGAACGACGTGCGGTCGGCCCGCAGGCGCGACATGGCCCGCTGGATCAGCAGCTCGGTGCGGGTGTCGACCGAGCTCGTCGCCTCGTCGAGGATCAGGATGCGCGGGTCTGCGAGGAACGCGCGCGCGATCGTGACGAGCTGCCGCTCCCCCGCGCTGAGGTTCGCCGCGTCGTCGTCGAGCACGGTGTCGTAGCCGTCCGGCAGGGCATGCACGAACCGGTCGACGTAGGCGGCGGTCGCCGCCTCGACGAGTCGTTCCTCGGATGCCTCGGGGTCGCCGTACGCGATGTTGTCACGGATCGTCCCGGCGAACAGCCACGTGTCCTGCAGCACCATGCCGGTGCGCGCGCGAAGGTCGGCGCGAGTCATCCGCCGGGTGTCGAGCCCGTCGAGCGTGATCGCGCCGTCGTCGATGTCGTAGAAGCGCATCAGCAGGTTGACGAGCGTCGTCTTTCCCGCGCCTGTGGGCCCGACGATCGCGACCGTGCTCCCCGGCGTCGCCACGAGGGACAGATCGTGGATCAGCGGGGAGTCGGCGACGTATCGGAAGGCGACGTCGTCGAACCGCAGCTCGCTCGCGGTGGGATCGACGGTCTCCGGGTCACGAGGGTCGGGCGTCTCCTCGGGCTGGTCGAGCAGCTCGAACACCCGCTCGGCACTGGCGACTCCCGATTGGAGCAGGTTCGCCATCGAGCCGAGCTGGCTGAGAGGCTGGGTGAACTGGCGCGAGTACTGGATGAACGCCTGCACGGAGCCGATCGAGAGCGCGCCGGCTGCGACCTGAAGGCCGCCGACCACCGCGATCGCGACGTAGACCAGGTTTCCGATGAACATCATGGCCGGCATGATGATGCCGGACACGAACTGGGCGCCGAAGCTGGCCCGGTAGACCTCGTCGTTCTCGGCCAGGAAGTCCCGCTCGACCTCCTTCTGATGGCCGAACACCTTCACCACGGAGTGGCCCGAGAACGTCTCCTCGACGCGGGCATTCAGCACACCTGTCGCTCGCCACTGGGCGACGAACAGCTTCTGCGATCGACGCGCGACCAGAGCGGTGACCACGATGGTCAGCGGAATCGTCACGAGCGCGATCACGGCGAGGATGGGCGAGATGACGAACATCATGACCAAGACGCCCACGACCGTGAGCAGTGAGACCACGACCTGCGACAACGTCTGCTGCATGGTCTGTCCGATGTTGTCAACGTCGTTCGTCACCCGGGAGAGGAGCTCGCCGCGCTGCACAGTGTCGAAGTAGGCGAGCGGGAGCCGGTGGATCTTCTCCTCCACCTGGCCGCGCAGGCGGTTCATCGCGCGCTGTACCACGACGTTGAGGATGTACGCCTGCGCCCAACTGAGGACACTCGCGATCACATAGATCACAAGCACCGTGATGATGACTCCGGCGAGTGCGTTCACGTCGATGCCGGCA
Organism: Microbacterium sp. Leaf351; assembly: GCF_001423825.1. Lineage (NCBI taxonomy): Bacteria > Bacillati > Actinomycetota > Actinomycetes > Micrococcales > Microbacteriaceae > Microbacterium > Microbacterium sp. Leaf351. The sequence continues at coordinate 160,061 of NZ_LMPK01000034.1, forward strand.
CCGGGGGTGAAGTTGACCCCGGACAGCAGGTCGGCCTGCTGGGTCTGGCCCTGCGCGCGCAGCGACTCGATGACCTGGTCACGGGTCACTCCCGACGGCATGTGCATCGAGAGGAAGCCGGCGAACACGAGATCGGTCGCGTTGCCGAGGATCTTGGGACCCAGCACGCTCAGGAACACGCTCACCGCACCGAGGACGACGACGCCGATGAGCGCGATGCGCCACGGTCGCAGCGTGCCCAGCAGCCGCCAGGCGCTGCTGCCGAAGTCGTCGGCCTTCTCGGCCGGCGCCCCCTGTCCTCCGAACGGCCCGCGACCGCCGCCCCGCATCGGCCCGCGACCAGCTCCCGGCCCGCTCATGCTGCCTCCTCCGCCGCGAGCTGCGAATCGACGATCTCGCGATATGTGTCGTTGGATGCCAAGAGTTCGTCGTGCGTCCCCCGACCGACGATGCGGCCGTGGTCGAGCACGAGGATCTGGTCGGCCCCGACGATCGTCGAGACTCGCTGCGCGACGATCACCTTCGTCGCCCCGGGCACGCGCACAGCGAGCGCGCGGCGCAGCGCGGCATCCGTTCTCAGATCCAGAGCCGAGAACGAGTCGTCGAACACGTAGACGGGTGGCGCTTTCACGAGCGCGCGGGCGATCGCGAGGCGCTGCCGCTGCCCGCCGGAGACGTTCGTTCCCCCCTGTGCGATCGGTGCGGCGAGACCTTCGGGCATCGCGCGGACGAAGTCCCCGGCCTGGGCGATCTCGAGCGCGGTCCAGAGGTCGTCATCGGATGCCGCGACGTCGCCGTAGCGCAGGTTCGAGGCGACCGTGCCCGAGAACAGGAACGCGCGCTGCGGCACGAGTCCGAGTCGGGACCACAGGTCGTCGGGGTCGAGCTGGCGCACATCCACCCCGTCGACCCGCACCGAGCCCTCGGTCGCGTCGAACAGTCGCGCGATGAGTCCGACCAGGGTCGTCTTGCCGGCACCTGTGGATCCGATCACGGCGGTCGTCGTCCCCGGCTCGATCGTGAACGTGAGATCGTGCAGCACGGGCGCATCGGCACCGGGGTAGGTGAAGTCGACGTCGACGAACTCGATCCGACCGGTGCGCGGAGGAGCAGCGGCGGCTACGGCCGGAGCGGCGACCGACGGCTCGGTGTCGAGCACCTCGCCGATGCGCGTCGCGCAGACCGCGGCGCGCGGGATCATCACGAACATGAACGTCGCCATCATCACACCCATGAGGATCTGCATCAGGTAGCTGAGGAACGCGAACAGCGTGCCGATCTGCACACCGCCGCTCTGCACCTGGAACGCGCCGAACCAGATCACGGCGACGCTCGAGACGTTCAGCACGAGCATCACCGCGGGGAACATGAGCGCCATGTAGTTTCCGGCGGTCGTCGCGGTGCGCATCAGGTCACCGCTGGCGGCGCCGAACCGGGCGCGCTCGGTGTCCTCGCGTACGAAGGCGCGCACCACCCGGATGCCGCTGAGCTGCTCGCGCAGGATCTGGTTGACCCGGTCGATGCGCTTCTGCATCCGGCTGAAAGCCGGCACCATGCGGGAGACGATGAGCGCCACGATGATCAGCAGCACGGGGATCGACACGGCCATCAGCCAGCTCAGGCCGGTGTCCTGCGTGATCGCCATGATGATGCCGCCGATGGCGAGCATGGGCGCCGAGATCATGAGGGTCGCCGACACTTGCACCAGCATCTGCACCTGCTGCACGTCGTTGGTGCTGCGGGTGATCAGGGAGGGCGGCCCGAACGTGCCGACCTCGCGCTGCGAAAAGCCGACCACGCGGTGGAAGATGTCGTGGCGCAGGTCCTTGCCCATCCCCATGGCCAGGCGCGATCCGAAGTAGACGGCGACGATCGCGCACACGATCTGCACCAGGCTGATGCCGAGCATCAGGCCTCCCGTGTTCCAGATGTACCCGATGTCGCCCGCGACCACGCCCTGGTCGATGATGTTGGCGTTGAGGGTCGGCAGCAGCAGCGACGCCACCGACTGGGCGAGCTGGAAGACGACGACGCCGACGATGAGCGGCCACGCCGGCCGCAGGTAGCGCACGAGCAGAGTTCCGAGCATGGTGTCCTCCTAGGCGGCCGGGTCGGCGGGCAGCGGAATCAGCGCGTCGATCTCGGCGAGATCCGCGGCAGTCGGGTGCCACGCGGTGGATGCCGCCGCGTTCTGCGCGATCTGTTCGGCAGACGTCGCCCCGGCGATGACGCTCGAGGTCGCGGGGCGCGCGAGGAGCCAGCCGAACGTCGCCTCGAGCATGGTGATGCCGCGCGCGTCGCAGAAGCGCTGATACCCCTCGAGCGCATCCCAGGGCGCGTCGCGCCACAAGTGCGGGCGCACGTTCATGATGCGGCTGTCGGCCGGCCCGCCGGCGCGCGTGAACTTGCCGGTGAGCAGTCCGTTGTACAGGGGGAAGAAGGGGAAGAACCCGAGGCCGAGGTGCTCGACAGCCGGCAGCGCCTCGCGCTCGGAGCCGCGAGCCAGCAGGCTGTAGTGGTTCTGCGCCGAGATGAAGGGCACATCGGATGCCGCGGCATCCGCGGCGACCATCTGCCACCCTGCGAAGTTGGAGTGCCCGAGGTAGCGCACCTTCCCCTCCCGCACCAGATCGCGGAGGGCATCGAGCGTCTCCTCGATGGGGGTGTCGGGATCGGGGGTATGCAGCTGATAGAGGTCGATGTGGTCAGTGCGCAGTCGCCGCAGCGAACCCTCGACCGCCCAGCGGATGTAGGAGCGCGACCCCTTAGACGCGCCGAGGCGCGCGGGTGCCAGCGTCGCGTGGCCGAACTTCGTCGCGAGGAGAACCTCGTCCCGGCGACCGTCGAGCGCCTCCCCCATCAGCGTCTCGCTGAGCCCGAACTCCCGGCCGTACACGTCGGCGGTGTCGAACAGCGTGACGCCCGCGTCGATCGCCGCATCGATCACCGCACGCGTTCCCTCGATCGACTCGGTGCGGCTGCCGGCACGGCCGAAGTTATTGCAGCCGAGCCCGGCGGCGGAGACGAGCAGACCGGAGGCGCCGACACGGCGCTGAGCGGGAGACGTGGCCACGGGTCCACGCTAACCCCTGCGCCCGACACGGGGAACGCTCCCGGCCCCTGAGGGAAACGGCGGGATTGCGACCCGGAGATGGCGCTGGGTGACGGCTCGGCGTGGATGATGATTGCACCGAGAACAGCCTTCCCAGTACCTTTTCAGGTAAGCCGCCAGCCGCGGCCGGGCCGATGACGTCCATCGCCCGTCCTTAGCCTTCCGAAAGGCCATCCCATGAGCGACTCCACCCCCACTCCCGAACAGCCGACGCCTCCGCCGGCCTACTCCGCTGCTCCCGCACAGCCTCTGAGCCCCGAGTCCGACAAGACGGCCGCGATGTGGGCCCACATCGGTGGCATCGTCGGCTTCCTGCCCTCGCTGATCATCTGGCTGATCCTCAAGGACCGCGGACCCCGCACCAACGTCGAGGCCAAGGAAGCCCTGAACTGGCAGATCACGTTCACGATCGGCTACGTGGCGCTCCTCATCATCTCGACCGTATTGAGCGCGGCGCTGATCTTCACGCCCGCCGCGGCGATCGCCACGTTGTTCGGGTTCCTCCCGTTCATCCTGTGGGTGATCAACGCGATCTTCTCGATCATCGGCGGCGTGCGCGTGAACGCCGGCGGCAGCTACCGCTACCCGGTGAACTTCCGCTTCATCAAGTAATCGTCACGACGGAGGGGTCGGGATGCCGCGGCATCCCGACCCCTCCGTCGTGTGCGCGCTCAGTGGAGCGCGTGCACCCGCCACTCGGCGGCGTCGGTCGTGTCGACCCGCACGTCGTGCGCGCGCAACCATGATGCCAAGCCCGCGAGCGAGCGCACCGGCGGACGACCCGTGGCGAGCAGACGCACCAGCAGACCCTTGGTGCGCTTGTTGAAGTGGTTGAGGGCCCTCACCTCGCCGTCGCCCGAATCGGCGACGACCCGCACGTAGGTGCTCGGCACCCCGCTCGGCACCGGCCCGAGGGCGGCGTAGGCCTCGGAGCGCAGGTCGAGCACGAATGATCGGGATGCCGCGACCAGCGCGGCGGTCGTCGGCGCGCCCCAGTGCCGTGGCTGAGCGGGGATGCCCGGCAACGAGACACCCGCGGACAAGCGGTAGTCGGGGATGCGGTCCGTCGCACCGACCAGCCCGAACGGCGCCGTCTGGATGGCGACGTGACCGCCGAGCCACCGCCGCGCCGAGGCGTCGAGGCTGTGGGCGTCGAGCGCATCGAAGAGAACCCCCGTGTACCGATCGATGGCCGGCAGCGTCGGCGCGTGCGGCATCGCCGCGTTGACGGCGACGAGGTCTCGCTGACGGGCACTCAGCCCCAGCACGGACGCTGCACGTTCAGGGTCCAGAGACAGTGCAGCGAGCGCGGCGATCGCCTCCCTGCGCGGAAGGTCGAGCTCGGGGAACGACAGCCGCTCGAGGGCGAACGTGCCGCGTCCTCCGGGACGCTTGGTCTCGGACGGCGGAAGCAGCACCAGCATGCAGACCCTCCGGGTCAGACGGCGACGCGCCGCCCGTGGATCACGGACGGCGCGTCGAACGAGGGATCGACGTCAGGCGACCAGCGTCGCGTGACCGGCGAAGATCGTCACCACGTCCTCCTCGACGGAGATGAACCCGTCCGAGGCATCCGCGACGACCTTCGCGCCGTCGGCGCCGGTGATGCGCACCTGGCCGCTGGCGAGGATCGCGAGCACCGGCTCGTGTCCGGCCATGAAACCGATCTCGCCCTCCACGGTCTTGGCGACGACGAGGCTGGCCTCGCCGGTCCACAGCTCCGCCTCGGCCGACACCAGGGTGACGTTGAGCGGCATGATCAGCCGTTCTCCTTCTGGATCTGCGCCCACTTGGCCTCGACGTCGGAGATGCCGCCGACGTTGAAGAACGCCTGCTCGGCGACGTGGTCGAACTCGCCCTTCACGATCGCGTCGAACGACTCGATGGTCTCCTTGATCGGGACGGTCGAGCCCTCGACACCGGTGAACTTCTTCGCCATGTAGGTGTTCTGCGAGAGGAACTGCTGGATGCGACGTGCACGCGACACGACGATCTTGTCCTCTTCGGAGAGCTCGTCGACACCGAGGATCGCGATGATCTCCTGCAGTTCCTTGTTCTTCTGCAGGATCTGCTTCACGGCGGTGGCCACACGGTAGTGGTCCGCACCGATGTAGCGCGGGTCGAGGATGCGGCTCGTCGAAGTGAGCGGGTCGATCGCCGGGTACAGACCCTTCGATGCGATCTCACGGGAGAGCTCGGTCGTGGCGTCGAGGTGGGCGAACGTCGTCGCCGGGGCCGGGTCGGTGTAGTCGTCGGCGGGCACGTAGATGGCCTGGAGCGACGTGATCGAGTGGCCGCGGGTCGAGGTGATGCGCTCCTGCAGCACACCCATCTCGTCGGCGAGGTTCGGCTGGTAGCCCACCGCGGACGGCATGCGACCGAGAAGGGTCGACACCTCGGAACCGGCCTGCGTGAAGCGGAAGATGTTGTCGATGAACAGCAGCACGTCCTGCTTCTGCACGTCGCGGAAGTACTCGGCCATGGTGAGGGCCGAGAGGGCGACGCGCAGACGCGTCCCCGGCGGCTCGTCCATCTGGCCGAACACGAGCGCCGTCTTGTCGAAGACGCCCGCCTCCTCCATCTCGCCGATGAGGTCGTTGCCCTCACGGGTGCGCTCGCCGACACCGGCGAACACGGACACACCGCCGTGGTCCTGCGCGACGCGCTGGATCATCTCCTGGATGAGGACCGTCTTGCCGACGCCCGCACCACCGAACAGGCCGATCTTGCCGCCCTGCACGTAGGGAGTGAGCAGGTCGATGCTCTTGATACCCGTCTCGAACATCTCGGTCTTGGACTCGAGCTGGTCGAAGCTCGGCGCCTTGCGGTGGATGCCCCAGCGCTCGGTGATCTCGACGGTCTCCCCCGGAGCGCCGTTGAGGATGTCGCCCGTGACGTTGAAGACCTTGCCCTTGGTGATGTCGCCGACCGGCACCGAGATGGGGCCGCCGGTGTCGCGCACCTCCTGGCCGCGTACGAGGCCGTCGGTCGGCTTCAACGCGATCGCGCGGATGAGGTCGTCACCCAGGTGCTGGGCGACCTCGAGGGTCAGCGGGGTGCTCTCGCCGTCGATCGTGATCGAGGTGGTGAGCGCGTTGTAGATGTCGGGGATCGAGTCGTGCGGGAACTCGATGTCGACCACAGGGCCGGTCACGCGTGCGACGCGCCCGACGACCTCGGTGGGGGCCTTCTCGGCGGTGGCGGAGGGAGTCATTGTCCTGTCTTCCTGTCTCTACTTGCCCGACGAGAGAGCGTCGGCGCCGCCGACGATCTCTGCGATCTGCTGAGTGATCTCGGCCTGACGCGCGTTGTTGCGCAGGCGGGTGTAGTCGGTGATGAGCTTGTCGGCGTTGTCGCTCGCCGCCTTCATCGCCTTCTGAGTGGCCGCGTGCTTCGCGGCCGACGACTGCAGGAGCGCGTTGAACACGCGGCTCTGGATGTAGACCGGCAGCAGCGCGTCGAGCACAGTCTCGGCGTCGGGTTCGAACTCGTACAGCGGGTACACCGCGTGCGAGGCCGAATCCTCCGCCTCGACGACCGCCAGCGGAAGCAGGCGGACCGTCTCGGGCGACTGGGTCATCATGCTGACGAAGCGGTTGTACACGAGGTGGATCTCGTCGACGCCGCCGTTGTCGCCACCGAGCGCGAACGCGTCGAGCAGCGCCGCCGCGATCTCCTCGGCCGTCGAGAACTGCGGGGTGTCGGTGTCACCCGTCCACTCGGCCGCGCTCGTGATGCGTCGGAACTGGAAGTACCCCACCGCCTTGCGTCCCACGAGATAGAACACCGGCTCGCGGCCCTCGTCGCGCAGCAGCTGCGCGAGCTCGAGTCCCTCACGGAGGATCTGTGAGTTGAACGCGCCCGCGAGACCGCGGTCGGACGAGAAGATGACCACCGCCGAGCGGCGGACGACCTCGCGCTCCCGGGTCAGCGGGTGATCGATGTTGGAGTGGGTGGCCACGGCGGAGACGGCGCTCGTCACGGCCCGCGAGAAGGGCGAGGACGCGCGCACGCGCGCCATCGCCTTCTGGATGCGCGAAGCCGCGATGAGTTCCATCGCCTTCGTGATCTTCTTGGTCGTCTGAGCAGAGGAGATCTTCTGCTTGTAGACCCGGAGTTGTGCGCCCATAGTTGCTCTTCCCGAGGCTCAGCCGCGGCGACCCTTGACGATCTTCTCCTGGTTCACGTCATCGGCGTCCGCGGCGTCGAACTCCTCGCGACCGACCGAGCCGATACCCGCTCCCGTGCCCGCCTGGAACTCGAGCGTGAACGCGTCAACCGCGCTCTCGAGCTCCGTGACGAGCTCGTCGCTGAGCACGTTCGTCTCACGCAGGGTGTCGAGGATCGTGGTCGAGCGGCGGAGGTGGTCGAGCAGCTCGCGCTCGAAGCGCAGGATGTCTGCGACCTCGATCGTGTCGAGCTTGCCGTTGGTGCCGGCCCAGATCGAGACGACCTGCTCCTCCACCGGGTACGGCGAGTACTGCGGCTGCTTGAGGAGCTCGGTGAGGCGCGCGCCACGGGCGAGCTGACGGCGGGACGCGGCATCCAGGTCGCTCGCGAACATCGCGAACGCCTCGAGCGAGCGGTACTGCGCCAGCTCGAGCTTCAACGTGCCCGAGACCTTCTTGATCGACTTGACCTGCGCGTCACCACCGACGCGGGACACCGAGATGCCCACGTCGACAGCCGGACGCTGGTTCGCGTTGAACAGGTCGGACTGCAGGAAGATCTGACCGTCGGTGATCGAGATCACGTTGGTCGGGATGTAGGCCGACACGTCGTTCGCCTTGGTCTCGATGATCGGGAGACCCGTCATCGACCCCGCGCCGAGCTCGTCGCTCAGCTTCGCGCAACGCTCCAGCAGACGCGAGTGCAGGTAGAAGACGTCGCCGGGGTACGCCTCGCGGCCCGGCGGACGACGCAGCAGCAGCGACACGGCGCGGTAGGCCTCAGCCTGCTTCGACAGGTCGTCGAAGATGATCAGGACGTGCTTGCCGCCGTACATCCAGTGCTGGCCGATGGCCGAGCCGGTGTAGGGAGCGAGGTACTTGAAGCCGGCCGGGTCGGACGCGGGGGCCGCGACGATGGTCGTGTACTCCAGCGCACCGGCGTCCTCGAGCGCACCCTTGACGGCCGCGATCGTGGAGCCCTTCTGGCCGATGGCGACGTAGATGCAGCGCACCTGCTTGGTCGGGTCGCCCGACTCCCAGTTCGCCTTCTGGTTGATGATCGTGTCGATCGCGATCGCCGTCTTGCCGGTCTGGCGGTCGCCGATGATCAGCTGGCGCTGACCGCGCCCGATCGGGATCATCGCGTCGATCGCCTTGATGCCGGTCTGCATCGGCTCGTGCACGCTCTTGCGCTGCATGACGCCGGGAGCCTGCAGTTCGAGCGCGCGACGGCCCTCGGTCGCGATCTCACCGAGACCGTCGATCGGGTTGCCGAGCGGGTCGACCACACGACCGAGGTAGCCGTCGCCGACGGCGACCGAGAGCACCTCGCCCGTGCGGGTGACCTCCTGGCCCGCCTCGATGCCGGCGAACTCGCCGAGCACCACGACACCGACCTCGTGCTCGTCGAGGTTCAGGGCGAGGCCCTGCGTGCCATCGGCGAACGTGACGAGCTCGTTGGCCATCACGCCCGGCAGGCCCTCGACGTGGGCGATGCCGTCGGCCGCGTCGATGACGGTGCCGACCTCGGTGGCCGCGGCCCCCGTGGGCTCGTACGCTGCGACGAAGTCTTTCAGCGCGTCACGGATGACGTCGGGGCTGATGGAGAGTTCTGCCATTGTCTTCCTTCGTTCATGGGGCCATCGCCCCGAAGTCTCATCGTCGGGAGGGAGGTCCCGTTAGCCCGCCAGTCGGTGGCGGAGATCCGCCAGACGGGTGGACACGCTCGCGTCGATCACGTCGTTCGCGATCTGGATGCGCAGGCCGCCGACGATCGACTCGTCGATGACCGTGTTGATCGAGACCTGCGTGCCGTAACGCGCAGCCAGCGCCGCGCCCAGTCGCTCGGTCTGCGCGTCGGTCAGCGCCACAGCGCTCACGACCGTCGCGACGGTGCGCTCGCGTTCCGCGGCGACCACGCGCATGGCGCGCGAGAGAACCTCGCGTACCCGGCGCTCGCCCGGCTGGCGCACCAGCGACGACACGATCAGCGTCGTCGCCTCGGACGCACGTCCGCCGAGAAGCGTCTCGACGAGCACGCCCTTCGCCTCGGCGTCGCCGAGCCGGCTGCCGAGCGCGAGCTCGAGCTGCGGGTTGTCGGCGATCGTGCGCGACACCCGGAACAGCTCACCCTCGACGTCGGCGGACGGCGCGGCTTTGGAGGCGGCACGAACGGCCAGTTCCTCCACGCCGAACACGAAGTCGTGCGCCGACGACCAGCGCTCGACGGCTGCGGCCGCGAGCACCTGACGGGTGACGGGCGACACGGCGGCGCCGAAGACGTCCTCGACCACCTTCGCGCGCGACTCCGGGGTCGCCGCCCAGTCGGCGAGTGCGCCGGCAAGGGTCGGTCGGTGCGCGAGCGCGCGCGCTGCCTGGAACAGCTCGGTGGCGACCGTGAGGTCGACACCCGCCGTCGTCGACAGTGCCGCGTTCGCGGCCTCCTGTGCGTGAGTGGTCGCGGCGCCCATTACTTCGTCGCCTTCTCGGATGCCTCGAGGTCGGCGAGGAAGCGGTCGACGACGCCCTGCGCGGACGCGTCGTCCTTCAGCTTCTCGCCGATCACGCCGCCGGCGAGATCGAGCGCGAGCGCACCGACCTCACCCCGGAGGGAGACGAGGGCCGCCTGGCGCTCGGCCTCGATCTGCGCGTGGGCCTGTGCGGTGACGCGCGCGGCCTCGGAGGTCGCGGCATCCTTCGCCTCGGCGACGATCTGCTTGCCCTCCTCGCGGGCGGACTCGCGGATCTCACCGGCCTCCTTGCGGGCGGCGGCGAGCTGCGCGGTGTACTCCTCGAGCGCGGCCTCGGCCTGGCGCTGGGCCTCGTCGGCCTTCGCGATGTTGCCCTCGATCGCCGCAGAGCGCTCGTCGAGCAGCTTCTGCATGCGCGGCAGGATCACACGCCAGAACACCAGGAGGATGACGACGAAGCAGACCGCGGACCACACGATGTCGTAGACCGCGGGCAGCAGCGGGTTCTGCCCCGCCTCCGTGGCGGCGCGGGTGACAAGAGCGGGAAGCATCCTGTCTCCTTACTTGAAGTCGTTCGCGATCAGAAGCCGAAGATGAAGCCGGTCGCGATACCGATGAACGCGAGGGCCTCGGTGAAGGCGATACCGATGAACATCAGCACCTGGAGGCGGCCCGCGAGCTCGGGCTGGCGGGCGACGCCCTCGATGGTCTTGCCGACCACGATGCCCACGCCGATGGCGGGGCCGATGGCGGCGAGACCGTAGCCGACCGTCGCGAGCGAACCGGAGACGTCGGCGAGAACCGTAGTTGCGTCCACGGGGTTATTCCTTTCGGTTGTGGGCGGCGGATGCCGACCGGATCAGTGCTCTTCCGCGACCGCGAGCTGGATGTAGACCGCGGTGAGGATCGTGAAGACGTACGCCTGGAGGAAGGCGACGAAGAGTTCGAAGAGGGTGAAGACGAAGCCGAAGGCCAGGGTGCCGAGACCGAGGGCCGTCCACCAGCCGCTGAGCTCGACCGTGAAGAACCAGGTGGCCGAGAAGAAGAGCACCAGCATCAGGTGCCCGACGATCATGTTCATCAGCAGACGGAGGGTGAGCGTCACCGGGCGGATGATGAAGGTCGAGAGGAACTCGAGCGGGACGATGATGAAGTAGAGCGGCCACGGCACGCCCGACGGGAGCAGCGCGTTCTTGAAGAAGTTCTTCGGGCTCTTCTTGACACCGGCGTAGATGAACGTGATGTAGGAGACGATCGCGAGCAGCAGCGGCACCGCGATGATGCTCGTGCCGGCGATGTTCAGGAACGGCACGACGCCCGTGAGGTTCATGAACAGCACCATGAAGAAGATGGTGGTCAGGATCGGCAGGAAGCGGTTGCCGTCCTTCTTGCCGAGCAGGTCGTGGGCGATGCCGTTGCGCACGAAGTCGAGACCGAGTTCGGCGACGCTCTGGAACCGCGTCGGCACCAGGCGCATGCGACGGGTGGCGACCAGGAAGAGCGTGATCAGCACGACGGTCGCCAGGATCTGGATCAGGTTGATCCGCGTCAGCGCGAACGGCGTTCCCGCGAACAGCACGGCGTCAGGGAAGAACTCTCCGATGGAGGGGGCGTGGAAACCACCGTCGCCCGTGGACTCGGCATTCGCGATCACAGTCGCAGCGTGATGAAACAGCACAGGCTCCAGCTCCGGGGCACCGAAAGAAATCGGTACGACGATGGGTCGGGGTGCACCCCAGGGCCGGCACTCAGGCGCTCGCGGTCGGGTGCGTGTCCAACCTTATCAAACCGCTGGGGGTTCAGATGCCGCTCGGAGGTTGCGGGTCCTTGCGCTCCCCCGCTTCCGGGTCGGTCGGGAGCGTCGTGTCGCTGACATGAGGCAGCCGCATCCTCGCCAGCACGACCACGTCGACGACGAGGGACCCGATCACAGCCGCGACCAGCGCGAGGAAGAAGACCTGCGGAGCGATCCACGGCTGCCCCCGCAGCACGAGCATCGCGACCACGAACAGCACGATCTTCAGCAGCCAGCCGCCCAGCACGATCGCGAAGAAGATCGGCACGTAGAGCGCGTCGCCGAACCAGCGGTTCGCGATGAGGATGCTGCCCGAGGTGATCGAGAGGAACACCGCGCCGACGACGACACCGGCCAGCCCGCTGACGAGGCCGGAGGGGCCGGCGGCGATGAACCCGGCCACGCCCGCGATGATCGCGAGCGCGAGGGCGGCCCATGCCGACCACTGGAGCGTGGCCCGCAGGACGGGAGTGCTGGAAACGGGAGACGACATCATGCGGGGTCTTTCGCTCGGGGGTCGGGGCGGCGGCGCCGGGACGGCAGGGCGGTGACGATCACGCAGGCCGCGCCACCGAGGACGCCGAAGCCCACGCCGATCCAGTACTGGCCGGGCCAGTTCTCACGGGTGGCGATGTACATGAGCAGCACGGCGAGCCCGACGATGGCGGCCCATGCGTAGAAGATCAGCACGGCCGAGCGGTCGGAGTGACCGAGGTCGAGCAGCCGGTGGTGCAGGTGCTTGCGGTCGGGCGAGAAGGGCGAGCGCCCCGCCCCCGTGCGCCGGATCACGGCGAGACCGAAGTCGAGCAGCGGCAGGATGACGACGGCCACCGGGAGCAGCACCGGGATGAAGGCACCGAGCAGCTGCGAGCGTCCGAGGGTCTCGGGGTCGAGCGTCGCGGGGTTGAGCTGACCCGTGACGGCGATGCCGCTGGTGGCCATGAGGAGTCCCAGCATGAGCGCGCCGGAGTCGCCCATGAACATCTTCGCGGGGCTCCAGTTCCACGGGAGGAACCCGACGCACGCGCCGACGAGCACGACGGCGATGAGGGAGGCGAGGTTCGAGTACGTGCTCTGGCCGGTGTCGCGCACCAGAAGGTAGGACCACGCGAAGAAGACGCCGTTCGCGATGAGCGCGACGCCGGCGACGAGGCCGTCGAGCCCGTCGATGAAGTTGACCGCGTTCATGACCACCACGATCGACAGGATCGTGAGGACGACGCTCATCCAGCTCGACCCCACCGTGAGGCCGCCGACGGGGAGCGAGTAGATCTGGATGCCCCCGAACCACGCGATGATCGCGGCCGCGCCGACCTGCGCCGCGAGCTTGATCATCCAGTCGAGGTCCCACAGGTCGTCGGCGATGCCGACAGCGACGATGAGCACGGTCGCGGCGAGGATCGCGAGGACCGGCTGCGGGTCGATCCACACACGGTGGAAGAAGTCGTTCTGCGCGGTGAATCCGAAGGCCACGACGATGCCGAGGAACATGGCGATGCCCCCCAGGCGCGGCGTCGGCCGCGTGTGCACGTCGCGTTCGCGGATGGCCGGGTAGAGCTTGAAGCGCAGCGCGAGGCGCCACACCGCCCCGGCGAGCACGAACGTGAGCACCGCGGTGACCAGCGCGGTGAACAGGTACTGCTTCACGTCCCCGGGTCTGGTTCGAGCGCGTCGCCCAGCACGGAGCGCAGTTCGGCGCGGGACACGACCCCGTCGCGCAGGACGCGCACGGTTCCCTGACGACCGGCGCAGAGCCCGGTGGCGTCGATGATCGTCGAGGCGAAGCCCGCGGTGGCCGGGCCGTCATCGAGATAGACGGCGACGCTGTCGCGCAGCATCCGCTCCGCCTCCTTCGCGACGATCGCGGCCGGGGCGCCGGTCAGGTTGGCGCTCGAGACCGCGAGCGGTCCGGTCTCCTCCAGCAGCTCGATCGCCAGACGGTGGGCGGGCATGCGCACGGCCACGGTGCCGCGGGTGTCACCGAGGTCCCAGGCGAGCGAGGGCTGGGCCGGCAGCACGATCGTGAGCCCGCCGGGCCAGTGCGAGCCGATGAGGCGGTCGATGGGCTCGGGCACCTCGCTCACGAGCGCCCGCAGCGTGTTCACGCCGGGCACGAGCACAGGCGGGGGCTGCTGACGGCCACGGCCCTTCGCCGCCAGCAGACGCGCGACGGCAGCCGGGGAGAACGCGTCGGCGGCCACGCCGTAGACGGTGTCGGTGGGGAGGACGATGAGCTCGCCGCGACCGATGGCCTGGCGCGCCTGACGCATGCCCGCGAGAAGCTCGGCCTCGTCGCGGCAATCGAAGAGGGAAGACATGACCGGGCCAGTCTAGTTCGGCCCGGCTGGGCGGTCAGGGCCGCAGCGCCGTGGTGACCCGGTCGCGCAGCGTCAGGTCGCGGTGGGTCGCTGCGGAGCGCCAGCCGGCGTCGGCGAGCGCTTCCCTCACGCCCGCTCCCTGCAGCTCGCCGTGCTCGATGGCGATGAGTCCGCCGGAGTGCACGAGTCGCAGCCCGACATGCGCGAGGGTGCGCACGACGTCGAGGCCGTCCTCGCCTCCGTAGAGGGCCGCGGGCGGATCGAACAGCCGCACCTCGGGGTCGCGGGGGGTCGCGGCATCCGGCACGTAGGGAGGGTTCGACACGAGCACCGAGACGGTGCCGTCGAGCTCGGGGAACGCGACGGCCAGGTCGATGAACGCGAGACGTGCGTTCTCGGCGCCAACCTCGGCGAAGTTCTCCTTCGTCCACACGAAGGCGTCGACGGAGTTCTCGGCCGCGTGCACCCGCGCATGCGGCACCTCGGTCGCCAGCGACAGGGCGATGGCACCGGATCCGGTGCCGAGATCGACGGCGATCGGCGAAGGGGATGCCGCGGCGCGCAGCGCATCGATCGCAATCTGCGCGAGCAGCTCGGTCTCGGGGCGGGGCACGAACACCCCCGGGCCGACCCTCAGCTCCAGGTGACGGAACGGCGCGCGCCCGGTGATGTGCTGCAGCGGCTCGCGCGCAGCGCGGCGCTCGACGAGGGACGCGAGGGACGCGGCATCCGGTTCGGAGATCGCGTCGCCGCGCAGCGCTGCCGCCTGCACCTCGCCGCGCCCGCCGCCGCGCACGTGTGCCGCGAGCAGCTCGGCGTCGACGGTCGCGTCTGCCACTCCCGCACGCGCGAGGGTCGCCGCAGCGGCGCGCAGCGCGTCGGCGAGCGTCTCAGGACGCTCGGGCGCGACGACGTCGGGCAGATCGCCGGGGTGCGGTGCGGTCTCGGGCATGGGCGCCGCCCAGTTTATCGGCCGCACCGCCGACCCGGCTCCCGTCACACAGCCTCCTCATCGCATCCGCTCGCATAGGCTGGGCGCGGTGCGCGCATAGACGCGCGACGACAGGGAACCAGCGAGAGAAGGCAGCCCCGACATGCCCGCGATCCACGACGACATCACCAGCGCGTTCGGCAACACGCCGCTCGTGCGGTTCAGCCGCATCGGCGAAGGCCTCGGCGGCCACATCCTCGGCAAGCTCGAGTTCTACAACCCCGCATCCAGCGTGAAGGACCGCCTCGGTATCGCGATCGTCGACGCCGCGGAGGCCTCCGGCGAGCTCACGCCCGGAGGAACGATCGTCGAGTCCACGAGCGGCAACACCGGCATCGCCCTCGCCATGGTCGGCGCCGCCCGCGGCTACCGCGTCATCATCACGATGCCGGCGTCGATGTCGAAGGAGCGCCGCCTGCTGCTCAAGGCGTTCGGCGCCGAGCTCGTGCTCACCGACCCCACCAAGGGCATGTCGTTCGCCGTCGAAGAGGCCAAGCGCATCGTCGCCGAGACCCCCGGTGCCGTGTGGGCCCGCCAGTTCGAGAACGAGGCGAACCCCGCGATCCACCGCAAGACCACCGCGGAGGAGATCCTGCGCGACACCGACGGCCAGGTCGACTACTTCGTCGCCGGCATCGGCACCGGCGGCACCATCACCGGCGTCGGCGAGGTGCTCAAGGAACGCGTGCCCGGTGCGAAGGTCATCGCCGTCGAGCCGGCCGACTCCCCCATCCTCACCAAGGGCCACCCGGGACCGCACAAGATCCAGGGCATCGGCCCGAACTTCGTGCCCGCGATCCTCAACCGCGAGATCATCGACGAGGTCATCGACGTCGAGTTCGACGATGCGATCCGTGTCGCCCGCGAGGCCGGTGCCCGCGAGGGCATCCTCGTCGGCATGTCGTCGGGTGCGGCGCTCTGGGCCGCCCAGCAGATCGCTGCGCGCCCCGAGGCCGCCGGCAAGAACATCGTCGTGATCATCCCGTCCAACGGCGAGCGCTACCTCTCGACCGCGCTCTACGAGCACCTGCGCGAGGAGTGAGATGACGGGCGGCGGGATGCTGCGGCGGCTGCGGGAGGATCTCGCGGCCGCCCGCCTCCGCGACCCCGCCGCCCGCTCCTCCCTCGAGATCGCGCTGCTCTATCCCGGGCTGCACGCGGTGTGGTCGCACCGCGTGTGGCATGCGCTGTGGGTGCGCCGGGTGCGCTTCCTCGCCCGCGCCGGCTCGCAGCTGACCCGCTGGCTCACCGGCATCGAGATCCACCCGGGCGCCACGATCGGCCGGCGCCTGTTCATCGACCACGGCATGGGCGTCGTCATCGGCGAGACGGCCGAGGTCGGCGACGACGTGCTGCTCTACCACGGGGTCACCCTCGGCGGTCGCACGCGCGACGCCGGCAAGCGCCACCCCACGATCGGCGACGGAGTGGCGATCGGCGCGGGCGCGAAGGTGCTCGGGCCGGTGCGCATCGGTGCGGGATCCGTGATCGGCGCGAACGCCGTCGTGACGCGCGACGCGCCCGACGACTCCGTGATCGTCGGCATTCCCGCCAAGGCGCGCCCGCGCCGCGACGGCGACGACACGCGCAGCATCCTGACGACGCCCGAGTACCACATCTGACACGGCCCGCGGGGACGGCGACGAGGTCGCGGATGACGCGGCCCGAGGTGGAGCGCGGCGTGACCGCGCACGGCGCGAGGTGCGCATGGGTGCGCAGCGGGCGCGGTCGGCGCGGTCGGTGATCAGTCCGCGGCGAGGGCCGCGAGACGCTCTTCCTCGTCCGCGGCGATGCACGCGTCGATGACCGGCGCGAGGGCGCCGTCCATCACCTGGTCGAGGTTGTACGCCTTGTAGCCGGTGCGGTGGTCGGCGATGCGGTTCTCGGGGAAGTTGTACGTGCGGATGCGCTCCGAGCGGTCCATGCCGCGGATCTGCGATCGACGCGCGTCGGAGGCGGCCGCCGCAAGCTCCTCCTGCTGCTGGGCGAGCAGGCGTGCGCGCAGCACGCGCATTCCCGCCTCGCGGTTCTGCAGCTGGCTCTTCTCGTTCTGCATCGAGACGACGATGCCCGTCGGGAGGTGGGTGATGCGTACCGCGGAGTCGGTCGTGTTCACCGACTGACCCCCCGGCCCCGACGACCGGAAGACGTCGATCTTCAGGTCGTTCGCGTCGATGTGGATCTCTTCGGGCTCGTCGACCTCGGGGAACACCAGC
>NZ_LMPK01000034.1:177148-187776 GCF_001423825.1 Microbacterium sp. Leaf351
GCACCCCGCCCTCGTACTTCAGATGCGCCCACACGCCCTGCGACGGGTCGCCGGGCGCGCCCTTGATCGCGACCTGCACGTCCTTGTAACCGCCGAGGTCGGACTCGTTGCGCTCGAGCAGTTCGGTCTTCCACCCCATCGAGGCGGCGTACTGCAGGTACATACGCAGCAGATCGGCGGCGAACAGCGCGCTCTCCGCGCCGCCCTCGCCCTGCTTGATCTCCATGATCACGTCGCGCGCATCGTCGGGATCACGCGGAATCAGCAGGCGTCGCAGGCGCTCCTGCAGGGTCGCCAGGCGCTCCTGCAGCGCCGGGACCTCCGCCGCGAAGGCGTCGTCCTCGCGGGCGAGCTCGCGCGCGGCATCCAGATCATCGGATGCCGCGCCCCACGCCTCGTAGGCGTGCACGATCTTCGACAGCTCGGCGTAGCGCCGGTTGACGCGCTTCGCGCGCGCCGCATCGGCGTGCACGGCCGGGTCGGAGAGCTCCTCCTGGACGGCCTTGTGCTCGTCGATCAGCTGGCGGGCCGAGTCGAACATCGCGGGTTCAGCCACGGCGAACCCGGATCAGCGGATGTTGTTCTCGTGTCCGTGCGAGTGGCCGCCACCGGCGGGCGCCGGGATCGACTTCTGCATCTGCACGAGGAACTCGACGTTCGACTGCGTCTCCTTGAGCTTGCCGAGCACGACCTCGAGCGCCTGCTGGGCGTCGAGGCCGGCGAGTGCGCGGCGCAGCTTCCACGTGATCTTGACCTCGTCGGCCGACAGCAGCATCTCCTCGCGGCGCGTGCTCGACGCGTTGACGTCGACGGCCGGGAAGATGCGCTTGTCGGCGAGCTGGCGCGAGAGGCGCAGCTCGCTGTTGCCGGTGCCCTTGAACTCCTCGAAGATGACGTCGTCCATCTTGGAGCCGGTCTCGACGAGCGCCGTCGCGAGGATCGTCAGCGAGCCGCCGTTCTCGATGTTGCGCGCGGCGCCGAAGAAGCGCTTGGGCGGGTACAGCGCCGAGGCGTCCACACCGCCCGAGAGCACGCGGCCGCTCGTGGGCGCTGAGACGTTGTAGGCGCGGCCGAGACGGGTGATCGAGTCGAGCAGAACGACGACGTCGCGACCGAGCTCGACGAGGCGCTTGGCGCGCTCGATGGCGAGCTCGGCGACGGTGGTGTGGTCTTCGGCGGGACGGTCGAAGGTCGAGGCGATGACCTCGCCGCGGACCGTCCGCTGCATGTCGGTGACCTCTTCGGGCCGCTCGTCGACGAGCACGACCATGAGGTGGACCTCGGGGTTGTTGGTCGCGATCGCGTTCGCGATCTGCTGCAGCACGATCGTCTTGCCCGCCTTCGGGGGCGCGACGATCAGGCAGCGCTGACCCTTGCCGATGGGGGCGACCAGGTCGATGATGCGCTGCGTGAGCTTCTCCGGCGCCGTCTCGAGACGCAGGCGCTCCTGCGGATAGAGCGGGGTGAGCTTGCCGAACTCGACGCGGTTCTCGGCGTCGTCGGGGGCGAGGCCGTTGACCGAGTCCACCTTGACGAGGGCGTTGTACTTCTGGCGGCTGGGTGCCTCGTTCTCGCGCGGCTGCTTGATCGCGCCGACGATCGCGTCACCCTTGCGCAGGTTGTACTTCTTGACCTGACCGAGCGAGACGTAGACGTCGCTCGGGCCGGGAAGGTAGCCGGTCGTGCGCACGAAGGCGTAGTTGTCGAGCACGTCGAGGATGCCGGCGATCGGCAGCAGCACGTCGTCTTCGCCGATCTCGGTCTCGAACTCGTCACCGGTCTGGCCCTGACCGCGGCGCTTGTTGCGCTGACGGTTGCGGCTCTGGGCAGGGGTCTGCGCGCCGCCGGCGATCGCTGGGGCGGCCTGCGCGTCGTCCGAGGACTCGCTCGCGGCGGGCGCCTGGCCCTGCTCGCCGCCGTTGGCGTTGCGGTTGCGGTTGCGGTTCCGGTTGCGGCTACGGCTGCGACGACTGCCGGTGGGCTGCTCGCCCTCGGCGGGCTCGCCGTCGGCCTGCTCGGCGCCCTCGGTCTCACCGGCCGCGGCGGCGTCGGCCGGCGCCTCGTCGGCGGCGGATGCCGCGGCATCCCCCTCGGTGGCCAGGTCACCCTCGACGGTGTCGATCGCTGCCGGCTCGACCGCGGCGGCGTCAGCGGGCTCGGCGAAGGATGCGGTGAGCTGCGCAGCGAGGTCGTCGTCGACGGCCGACTGCGCGCTCTTCAGGCTCGCACCGAGCTCGGCGGCGCGAGCGATGACGGTCTTGGCGTCGACGCCGAGGTCGGCGGCGAGTGCCGAGACGCGGCGGCGGGCGGGCTTACGGGCCGTCTTGCGCGCGGGTGCGTCGGCCTCGGCAGCGGGCGCGTCGGCGGCCGCGGGGGTGGCATCGGCCGGCGCCGGCTGGTCGCTCGGCACCTCGATGTCGGGGCCCTCGAACGGCAGCGCCGCGTCGGCCGGGGTGGTGTTGTCTTCGGTCTGGATCTCGGAGATGGACTCCACGAGTACTCCCTTGTAGAGGATGGGGCGCGCGACGACTACGGACATCGACAGAGAGACATCCGCCCACCCGAAGAGGATCCTCGGGACCGATCGAGCGTGGCTCGGAAATCGGATTTCAGGGATCGCGCGGTTTCGCAGATTGCGACGGAGGCCGTGTAAACGACGTTACGAGGCACCCTCCGCGTCGGTGTTCACTGTACCACCCCTCACATCGACGGCCAGCATGAGCGCCTCCCACGGCGTTTCGGTGCGCGTCGCGGCGAGGGCCGCCGCCTCGAGGCGACGGCCCGGGCCGTCGGCGAGCACGAGCACGCTCGGGCCCGCCCCCGACACGACGGCGGGGAACCCCGCCGCGCGCAGCTCGCGCACGAGGAGATCGGTCTCCGGCATCGCTGCGGCCCGGTAGTTCTGGTGCAGCTTGTCCTCGGTGGCGGCCATCAGCAGCTCGGGGCTCTGGGTCAGAGCGGCGATCAGCAGCGCCGAGCGGGACACGTTGAACACCGCGTCCTCGCGCGACACCTGCAGCGGCTGCAGGGAGCGCGCCACGGACGTCGACATGGTGAACTCGGGCACGAACACGATCGGCGAGACGCCGCGGTGCACGAGCAGCTTCTTGTGCTGCGGACCGAGCTCGTCGACCCAGGCGATCGTGAGGCCGCCGAACAACGCCGGCGCGACGTTGTCGGGGTGCCCCTCGAGCTCGGTCGCGAGGCGCAGCAGCAGGTCGGGGCCGAGCTCGACGTCACCCTCGAGCAGGCCCTTCGCGGCGAGCAGGCCCGACACCACCGCGGCGCCGGAGGACCCCATGCCGCGGCCGTGGGGGATGACGTTGTGGGCTTCGAGCCGGATGCCGGGCAGCGTGCGCGACACGGCCTCGAACGCGTAGGCCATCGCACGCACGACGAGATGCGAGGCATCCCGCGGCACGCCGTCGGCGCCCGCGCCGGTGACCTCGATCTCGAGGCGGTCGTCGGCGAGGGCTGTGACCGTCACCTCGTCGTAGACGCTCAGCGCGAGGCCGAGCGTGTCGAAGCCCGGGCCGAGGTTCGCGCTCGTCGCCGGCACGCGGACGACGGCGCGACGGCCCGGGGGCACGCTCACGCGGATGCCTCGGCGGGCGCGAGGCCGAGCACCGAGGCGACCTCGCTGGTCGCCGCGTCGACGACCGTGGGGGTCACGTCGACGCCGTCCGCGCCCTTGAGCACCCACTGGGGGTCCTTGAGCCCGTGGCCGGTGACGGTGAGCACGACACGCGCGCCGGCGGGGATGACGCCCGCCTCGGCACGGTCGAGCAGGCCCGCGACGCTGATCGCGGAGGCCGGCTCGACGAACACGCCCGCCGTCTCGGCGAGGAGCTTCTGCGCCGCGAGGATCCGTGCGTCGTCGATCGCGCCGAAGTAGCCGTCGGTGGCCTCTCGCGCCTCGATCGCGAAGTCCCAGGAGGCGGGGTTGCCGATGCGGATGGCGCTCGCCACCGTCTCGGGGTTCTTCACGACCTCGCCCCGCACGAGCGGCGCCGAGCCCTCGGCCTGGAACCCGAACATGCGCGGCACGCGGGTCGAGACACCGCGGTCGGCCTCCTCACGGTAGCCGCGGGTGTAGGCCGTGTAGTTTCCGGCGTTGCCGACCGGGATGAAGTGGAAGTCCGGGGCGTCGCCGAGCTGCGAGACGACCTCGTAGGCCGCGGTCTTCTGGCCGTCGATGCGGTCGGGGTTGACGGAGTTCACGAGGTGCACCGGGTAGTGCGCTGCGAGCTCGCGGGCGATCTCGAGGCAGTCGTCGAAGTTGCCGCGCACCTGGATGAGGCGCCCGCCGTGGGCGACCGCCTGGCTGAGCTTGCCCATCGCGATCTTGCCCTCGGGCACGAGCACGGCGGCGGTGATGCCGGCGTGCGCCGCGTAGGCCGCGGCCGACGCGGACGTGTTCCCCGTCGACGCGCAGATGACGGCCTTCGCGCCGTGCTCGACGGCGCGGGAGAGGGCGACGGTCATGCCGCGGTCCTTGAAGGAGCCGGTCGGGTTCATGCCCTCGAACTTCACCCAGACGTCGGCGCCCGTGCGCTGCGACAGCGCCGCGGCCGGGATGAGCGGCGTGCCGCCTTCCCCGAGCGTGACGACGGTGGATGCCTCGGTCACCCCGAGGCGGTCGGCGTATTCGCGCAGGACTCCGCGCCAGACGTGTGCCATGTCAGTTCCCTTCGACGCGCAGCACCGAGACCACCCGTGCGACGACCTCGCTCGCGGCGAGTCGTTCGACGGTGGCGCTCAGGTCCTGCTCCTTGGCCTTGTGCGTGCCGATGACCAGACGCGCGGTGGCCGCGGCATCCGATTCACCGATGGTGGTGGTCTGCTCGACCGTGGCGATCGAGACGTGGCCGTCGCTGAGGAGTCCGGCGACGGTGGAGAGGACGCCCGGCTGGTCGACGACCTCGAGCGTGATCTGGTAGCGGGTGACGACGCGGCCGACCTCGACGACGGGGAGGTTGGCGCGCGTGGACTCCCCCACGCCGACACCGCCGGCGATGTGACGGCGTGCGGCCGACACGACGTCGCCGAGCACGGCGGACGCGGTCTGCACGCCGCCGGCGCCGGCGCCGTAGAACATGAGAGGGCCGGCGGCCTCGGCCTCGACGAACACGGCGTTGTTGGCGCCGTGGACGCTCGCGAGGGGGTGGCTGCGGGGAACGAGCGCCGGGTAGACGCGCACCGAGATCGCCTCACCGGTCGGGCTGTCGTCCTGTCCGTCGAGGCGCTCGCACACCGCGAGCAGCTTCACGACGTAGCCGGCGTGACGCGCGGCATCCATGATCGCCTTGTCGATGGCGGTGATGCCCTCACGGTGCACGGCCTCGAGCGGCACGGCGGTGTGGAAGGCGAGGCTTGCGAGGATCGCGGCCTTCTGCGCGGCGTCGTAGCCCTCGACGTCGGCGGTCGGGTCGGCTTCGGCGTATCCCAAGCGCTGCGCGTCGGCGAGCACGTCGGAGAATTCGGCACCCTCGGTGTCCATGCGATCGAGGATGTAGTTCGTCGTGCCGTTGACGATGCCCATGATGCGTCGCACGCGATCGCCCGCGAGCGAGTCGCGCAGCGGACGGATGATGGGGATGGCGCCGGCGGCGGCGGCCTCGTAGTAGACCGAGGCGCCCACGCGGTCGGCGGCCTCGAAGATCTCGGGGCCGTGCGTGGCCAGCAGCGCCTTGTTCGCGGTGATGACGTCGGCGCCCGAGCCGATCGCGCTCAGGATGTGTTCACGGGCCGGCTCGATGCCGCCGATGAGCTCGATGACGATGTCGCTCGAGGCGATGAGGCTCGCCGCGTCGGTCGTGAACAACTCGCGAGGGAGCTCCGTGTCGCGCGGGGCGTCGAGGCTGCGCACGGCGATCCCTGCGAGCTGGAGACGGGCGCCCGCGCGGTCGGCGAGCTCGTCGGCGTGCTTGAGCAGCAGGGCGGCCACCTGGCTGCCCACCGCGCCGGCGCCCAACAGGGCGACGCGCAGCAGTCGGTAGTCGGTCATGCGTTCCTTTCGAGGGCGACCCCGGCATCGCGCGCCAGGAGGTCATCGATGGTCTCTCCGCGCACGATCACGCGCGCCTCGCCGCCGCGCACGGCGACGACGGGCGGGCGGGGCACGTAGTTGTAGTTGCTCGCGAGCGAGAAGCAGTAGGCACCTGTCGCGGGCACGGCCAGCAGGTCGTCGGCGGCGACGTCCCCGGGAAGGTATTCGGCGTCGACGACGATGTCGCCGGACTCGCAGTGCATGCCCACCACACGTACGAGTGCCGCATCGGCGCTGCTCACACGGCTCGCGAGTCGCGCGGAGTAGTGGGCGCCGTACAGCGCGGGGCGGGCGTTGTCGCTCATCCCGCCGTCGACGCTCACGTAGGTGCGGGTGAGGTCGTCGGAGACCCGCACCGGCTTGACCGTGCCGACCGTGTACAGCGTGACGCCGGCGGGTCCGACGATCGCGCGTCCGGGCTCGAAGGCCAGGTGGGGGATCGGGATGCCGCGCTCGGCGCACGCCAGCGCGACGCCGTCGACGATCTGCTCCGCGAGCTCGTCGATCGGGCTCGGCACGTCGACCCGGGTGTAGGCGATGCCGAACCCGCCACCGAGGTTCAGCACGGGCACGGCACCGGCGGCGAGCAGCTCGGCGTGCACGGCCACGAGACGGCGGGCCGACTCGGCGAAGCCGGCCGACCCGAAGATCTGGGAGCCGATGTGGCAGTGCAGTCCGATGAACTGCAGGCCCGCAGTCGCACGGATGCGGGCGACGACCGCCGGCGCATCGGCGAGGGCGAAGCCGAACTTCTGGTCCTCGTGGGCGGTCGCGAGAAAGTCGTGGGTCTCGGCGTGCACGCCGCTCACGACCCGCACGAGCACCGGCTGGGTCGCCCCGGTGCGAGCGACGATCGCGCTGAGCCGATCGAGCTCCTCGAGACTGTCGAGGACGATCGAGCCGACGCCCGCGGCGACGGCGCGCTCCAGCTGCGCGACGGACTTGTTGTTGCCGTGCACGCCGATGCGGGACGGGTCCGCGCCGGCCGCGAGCGCGACGGCGAGCTCACCCTCGCTCGCCACGTCGACGGCAAGACCCTCCTGGGTCACCCAGCGCACGACCTCGGTCGACAGGAACGCCTTGCCGGCGTAGTAGACGCGCGCCGACACCCCGTGTCGTGCGGCCGCCGCCGTGAAGGCCGCGAGCGTGTGGGAAGCACGGCCCCGCACCTCGTCCTCGTCGATCACGTAGAGAGGGGTGCCGAAGCGGGCCGCGAGCGCCGGTGCGGTGACGCCCGCGAGCTGCAGCGCGCCCGCGGCATCCCGTGTCGCCGACGCCGGCCACACACGCTCAGCCAGGTCATTGGCGTCGCGCGGCACCTCGAGCCAGGTCGGCACGGTGGGGCGGTCGGGCGAGGCGGACACGGACGGGAACCAATCGACGGATGCTGCGGCGCGGTGAAACCCACGCGCCCGCACCGTGCGGCGCGGTGACACAACGGGACGGCACGAGTCTAGGGCACCGGGCATACAGCGCCGGGGATGGGCGGCTAGCCGCACGAGCCCTTCTGGCGCAGCGAGGCATCGGTGAGGATCCTGCCGTCGATCGAGAACGTCGCCGCGAGATCGGATGCCTCGACCGAGACCCCCGTGAGGGTGATGCCACGGGGGATGCTGCCGGCCACGCAGATCGTCCACGACTGGGTGAGCGGCGCGGCCAACGCCCCGAATCGTGCCCGCACGTCGTCGGCGGTGGCCGTCGCGCCCGCGATCTGGAGCGAGGCCGGGGTGAGCACGAGTGCACCGTCCTTCGCGGACGGCGTGAGCGCGATCGACACCGGGATCTGCGCGCCGAGGAAGGACAGCTGGCTCGAGGCCGTCACGTTCGGCGCGGCGAGCCCGACCGATTCCGCAGGGAATCCCTGCTGTGCGGCGAGCAGGGTGCGCAGCTGCTGCTCGTCGAGGCGGATGGTGCCCTCGCCGCCGGTCATGGCGTGATCGTTCCACAGGTCGAGGCCGTGCAGCGTGACGTCGGCCGCGCCCGTCACCCCTCCGGCGCTCACCTGTGACGAGGAGACGCGCACCTCGTCGAGACGCCCGCCGATGAGCTGGGGGATGACCTGACCCGACAACTGCACGTCGACCTGCTGATCTGCCGGCAGCGCCAGCTGACTCTTGACCTGCTGCTGGATGACCGAGGTCACGATCGCACGGGCGATCCCGTCGCCGGCGAACCAGGCAGCCACCGCGAGCACCGCCACGATGACGATCGCGACGACCCACACGACCCACCGGCGTCGGCGGCGCGGCGCGGCATCCTGCTCGGGGATCTCGAACGGGAACGTCGATCGGGCGTCGTCGGTCACGGATGCCTCACATGCGGTCGGGGGCGCTCACACCCAGCAGATCGAGGCCGTTGCGCAGCACCTGGCCGGTGGCGTCGTTGAGCCACAGGCGGGTGCGGTGCACGTCGTCGATCGTGTCGTCGCCGAGCGGGATGACGCGGCAGTTGTCGTACCAGCGGTGGTAGAGACCGGCGAGCTCCTCGAGGTAGCGCGCGACGCGGTGCGGCTCGCGCACCTCGGCGGCGAACGCCACGATGCGCGGGAACTCCTGCAGCGCCCCGAGCAGCGCGCTCTCGGTCTCGTGCGTGAGCAGCTCGGGTGCGAAGGCCGAGCGGTCGACCCCGGAGTCGGCCGCGTTGCGGGCGACGTTGTGCGTGCGCGCGTGGGCGTACTGCACGTAGAAGACCGGGTTGTCGTTCGTGCGCTTCTGCAGGATCTCGGGGTCCAGCGTCAGCGGCGAGTCGGCCGGGTAGCGCGCGAGGGAGTAGCGCAGCGCGTCGGTGCCGAGCCAGTCCCGCAGGTCGTCGAGCTCGATGATGTTGCCCGCGCGCTTGCTGAGGCGTGCACCGTTGACCGAGACGAGCTGGCCGATGAGCACCTCGATGTCGCGGTCGGGGTCGTCGCCCGCCGCGCCCGCGAGCGCCTTGAGTCGGTGCACGTAGCCGTGATGGTCGGCGCCGAGCAGGTAGATCTTGTGCGCGAAGCCGCGGTCGCCCTTGTTCAGGTAGTAGGCGGCGTCGGCGGCGAAGTAGGTGTACTCGCCGTTCGAGCGTCGGATGACGCGATCCTTGTCGTCGCCGAACGCGGTCGTGCGCACCCACACCGCGTCGTCCTGGTCGAACACGTGGCCCTGGGCGCGCAGCCGGTCGACCGCCTCGTCGACGAGGCTCGGCCCGCCGTCCTCGGGCTGTGCGTGCAGCATGCGCTCGGAGAACCACACGTCGAAGTGCACGTTGAAGCGCGCGAGCGAGGCCTGGATCTCGCCCAGCTGGTACTCGTAGGCGAGATCGCGCGCGACGATCACCGCCTCGTCGGCGTCGAGGTCGGCGATGTCGGGGCGGGCGGCGAGCACCCGGCGGCCGAGGTCGTCGATGTAGGCGCCCGCGTAGCCGTCCTCGGGGGCCTCTCCCCCGGTGGCCGCGGCGAGCACCGAGCGGCCGAAGCGCTCCATCTGCGCGCCGGCGTCGTTGATGTAGAACTCGCGCACGAGCGTCGCACCGCTGGCGAGGAGCAGTCGCGCCACCGCGTCGCCGAGCGCCGCCCAGCGCGTGTGGCCGATGTGCAGCGGACCGGTGGGGTTCGCGCTGACGAACTCCAGGTTGATCGTGTTGCCGTGCTGGCTCTCGTTCGTGCCGAACGCGGCGCCCGCCTCGACGATGACCTTCGCGAGTGCGCCGGCGGCCGCGGCATCCAGTCGGATGTTGATGAAGCCGGGGCCTGCCACCTCGACGCTCGCGACACCGGGCGCCGCCGTCAGGGCGTCGGCGATCTCGGTCGCGAGCTCGCGCGGGTTCGCCCCGAGGCCCTTGGCGAGCTTGAGCGCGATGTTCGAGGCCCAGTCGCCGTGGTCGCGGTTCTTGGGACGCTCGAGGACGATGTCGGATGCCGCGAGCTCGCCGCCCGCGCCCTCGCGTCGCCGCTCGGCGGCGGGACGGACGACATCGAGCAGGAGCGTGGAGAGGGCTTCGGGATCCATAGCCCGACAAGTCTACGGGCGGGCGCGGCGCATCCTTCCGCGTCAGACGAGCTGCACGAGCGACTCGTGGTCGTCGACGGCCGGGTCGACGAGCTCCTCGGCGGGCTGCCCCTCGGGGACGTCGGTCACCCACGCGTCGACGTTCATGCGGGCGAGCCGCACGTTGCCGCCGTAGTAGCTGAGGAACGCGCAGTCGGCCGCGTCGCGCCCCGTGGCGATGCGCACGAGCGAGCGGCGGTTCGCCAGGCGGGTCGCGTCGATCACGTACCAGGCGCCGTCGTGGTATGCCTCGGCGACGGCGTGGAAGTCCATCGGGCGAAGACCCGGCGCGAAGCAGGCTGTGTAGCGGGCGGGCATGTCCATCGCGCGCAGCAGCGCGATCACCACATGCGCGTAGTCACGGCAGACGCCCTGCCCGGTCATGAGGGTGGTCACCGCACTGTCGGTGCCGAGGCTGAGTCCCGGGGTGTAGGTCGTGCTCGTCGAGACGAAGGAGGTGACCGCGGCGATGAGGTCGTGGCCGGTGAGGCCCTTGAACTGGCGTCGGGCCTGCGTGAACACCTCGTCGGACTGGCAGTAGCGGCTCGGCCGCAGGTAGG
>NZ_LMPK01000034.1:187785-188912 GCF_001423825.1 Microbacterium sp. Leaf351
CACCTCGAGGGCGCCCGCCTCGGCCGTGAGACGGTGCAGGCGGCTGCCGGACTGATCGACGATCTCCGTCGGGGTGTAGATGCGCTCACCCTGACGGAACGTCAGATTCTCACTCGAGGTCTGCACGTTCTGAGCGGCCGAGATCTGGAAGATCAGGTCGGTCGTCGAGGTGAGATCGAGGTCGAGTTCGGCGAGGACGGAGCGTTGCACCGAGGTATCCTCGCACGGGTTTGTGACGCCCGGATGACGGCGGTGGAATCCGCCCCGGATGCCGCTAGCGACGCGCCTTCGCCGACCGCAGGCGAAGGCTGTTCCAGACCACCAGCACCGACGACAGCGACATCGCCGCGGCCGAGATCAGCGGGTTCAACAGGCCCGCCGCAGCCAGGGGGATCGCGGCAACGTTGTAGCCGAAGGCCCACACCAGGTTGCCGCGGATGGTCCGCAGCGTGCGCCGCGACAGGGCGATCGCATCGGCGATCACCCGCAGGTCGTCGCGCACCAGGATGATGTCGGCCGACTTCAGCGCGATGTCGGTTCCGGAGACGACCGCCATGCCGAGATCGGCGGTGCCGAGGGCGGCGGCGTCGTTGATGCCGTCACCGACCATCGCGACCCGGTGCCCGTCGGCCTGCAGCGCCGCGATGACCCCGGCCTTGTCGGCGGGCATGACTTCGGCGCGCACCTCGGAGATGCCGAGCTCGTCGGCCACGCGGCGCGCGGCGGCCGCGGTGTCGCCGGTGAGCAGCACGGTCGAGAGCCCCATGCGCTGCAGTTGGGAGACGGCGGCCTTCGCGCTCGGGCGCACCTCGTCCGCGACAGTGAAGACCGCCTCCACGACACCGTCGGTGGCCAGCACGACGCTCGAACGGCCGGATGCCGCCGCGTCGTCGACGGCGTCGCGCACGTCGGCGGGGAGCGGCATCCGCTCGTCGATCGCGTGGGGCACGCTCGCGACGACGACCTCGCGGCCGTCGATCACGCCCGCGGCGCCCCGGCCAGGGATGGTGCGGAAGTCGGTGACGGTCGGCAGGTCTGCGACGGATGCCGCGGCGTACCGGGCGATCGCGGCGGCCACCGGGTGCTCGGACCCCTGCTCGACGGCGGCGGCCCATTGCAGTACGCGC
>NZ_LMPK01000034.1:188948-193177 GCF_001423825.1 Microbacterium sp. Leaf351
GATGCGGCCGGAGGCCTCGAGCGCGCTCTGCCCCTTGATGAGGATGCCGAGCTGGGCACCGCGCCCGATGCCGACCATGAGGGCGGTGGGGGTCGCGAGCCCGAGGGCGCACGGGCAGGCGATGATGAGCACCGAGATGCCGACGCCGATCGCGTGGGCGGGCTGGGCGCCGGCCCAGAGCCACGCGACGCCGACGGCGATGGCGAGCGCGATCACGACCGGCACGAAGACGCGCACGATGCGGTCGACGAGCGCTTCGACGCGGGCCTTGGAGGCCTGCGCGCGCTCGGCGATCGCGGTCATCTGAGCGAGCTGGGTGTGGGCGCCGACCGCGACTGCGCGCAGCACGAGCCGCCCGTCGGCGCTCGTCGTGCCGGTGACGGCGAGGTCGCCGACGGTCGTCTCGCGGGGCACGGGCTCGCCGGTGACGGTGCTCGTGTCGACGAACGCACGCCCCTCGACGACCTGTCCGTCGACGGGGATGGTCTCCCCCGCCCGCACGACGACGAGCTCGCCGACGCGCACCTGACCCGAGGGCACGACGACCTCGACCCCGTCGCGCACCACGCGCGCCCGGTCGGGCGCGAGGGCGGCGAGCGCGTCGAGCACGTCGCCCGCCTTACGCCGCGAACGCGACTCGAAGTAGCGGCCCGCGAGCTGGAACGTGGTCATGCCCGCGGCGACATCGAGATAGATGGCGCTCGCGCCCGCGGGGGTCTGACCGTAGCCGATCCAGTACGACGACCCGCCCTCGCCCATGAGGATCGTCGCGACGGCCCACCCGAACGAGGCGAGGATGCCGAGCGAGACGAGCGTGTCCATGGTCACCGAGCCGTGACGCAGGTTGCGGGCGGTCGCGCGATGGAACGGCCACGCCGCCCACGTCACGACGGGCAGCGACAGCAGCACGCACAGCAGCTCCCATCCCGGGAAGCGCAGGCCCGGCACGAGCGCCAGCACGAGGGTGATGTCCATGAGCGGCACGGTGAGGATCGCCGACACCAGCAGGCGTCGACGCAGGCTCGTGACGCGGTCGACCGCGGCACGTCGACTCCACTCGTCGTCGCCGTCGACCCGCACGGATGCCTCGTACCCGGCCTTCTTGACCGCCGCGACCGCCTGATCGGCCTGCTCGGGCGCGAGGCCCGTCACGACGGCGCGCTCGGTCGCGAAGTTGACCGATGCGGTGACGCCGTCGAGCTTTCCCAGGGCGCGTTCGACACGGCCCGCGCAGGCGGCGCAGGTCATCCCGCCGATCGAGAGCTCGACACGGTCGAGGTCGGCGAGCGGCAGCGTGTCGACGGGCGTGGTCACGGGCGGGTCTCCCCCGGGTCGGCGGCGGCGCTCGGAGCGGCGGGTCCGGTGGTCGCCGCAACGGCGGGGGCGGCATCCGTCACCGGAGCAGTCCCCCCGCGGGCCTGCAGCCGTGCGAGCATGCGGTTGTAGGCGTCGAAGTCGTCGTCGAGCCCGCTGTCGAGGTGGCGGTCCTTGCGGGCGGCCTCGCGCTGGTCCTGGCGGGCCCACTGGATGCCGAGAGCCACCACGACGATGATCAGCGGGATCTCTCCCCCCGCCCACGCGACGCCGCCACCGAGGTACTGCGCGGCCATGAGGTCCTGGTTCCAGGGCAGGTCGAGGGTCGCGTAGAAGTTCTCCGCGACCGGCACCGAGGCCGTCATCAGGATGATGCCGAAGAAGGCATGGAATGGCATCGCGGCGAGCACGAAGCCCAGCTTGCCGATCGGCGGCAGCGGCCTCGGCGGGCGGTCCACGCCGATGACGAGCCCGTAGAAGAGATACCCGGCGATCAGGAAGTGGATGTTCATCGCCTGGTGGGCCCAGTGGTATCGGATGATCGCCTCGAACAGGCCCGACAGGTACAGCCCGTAGTACGAGGCGATGTACAGCACGAACACGACGAGCGGGTTGTAGAGGATGCGCAGCCCCGGCCAGTGCAGCAGCTCGGTGAGCCATTCATGCGGACCGGCCGGCTCGCCGCGGCGATGCGGCGTCGTCGCACGCAGCAGCAGGGTCACGACGCCGCCCATGACCAGCAGCAGCGGCCCGAGCATGTTCAGGGTCATGTGCACGATCATGTGGATGCCGAAGTGGGCACCGGAGTACTGGCCGAACCCCGAGGAGGTCGCGACCACGATCGTCACCCATCCGAGGGTCCACGCGATCGTGCGGCCGAGCGGCCAGTGGTCGCCGCGACGCCGCAGGCGCCACAGCGCCCCGTAATACAGGGCGAGGCCCGCCGCCGCGATCACCAGGAACAGGATGTTCGGCCGCCAGTTCGTCGCCAGCACGAGGAAGTTCGGCGCGATCGGCAGATCGAAGCCGAGATACACCTCGGTGATGTCGCTCGGCAGGAAGTACTGCGGCGGAGGCACCCGCATCATCGCCTCGGCGATGGCGAAGAACGCGACGCCGCACGCGGCGATGGAGGTCGCGAGGATCGTCACCCGGAGGCTCGTCAGGGAACCCGCCCGGAAGGCGCGGAACCCCGCGAACAGCAGCACACCGGTCGCCGCGAGCACGACACCCTGCGCGATCACGAAGTACCAGGTCGGGTTCACCCAGGCGCCGGGACCGGCGAGCTTGAAGAACGCGAGCACGATCGCCGCTCCTGCGGCAAGGGCCCAGGCGACGACGCCCAGCAGCCAGAAGCGTCGCAGCGTGGCGGGCCGCAGCAGTCGGCCCCGCCAGACGCGGAGCGCGAGCAGGATACCGCTTCCGAACAGTGCCGCCGCGGCGATGGTCTGCACGGTTCCGGCGTCGGTGCCGAAGTCGTGACCGGGACCCACGAGGATCTGACCGACCACGACCGGGGCCAGCAGAGCGATCGCACTGCACCAGAGCGGGATCAGTAGTCCCACCCAGGTGACGGCGAAGTTGATGACGACGGCCGCGATGGTGGCGAGCACGGCGACCACGATCCACGCGACCGGCAGGTACGAGATCTGCAGCAGGTAGCCGAGCGCCGGCGATCCGATCGCGTCGAACACGTTGAGTCCGTTGGCATCCGCCGCATCGATCACGATCATCGCGGCGGCCAGCACCGCCCAGGCGATCGACGCCCAGCGGGCGACGTGCCATTCGGGCTGGTCGTCGATGATCACGCGGTCCTTGCCGGGTCGCGCGAGCAGGAACATCAGCACCGCGAGCGAGCCGGCTGTGAGCCAGCCGGCGAGGTCGACGAGCGCACGCCCGAGAGTCGCGGCGATCGCGGTGAGCTGACCCGGATAACTGCGGAACAGCTGCGTGTAGCTCGTGTCGCCGCGCACGATCGCGACGACGACCGGCGTGCCGAGCATGATCACCAGCGCGACGACGACGAGCGCGAGAAGCACCGCGCCGCGCCGCGTGTCACGGGCGGTCTCGTAGGCCGGCAGCTCGTCGGCGGATGCCGCGGCCACCGCGGCGGCGGAGCTCACCGCACCAGGCGGTATCCGGCTTCGGTCACCGCCGCGTCGATCCGGTCGAGGTCGAGGGCGCCGACGGCCTCGATGCGCGCCGTGCCGGCGGCGGCGTCGGCGGTGACGGCGGCGATCTCGGGAAGGGCGACGAGCGCCTCGGTGACGGAGTGCTCGCAGTGGGAGCAGGTCATGCCGTCGATGCGCAGCAGCTGGATGTCGGCCAGGTCCTGGGTCATGATTCGCCTCGTTCTCGTGCCGACCGCGCCGCGCGCGCCCATCGGCGATGTGTCGGAGACAACTCTACGTCTTGTCTAGCGCGTTGAGGCGCGGCATCCTTGTCTCCACATCTCGTAGAATCACGCACGGAGGTACGCAGATGGCAGGTGTGCGCACGCGCGGCAGGGGCGAGCTGGAGGCCGCGATCCTCACGGTGCTGCGCGCACACGACGAACCCGTCGGGGCCGCGCAGATCCAGGAGGAGATCGTCGGCGACGAGCCCGCCTACACGACGGTGCTCACCGCCCTCGAGCGACTGACCGAGAAGGGCGAGGTCGTGCGATCGGGCGACTCGCCGCGCAAGCAGCGCTTCGCCGCCACCTTCACCGCCGCCGAGAGCGCGAGCCGCACCATGGTCGACGCGCTGAGCCAGAACGAGGACCGCCGCGCCGTGCTCCTCAAGTTCGTCGGCGACCTCAGCGAGACCGACGCAGACCTGCTGCGGTCGGCCCTCGCCCCCCGCAAGCGCTGACCGTGGTCGCGCTCCTCGTCCTGCTCGCCGCGGCCGTCGCCGTGGTGCTGCTCGCTCCCCGC
>NZ_LMPK01000034.1:193187-198871 GCF_001423825.1 Microbacterium sp. Leaf351
CGGTGCTCGGCGGCGTCGCGTGCCTGATCGGTGCCGGCATCGTCGGCCTGGTGCTGGCGATCGCCGGGTCAGGATCGGAGTCCGGCGCGGCCGGGGTCATCGTGACGGTCTTCGCATGGATGTCGCTCCTCGCCGTCGGCGGCACGGTGGTCATCGTGGCGTCGGGGTCGGCGGAGGTGCTCGACGCGGTGCGCCGCAATCGCGGCTCGGTGCTGACCCTGCCGCACACGGTGCACGTGGCGGCATCCGATTGGCAGCTGCTGGTGTGCGACACCGACGAGGTGTTCGCCTGCGCGATCCCGGGGAAGCCCCACACCGTGGCCGTGTCGGCGGGGCTCGTGCGCGAACTCACCCCGGCACAGCTGCGCGCGGTCGTCGCGCACGAGTGGGCGCATCTGTCGGCGCACCACGAGCTCGTGCTGCGGCTGGCCGACCTCAACCTCGCCTGCATGCCGCGCAGCGGCGCCGCGCAGCGTCTGCGCCGATCGACGAGCCTGCTGATCGAGCTCGCGGCCGATGACGCGGCTTCCCGCCGTGCGGGTGCCGTGCACCTCGCGAACGCGCTGGTGCGGGTCGGTCGCGCGACCGGCGACGTGACTGTCGAGCTGCGCGCCGAGCGCCTCGCCCAGCGTCCCTGCCGGCTGGCCGGTCGCCTCACCCCGGTCGCGCCGGTCTACGAGCGCGCGGTCGCGTCGCTGCGCTGACCCGCGCTCACCACGCCCGGAAGGTCGTCGCGGTCGCGTAGGCGTGCGCCTGATCGATCGTGACGGTCAGCTGCAGCGTCCAGGCCCCGGCGATCGGTACGACGGCGTCGGTGGTGACCCACGACGCCCCGTCGTGGGTCAGAGTGACATCGATGCCGGCGACCCCGTTGTCGGGCGACGAGAGCACGCCGGTGACGAGTTCGGGATCGATCCGGGTGCCGTTTCGATCGGTGACGTGCACGGTGATCACGAGCGGGCCGTGGCGGGTCGTGGAGAGCTCCGCGACGGCGGTCGCACCGGTGTCGCCGACCGGGGCGGTCACGGTCGCCGCGGGCCCGTAGGTACCGGAGGCAGGCGGCAGGGCGGTGAGCACGCTCGTCACCACGATGGCCGCGGCCACGGCGACCGCCTCGATCCGCAGCGACCGGCGCACGCGCACGACCGAGACGGATGCCGCATCGGCGCCGGCGCCGGAACGTCGGCGAGCGACCATCCGTTGGGCGGCGAGCGCGCCGGCGAGCGCGATCGCGACGAACGCGAGTTTGACGAGCAGCGTCACACCGTAGGGGGTCGACCAGAGCGAGGCGACCGGCTGCACTTCGCGCCACGCCTGGTACTCCCCCGACACGACGAGTACGGCGACCGAGACGAACGCGATGATCGACCAGGTGCCGAGGCGCAGGCGGTCGAGGTCGGGCGCGCCCGTCACGCCGGGGAGAACGGCGACCAGAAGGAGGAGCAGCCCCCCGGCCCACGCAGCCATGGCGGCCAGGTGGGCGACGGCCGCGGTGGCCGCGAGCACGACGTCGGCGCCGACACCCGCGTGC
Source organism: Microbacterium sp. Leaf351 (assembly GCF_001423825.1). Lineage (NCBI taxonomy): Bacteria > Bacillati > Actinomycetota > Actinomycetes > Micrococcales > Microbacteriaceae > Microbacterium > Microbacterium sp. Leaf351. The sequence goes on from NZ_LMPK01000034.1 coordinate 194,719, forward strand.
CCGGCGAGGGCGATGGTAACGAGCACCCCCGCCTGCGCGACCGAGTAGGCGGCGAACCCAGCGCGGCGCGCGAGCGACCGGACGAGCACGACCCCGACGACGGCGAGCACGATGCGGGCGACGAGCAACTGCCCGTACGAGCCGGCGAGCGTCTCGCCGAGACCGTCGAGCCGCAGCACACCGTGCCAGCCGGTCTCATCGGCGCGGGGTCCTTGCAGCAGCAGGTCGACGAGCGCCCCGACGAGCAGCGCCGCCCCTCCCGCCCGGACGAACAGCCGCACGCGGCGACGGCGCCAGGTGTCCGGCCACAGCAGGCGCGCGAGCAGGGCGACCCCGAGCGCGAGAACGACGCCGACGTACCCGAGTCCGATCGCGGTCTGCGCGACGACGTCGAGCGAGGTGGGCGCGGCGGAACCGGTCGCCGCGGCGGACGCGGCATCCTGCTGCACGCCGAACGAGATCGAGCCCGACACGACGTGGGTATCGGCCGAGATGACGCGCCAGCTGACGGTGTAGCTGCCCCGGGGAAGATCGGGCGTCAGCGGGACGACGACCTGCGTGTCACCGCCGCTGCGGGAGATGTCTCCCGTGTCGACGCGCGTACCCGAGGACGAGAAGGCCCGCGTCATGCCGTCGACGAGCTGCACGGGCTCGTCGAAGGTCAGGACGACCCGCGCCGGCGCGGCGTCGAGCCGACTGCCGTCGGCCGGGCTCGATCGCACGAGCACGGCGTGCGCGTCGGCAGGAACGGCGCCGAGCAGCACTGTCGCGGCGGCGAGCAGCGCGCCGAGCGCGAACAGGAACGCCCGGACCCGGCGGGGACGCCGGGTCCGGGCGGGAAGGTGCGTCACGCGGACGGGGTCTCCTTGCGAGAGGTGCGGGCGATCGCGACGATCGCGATCACCAGCGCGACGCCGCCGGCGATCAGACCGACGATACCGGGCCACGCGGGCGCCGATGCGGTCGAGCCGCCGTCGACCGAGGCAGCTTCTGCGGTCGGCGTCGGGGTGGGAGCGTCCGACTGCGCCGCGAGTGTCAGGGTGGGCGCGGGGTGCTCGGGCTCGACGCCACCGGTGGCCTGTTCGTTCCAGTTCACCTGCGAGCCGTCGCTGTAGGTCTGCAGTGCCGGGAACGAGACGGATGCCACGGCCGGCAGCGGTCCGACCGCCACGGCGAAGGTGTCGAACTCGCCGGGCGCGATGCCCGCCGCCGCGCTGTCGGCCTTCCACGTCACCTGCGTGACGTAGGTGTCGACGGGTCCGTCATCGGTCTGGATGGGGGTCGATGCCTTGGCGGTCGTGATCGTGGCGGTCCAGCCGGGTTTCGGCTGCGTGGAGGCATCGGCGATCGGGGTGTCGGCGGGGAACGTGATCTGCACGCCCACCGTCGAGGCGGTGTCGGACTCGCTGGGCACGCGGAACGTGAGCACCCCCTCACCGCCCTGGGTCGCGTCGGTGCCGTCGACGTGGATGTGCGCGGACGCGGCGGTCGCGGTCAGCAGCACCCCGGCGAGGCCGACGGCGGCGCCGGCGGCGATGCGGAAGAAGAGCCGCGCCGGTCGACGGGTGGAACGTGATCGCATGAGGGGTCCTTTCGGGGTACGAGGTCGGCGCGGGCCGTCACGTCATGAGGAGGAGGAAGGAGCACGCCATTCCGGCCGCCATGAGGGCCGTCGCGAGCGTGTCGAGAATCACGATCCCGGCATGCCCGGACAGGCGGGTGGCGGTGATCGCGCGTCGTAGCGCCGCGACGACAAACCAGAGCGCGGCGACGACGAACAGGAGCCCGAACGCCCACGTGATCACGAGCGCCCAGTCGGCCGAGCCGGTCATCGGCATGCCGTCCGTGCCGTGGCCCATCGACATGCCGCCCACGTCGTCCATCCCGGATGCCGCGGTCACCGGCGTCATCGCGACGGCCATCCACACCATCGCGAGCATCATGACGGCGTGGTACACGAGCACGGCCGGGTGACGGTGGTGGTCGGTGGCCGGGGCCGCGGCGACAGAGGGGCGGAAGAGCGCGAGGTAGAGATACCAGAACGTCGCCGCGGTGAAGAACGCGATCTGGGCGGCGACGGGGAACACGGCGTACCACGACCACGGCATCGCGAGCATCACGACCGCCATGACGGCGTGCACGAGGTTGGAGACGCGGTCGACCCAGCCGAAGGCGACGACAGCCCGCACCACGGCGTGCACGAGCACGAGGGCGAAGATGACGGTGACGGCGGTCGCGGCGGCGGGATCGGACATCACGAGCGCACACATTACTCCACGAACTGTAGAGAAATTTCCCGTCGGGCGGGGGGCGTCATTTTCACGGCGATCTGTCCCCGCCCGGAATACCTCAATGGGGTATCGTCGGTCGCATGGAGACCACGCATCCGGGCTACATCGATGACAAGCCGTCGCTCGAGCGACGACTCAAGCGCATCGAGGGTCAGGTGCGCGGCATCGGAAAGATGATCGACGAAGACCGCTACTGCATCGACATCCTCACCCAGGTGTCGGCCGTGACGAGCGCGCTCGAATCGGTCGCCTTGTCGCTGCTCGACGATCACCTCCACCACTGCGTCGCCCACGCGGGCGAGCAAGGTGACCTGGAGGAGAAGCTCACCGAGGCCAGCGCCGCCATCGCCCGACTCGTGCGCTCCTGACGCACGACCCACCACCGAGAGGACACGCCCATGACAGAGACCACGACGCTTCCCGTCGCCCAGCACGCCTGCAACTGCACCGCCAACGGCGGCACCTGCAACTGCGGCGACAGCTGCACCTGCGGCAAGTAATCACCGCAGACACCACGACGCCCGCCTCTTCGGAGGCGGGCGTCGTCATTCTCAGATCGCGGCGATGCGCGCGGTGAGCGCGTCAAGCGAGCCGTCGACGAGTCGGTAGTAGGCCCAGGTGCCGCGCTTCGTGCGCTCGAGGAATCCGGCATCGGTGAGCACGCGCAGGTGGTGCGACACCGTGGGCTGACTCAGACCCACCGGTTCGGTCAGGTCGCAGACGCAGGCCTCGCCGGCCTCCGCCGCGGCGACGATCGACAGCAGGCGCAGACGGGTCGGATCGGCGAGCGCCTTGACCCGCAGCGCGAGCGCCTCTGCGGCGTCCGCCTCGATGGCAGGTCGGGCGAGCTCGAGGCCGCAGGCATCCTGCCCGAGCAGGGGAAGCATGGTCGGCATGCATAGATGCTAGTCGATATTGACAGTCATCGATAGATGTCCGCATACTGAGCATCGATCGTCATCGATGAAAGGATGCCGCGTGCCGCTCCTCGATCTCACGCCGCGCCCTCGCGGAGCCACGGCCGCGTCGACGCATCCCGTCGTCGTGATCGGTGCGGGCCCGGTCGGGCTCGCCGCCGCCGCGCATCTGCTCGAGAGATCGATCGACACGATCGTGTTCGAGGCGGGCGAGTCGGCCGGGGCCGCGGTGCGGTCGTGGGGCCACGTGGCCCTCTTCTCGCCCTGGCGCTACCTCGTCGATCCGGCCGCAGGGCGTCTGCTCGCGCCGACCGGATGGCTCGCGCCCGACCCCGACGAGGTGCCCACCGGTGAGGACCTCGTCACCCGCTACCTCGAACCGCTCGCGCAGACCGCGGCGCTCTCCCCTCGCATCACCACGGGCGCCCGCGTCGTCGCCGTCACCCGTCTCGGCCGCGACCGCACCCGCAGCGACGGCCGTGGCGACGCCCCGTTCGTCGTGCGGGTGCGGCGAGCCACCGGTGAGGTCGAGTCCGTGCTCGCCCGCGCCGTGATCGACGCCTCCGGAACCCTCGACACCCCCAACCCCATCGGCGGCGACGGGCTGCCTCCGCTGGGCCTCGACGAGGTGGGCTCGTTCGTGCTCCCGCCCCTGCCCGACGTGCTCGGTCGCGACCGGGCACGGCTCGCCGGACGCTCGGTCGCCGTGGTCGGAACCGGCCACTCGGCCGCGCACACTCTCCTCGCCCTCGCGGAACTCTCCGAAGGCGCCCCGGGCACCCGCGCGGTCTGGGTGCGTCGACGGCCGCCGCTGCGCCCGTCGACCGCCGACGACCTCCCCGAACGCGAGCGGCTCGGCTCCCGCCTCGACGCACTCGTCGACGCCGGCGTCGTCGAGGTGCGCGACGGGTTTCTCATCGAGCGGGTGTCCTCGGCGGGCGACGG
>NZ_LMPK01000034.1:198909-204327 GCF_001423825.1 Microbacterium sp. Leaf351
ACCTCACGATCACGCGCGAGCTCCGACTTGACCTCGACGAGGTGAGCGAAGCGCCCCGTCGACTCGCGCCGCTCATCGACCCGAACCTGCACAGCTGCGGAACGGTCGCACCCCACGACTTCGCCGAGTTGCGGCATCCGGAGCCCGGCTTCTTCACGGTCGGCATGAAGTCCTACGGTCGCGCCCCCACCTTCCTGCTCGCCACGGGCTACGAGCAGGTGCGGTCGGTCGCGGCGTGGCTCGCCGGCGACCTCGCCGCCGCGCGGGCCGTCGTGCTCGACCTGCCGGCGACCGGAGTGTGCTCGACCGACCGGGCCGATGCGGGAGGATGTTGCGCGTGACCGAGATCCGACCGCTCGTCGCGGCCGACTGGCCGGCCGTCGAGCAGATCTTCGCGGCCGGCATCGCGGGCGGCGACGCCACGTTCGAGACGGCGACGCCGGACTGGGCGACCTTCGATCACGCACGCCTCGCCGCACCCCGACTCGTCGCGACCCTCGACGACGAGGTCGTGGGGTGGGTGGCGGCATCCGCCGTCTCGGCTCGTCCCGTCTACCGCGGGGTCATCGAGCATTCGATCTACGTCTCCCCCGCCCACCGGGGGCGCGGGATCGGTCGCACCCTGCTCGCACGCTTCCTCGACGCGACGGATGCCGCGGGCTACTGGACCGTGCAGTCGGCCATCTTCCCCGAGAACGCCGCGAGCCTGCGCCTGCACGAGGCCGCCGGCTTCCGCGTCGTCGGCCGCCGCGAGCGCATCGCACGATCGACCCTTGGACCGCGCGCCGGCACGTGGCGCGACACCTTACTCATCGAGCGGCGATCAGCGATCGCCGGAACAGGAGCCGACTCATGACCACCCCCACCGTGCTGTTCGTGTGCGTGCACAACGCCGGCCGCTCGCAGATGGCCGCCGGATACCTTGAATCCATCGCGGGCGATCGGGTCGACGTGCGCTCGGCGGGGTCCGAGCCGCGGGAGACGATCAACCCGGTCGCCGTCGAGGCGATGGCCGAGCTCGGCATCGACCTCGGCGCCCGCCAGCCGAAGCTGCTGACGACCGACGCCGTGCGCGAGGCCGATGTGGTCATCACGATGGGGTGCGGCGACGCCTGCCCGATCTTCCCCGGCAAGCGCTACGAGGACTGGGAGCTCACCGACCCCGCCGGCCAGCCGATCGAGGTCGTGCGGCAGGTGCGCGACGAGATCCGGGCACGCGTGGACGCGCTGGTCGCCGAGCTCGACGGGCGCGCCGCGGCATCCGACTGAGTCGCCCTCTGCGCGCACCCCGAGCGCGCGCAGACCGCTAATCTGGTGCCACCCGACGGGAGGACCCGACCTTGTCGACTGCACACGACGTCACGCGCCGCCAGACGATCGCCGACTACGAGCTGCTCGAGGATCCGCCCGAGTCCGACCTGCAGGGTCTGGTGCAGCTGGCCGCCACCATCTGCGGCGTGCCGACGGCGGTCATCAACATCATCGACGATCGCTTTCAGCATCAGATCGCCGCGGTCGGGTTCACGGCGGCCGTCTGCTCGCGGGATGACTCGATGTGCGCGGTGGTGCTCGAGCAGCCCGGCCGGGTGATCGTTCCCGATGCCCGTCTCGACGACCGCTTCGCCGCGAATCCGTTCGTCACCGGTGTGATCGGCAACGTGCGCTTCTACGCGTCGAGCCCGCTGATCACGCCCTCGGGCATCGCGATCGGCACGCTCTGCATCTTCGACGAGGAGGTCGGTGAGCTGTCTGCAGAGCATGCGGCGACCCTCGACATCCTCGCCCACCAGGTGGTGGACGTGCTCGAGCTGCGGCGCGTCACGCGCGAGCTGCAGACCTCGAACCACGAGCTCGAGCAGTTCGCTGGCCGCATCAGTCACGACCTGCGCAACCCGCTCATGGCGCTGTCCGGGTTCATCGAGCTCGCCGCCGACAGCCCCGAGCTCTCGGATGCCCCGCAGGCGAGCCGGGCGCTCGCGCGGGCTGAGGCCGCCGCCGACCGCATGTCGACGATGATCAGCGACCTGCTCGACTTCGCCCGCGTGGGCGGCGAGGTGCCGCGCGTCGCCGCCGTCGACGTCGAGGACGTCATGGCCGCGGTCATCGACGACCTCGACACCCCGCTCGCGCAGACGGGCGCCACGATCGAGGTCGACGCTCCGGCGCCGGTCGTCGCCGACCCGACGCTGCTGAGAGGCCTGCTGCAGAACCTCGTCGCGAACGCGGTGAAGTTCAGTGCGACGACGTCCGACGCGCCGCACATCATCGTGCGGGTCGAGCCGCTCCCCGACGGGTCTCGCATCACCGTCGACGACAACGGGCCGGGCATCCCCGAGCCCCAGCGCGAGAAGGTGTTCGGACTCATGGAGCGCGGTGACCAGACGGATGTCGCGGGCCTCGGCATCGGCCTGTCGACCTGCCGTCGCATCGTCGAAGGACACCACGGCCGCATCGGCATCGCGGAATCGCCAGCAGGCGGCGCGAGTGTCTGGGTGGTGCTGCCGCACGCGGCGTGACGCGGCATCCGATTACGCTGAGCGGCGATGTCTCGACGCACCCTGACCCTGTGGGGATGGTTCCTCGCCGCCCACGCCCTCGTGATCGTGCTCGGCTGGACGCTGCCGAGCCAGCCGATGGGCGACGTCTACAACGTCTACGAACCGTGGTCGTCGCAGGCGCTCACCGGCGGCCCGATCGTCGGGGTGACCGAGCCGTGGGTGTACCCGCAGCTCGCCCTCGTGCCGATGATCGCCGCGTGGGCGTTCGCGTGGATCGCGGGCTATACGTTCGGCTGGGCGGTGCTCATCACGCTGCTGAACGGGCTCGTGTTCGCCCTGATCGTGCACGGCGGCAAGGCCCCCTGGCGCGCCCGCGCGGCGCTGACCTGGCTGGCGTTCATCGCCTGCCTCGGCCCGGTCGGCATGTTCCGCATCGACGCGGTGACGGTGCCGCTCGCGATCATCGCGCTGCTGCTCGCATTCCGCGTGCCGACCGTGTCGTCTGCCCTGCTGACCGCGGGCGCCTGGATCAAGATCTGGCCGGCCGCCCTCGTCGGCGCGCTCGTGGTGGCCCGGCGCGGCACGCGGGTGCGCGTCGTGGGGGCGGCGCTCGGCGTGACCGTCGTCGTGATCGCGACGCTGTTCGCGTTGGGAGGAGCGGGCAACGTGTTCGGCTTCCTGTCGTCGCAGTTCGGGCGCGGGCTGCAGGTCGAATCGACCGCGGCGACGCCGTTCACCTGGCTCGCCGCACTGCACGTCGACGGCTTCCACGTCGCCTACAACGCCGACATCATCACGTTCGAGGTGACCGGCCCCGGCGTGACCGTCGTGGCGGCACTGCTCACGCCGCTGCTCGCCATCGCCGCCCTCGCCGTGCTCGCCCTCGGCGCGTGGAAGAGCGCGCGCGGCGCGCATCTCGTGCAGCTGCTGCCGCCGCTCGCCCTCGCGCTCGTGCTGGTACTCATCGTCACCAACAAGGTCGGCTCGCCGCAGTTCCTCGACTGGATCATCGCGCCGTTCGTGCTGTGGGCCGCGGTGGACGGGACCACGCTGCGCTCGGGGCTGCGACTCGGCGGTGCGGCACTGCTGCTCACCCAGCTCATCTACCCGATCATCTACGACCTGATCTGGTCGGCCCACCCGCTCGGCATCCTCGTGCTGAGCGTGCGCAACGTGCTGCTGGTGACGCTGCTCGTCTGGAGCGTGCGACGGGTGGTGCGGGTGCCGGTGCGGGTGACATCGTACGCCGCATCGACCGTGTGACGCGGCGGGCGGAACACCCAACCTGCCGCGCGCAGATCGTGCGGACCCGCTAACGGGAAGTCACCATCACCCTTTCACCCCGACCAAGCGCGAAGCGGGAAGCGTCATCGAGGTGCCCGGCGCACGAACTCCGCACGCGTACGAACAGTGCCGCAGCTGCGTGCGCGTGAGCTCGGCTCGCGGCTGAAGCGGACGAGCGAGCGATGGGCATTCACACGGGAGTCGGCCCGATTATCAGACGTCACGCTGTGGGACGAAGCGGCGGCGACGGAGCCTCGGCCCGATGGCCAGAATGACTCCTCCGCCCACCGCGCCAACCGCAAACGGGATGTAGCTGTAATCGGATGCAAAGACCGGATTGGCGGCGAGAATTCCGGTCGACAGCGCGGATCCGAGGCCGAACGCGGCCGCGATGGCGACGGCGACGACGTCCGATCTGATAACGCCCAGGAATGTGCTGATGAGAAATCCGACGGATGAAATCGCCGCCCACAACACCATCGGAACTGGAATGAGCAGCCCCAGCGTCAGAAACCACGACCAGCACACCATCCAGCCACAACAGGAGGCGAAGAACAACGCCCACGCCCCCTTGTGCCGAAACGCAGAGAAACTCAGGCCTGCCGCAATGACCGCGACGGCAAAGCCGGCTCCCTGCACCGAGATGTAGGTCCAGAATCCCCGAGTGCTCATGTAATCAATTCCCAGGGCAGAAATGATCAGCATGCCGCCGAACATCATCAACGATGGGGAGAGAAGCTTCACCTCATGCACAGTCTGAGCCTAGAGATTGATGTTCACGTGCGCCGTGCATACGGGAACATTCAAAGGGGCCTGCGGGCGAACAGAACACCCTCGTGCGTGGAGATAACTGCTGACGGACTGTCACCGATCCGTTCCCCCGCCCGAACGCGGTGGGAGGTCACTTAAGACCTAACCCGGGCTAAGCGTCAAGGATCTCGTCAAGAACTCGCTTCATACCCGGGGGCTGAAAGTTCGCCTCTGCCATCCGATCCAGAACGATGTTCACGAAGGCCTCGTACTTGACCTTAACGTGATCCCTGACGTACCGCTTCAGCACGTTACGACCGGGAAAATCAGCGATCCATGCGTCTGTAGAGCACGCCTCAGTTAGTCTCGCCCGCTCTTCCTCCAAGAGGGTCTGGATCTTGACGGTGTTGTGCGCCGCGCTCAGCTCGGACAACCGTGTCGCACTCGCTTGTAGCGACGCGGAGAGCTCCTGTGCCGCGGACGCTGAGTCTGCAGCAGAGCCCACCCTGAGAGAACTCACTGCTTGATCGTTTAACCCAACCCGGATGAGCTGGATGGCGATGTCATCGACGATCTGCAACGCACACTCCCGGAGAGCTTCCTCAGTGCGCACGTCTGATTCGAGCGGATCTTTTCCGGTAAGCGCGCGAGTGGCCTCGCGCACGAATCGTGGCTCGAGAAGGAAGTTCTCGAGGTGGTACCGATCCCATTGCTTGATGTGGAGCTGCTCCGATGCAGCGTCGCGGTCGCGATCTGTGATGCCGAAGAATCGATTGTGAGCTCCAAGTTGGTCGGCCGAGGACGCCAGTACGTTGTACAGACCTCTGAGCCGCCCCCTTCATTCGGTCCGGACGTTCTGTGAGTCGTCGGTTTCCATTTGATGGGT
>NZ_LMPK01000035.1:0-6179 GCF_001423825.1 Microbacterium sp. Leaf351
GCCATCTGCCTCTCCTCGACCCTCATCTGGATCAAGACCGACTTAATCAACACGGCCTAGGGGGGTCGATGTGCTCGGGCGCGCTTGCGAAAGTAAGCGAGGGTTCGGAAAGTATTGGTCTCGTGCGCGCCGCCGTCAGCGCCACCCAACGGGCAGAATGTCCTCCATGCGCCGAGCAATGTCGCTGAGGCTGCAGTTGCTTCTGCTGCAGGCCGCCATCGTGTGCGTGGTGACGGTCGCGACGGGCGCGGTCGCCATCAGCGTGCAGGAACTGGCCATCAGAGACGCCCATCGTGAGCGCATGGTCGGCGTCGCTCAATCGATCGCCCGTTTGCCCTCGATCCATGACGCCCTCGACTCGCCGAATCCGAGCGCGAAGATCCAGCCGATCGCCGAGGTGCTGCGCGAGTCCTCGCAGCTCGCCTATGTCGTCGTGACGGATGCCGCCGGCATTCGGCTGAGCCATCCGAACCCTGAGCGCATCGGCGAGAAGGTGTCGACCGATCCCTCGGTTCCGCTGTCCGGTGAGGTCTATGTCGGCACGCAGACCGGGACCCTCGGCGAGTCGTGGCGCGTGAAGGTCCCGATCTTTGACGACGCGCAGCGCGTGATCGGAACCGTGTCCGTCGGCATGCTGGAGTCGGCCCTCGCCGCGGACGTGCAGATCTGGCTGCCCTGGCTGCTGGTCGCGGTCGCCGGGTCGACGCTGGTCGGCGTGTTCGGAGCGGCTGGAGTCACCGCCCTCGTTCGCCGGCGCATCTTCCGGCTGGAGCCCCAGCAGATCGCCGAGCTCGTCGACAGCCGGGAGACGATGCTCCACCGTCTCAGTGAGGGTGTCGTCACCGTCGACAGCGACGGCCGTGTCTCGATGGCCAACGACGCCGCAGCACGACTGCTCAACGTCGACGATCTGGTCGGGCGCCCGCTCACCGAGGTGGTCGATGCGCCGATCCTCGCCGTGCTCGAGGAAGGCGAGCCCGACGGGCGACTCGTGCTGGCGGGCGAGCGGGCACTGATCGCCCGCGGCACCGGCACGATCGACGATGACGGCCGGCGCGTGGGCGGCACTCTGCTGCTGAGGGATCACACCGAGCTCCACGCGGCGCTGCGGGAGATGGATGGCACGCAGTCGCTCACCGACGGACTGCGCGCGCAGGCGCACGAGTTCTCCAACTCCCTGCATGTCATCTCCGGACTGCTCGAGATCGGCCAGATCGATGAGGCTCGGGAGTTCGTCGCAAAGAGTCGCTCAGGCGGGGCGCTCGCCGTCGATGAGCCGGCCGCGAACCTCGGCGCGGAACTGGCGGCGCTGCTGTCGGTGAAGCTCGCGCAGGCGCGCGAGCGGGGGCTCGTGATGACGGTGGACGTCGAGGGGACGGTGCCGGGGGAGGCATCCGATGATCTGCGCACGGTGATCGGCAACCTCATCGACAACGCGTTCGACGCGTGTCGTGCCGAGGATCGCGTCGCGGTGGTCGTGCAGGCGGTGTCGGGCGAGGTGCGTGTGAGGGTGGACGATTCGGGCCCCGGCCTCGACGATGAGGTCGCTCGGCGCGCCTTCGACGAAGGGTTCAGCACGAAGGATGTCGCCGGTCGCCGCCGCGGCATCGGCCTCGCTCTCGTCGCGCGGGTCGCGCGGCGTCGCGGTGGCGGGGCCCGGGTGTCGCGGTCTCCCTGGGGCGGGGCGTGCTTCGAGGTCGAGCTACGGGTGCCGATGGCGGTGACCGCACGATGAACGTCCTCCGCGTGCTCATCGTCGACGATGTTCCGGCCGTCGCATCTCTGCACGCCCGGTTCGTGGACGCCCACGGCGGATGTCAGGTCGTGGGCACGGCTGCGACCGGTCCGGAAGCGGTGCGACTGGTGCGCGATCTCGCGCCCGATCTCGTGCTGCTCGACGTGTTCCTCCCCGGTTTCACCGGGCTCGAGGCCCTGCGGGTGCTGCGTTCCGACGGCACGATCGTGCAGCCGGAGGTCATCGCGGTGACGGCGGCCCGTGACGTCGACACCGTGCGAGCGGCTCGCATGCGCGGTGCTCGGCATTACCTGGTGAAGCCGTTCACGGCGGACGATCTTCATGCGCGTATCGACGATGTCCTTGCTGAGCGACGGGTGCCGCAGTCAATGCGCCCGGGGCTCGACCAGGATTCGGTCGATGCTCTGATGCGACCCGGCGCCAGGCGGCAGCTGCCCAAGGGTTTGAGTGCTCCGACGCTCCTCGTCGTGCGCAGTGCGCTCGCCGAGGCGGGCGAGGCGAGCGCTGCCGAAATCGCGGACCTCGCGGGACTCTCTCGCGTCAGCTGTCGGCGCTACCTCGAGCACCTCGCCGACTCGGGCACCGCGACCCGGTCACTTGACTACGGCACTGCCGGTCGCCCTCGAACGCGGTACCGGATCGCCGCGGAATCCCGCTGCTCCGGCCCGGTTGCGGCATCCCCACAACGCTGACACCGAGTTCCGCAGACGGTGACATGCAATTCCACAATGCCCTGGCCTGCGGCCCGCCTCGCGACCTAGGATCGCAGGGGCGGCGTGGCCACGAGCGCAGCCGCGAGCGGGTATCCCGCCGAAGCGAAGACGGAAGGACTGCGCACATGGAGCGCGACATCTACGACGAGGACCACGAGGCGTTCCGCGACGTCGTCAAGGAGTTCCTCAAGCGGTACGCGACGAACGAGAAGCGCGTGCAGTGGGAGAAGGACGGCGAGATCGACCGCGCGACCATGCTGGCCGCGGGTGAGGCGGGCATCATCGGCCTGTCGGTGCCGGAGGAGTTCGGCGGCGCCGGCATGCTGCAGGACTACCGCTTCCGCTCGATTGTGCTCGAGGAGACGATCGGCGTCGGACAGGGCTCGCTTGCCGGTGCGTTCGGCATCCAGGACGACCTGGCGGTTCCGTACCTCGTGCACATGGGCACCCAGGAGCAGAAGGAGAAGTGGCTCCCGCGCATGGCCACCGGCGAGGTGCTCGGTGCGCTTGCGATGACCGAGCCCGGCGCGGGCAGCGACCTGCGCGGCATCAAGACCACCGCGAAGAAGGTCGACGGCGGCTACATCGTCAACGGCGCCAAGACCTTCATCTCCTCGGGCAAGACCGCGGACATCGTCGTCACGTTCGTGAAGACCGGCGAGGGCAACCGTCCCGAGGCCTTCAGCCTGCTGATCCTCGAGAGCGGCATGGAGGGCTTCGACCACGGCAAGAAGCTCGAGAAGATGGGCTTCCACGGGTGGGACACCGCCGAACTCTCGTTCAGCGACGTCTTCGTGCCCGACGAGAACCTCATCGGCGGCAAGGAGGGCCTCGGCTTCATCCAGCTCATGATGAACCTGCCTCTCGAGCGCCTCTCGATCGGTGTCGCGGCGGCCGCCGCGGGCGAGGCCGCGTTCGTCTGGACGCGCGACTACACGCTCAGCCGTGAGGCGTTCGGCCAGTCGATCTCCGACTTCCAGAACACCCGGTTCCGTCTCGCCGACATGGCCACGACCGTCGATGTGATGTGGGCGTACATCGACCGCGCGATGCTGCTCTACAAGGACAAGAAGCTCACGGCCGAGGAGGCCGCGAAGGTGAAGTTCTGGGCGACCGACCGCGAGTGGGAGCTGCTCGATCTCGGCGTGCAGCTGCACGGCGGCTACGGCTACATCACCGAGTACCCGATCGCCCGGGCGTTCCTCGACGCGCGCGTGCACCGCATCTACGGCGGCACGAACGAGATCATGCGCGACATCGTGTCGCGTCAGATCGTCGGCAAGCGCTGACGCTCGGCACGAGGGGGACGGGGCGGATGCCTCGTCCCCCTCGTCATGCGCGGGCAGGAGCCGCCGCCCCGCGGCGTGGGTCTCGGGTCAGGATGCGGCGACGACGACGAAGACCGCGACGGTGAGCACCCAGCCCCCGGCGACCACGGCGGTGTCGAGGCGATGCCAGCGTGCGACCCGCGGCTCGGTGCGAGTCGCGTGGGCGCCGAACGCGCGCGCGTCCATCGCGAGCGCCACGCGTTCCGCGTGGCGGATGGCCCCGGCCAGCAGCGGCACCGCGTAGCCGAATCCCCGCGCGAGCGCGGTGAACGGGCCGGGGGGCGCGGCATCCCTCACCCGGTGCGCGCGCCGGATGACGTCGAGCTCGCGCGCGAACCGGGGCACGAAACGCAGCGCGGCGAGGGCGGCGTAGCCGACGCGGTAGGGCACGCGCAGGTGCTGCACGAGCGCCCGCACGAGGTCCGGTCCGTCGGCCGCCGAGCCCGCGGCGAACAGCAGCGCGGTGATGGCCGCCAGCCGCAGTGCCGTGGCCGCCCCGACGGTGAGCGCGCCGACGGTGAGGTCGCGCCCGGCGATGCCCACCGCGACGCGGGTGTCGGCGACCGTGGCGGGGTCGACCCACAGCGCGAACAGCAGCGCGAGCGCGACGATCGCGACCGGCAGCGCCAGCACGAGCAGAGCGAGCACGCGTGCCGACACGCGCGAGACGATCAGCGCGAGCGCCAGCCCGATGCCGAGGAACACCAGCGGCACCACCAGGTCGCGCGTGAACACGAGCCCGATCGAGGCCGGGATCACCGCGGCGAACAGTGTCAGCGGATCGAGTCCGAGACGCGTGCGGATCACCGTCGGTGCCGACGCGTCGATGGGAGTGGCGGTGGTCATCCGGCCACCGCCGTTCCCCGCACGGCGTCGAGGTCGGCGAGCCGCATCACACCCGACAGCGCCGGCTGGCCAGGCAGATCGGCGAACGCGACCCGCAACGGCGGCACCCGCAGCCGCGCCCGCCGCACGAGCGGTTCGTCGGCGAACAGCACGGCGGGGGAGGCATCCGCGATCACCCGGCCGCGCTCGATCACGAGCACCCGCTCGGCGTGCTCGGCGACCACCTGCATGTCGTGCGTCACCACGACGACCGTCGTGCCCTGCGCGTGCAGGTCGCCCAGCAGGCGCAGCAGCTCATCGGCGCGGGCGCGATCCTGCCCGTAGGTCGGCTCGTCGAGCACCAGCACGTCGGCGCCCTCGATGAGCGCGGTCGCGACGGACAGGCGCCGCTTCTGGCCCCCCGACAGCAGAAACGGATGCCGCGTCGCGTGCGCCGTCAGATCGAACCGCTCGAGCATGGCGTCGACCCGCTCGGCGACCTCGGCGGCCGAGCGCCCGCGCAGGCTGTGCGCGAGTTCCTCCCGCACCGTCGGTGCCACGAACTGATGCTCGGGGTTCTGGAACACGAAGCCGATGCGCCGGGTGGTGCGTCGGCGCGCGACGTCCGCACCCCGCACGTGGACGGTGCCGCGCGGCGTGCGTCGCACGCCCGCGATCGCCTGCGCGAGCGTCGTCTTGCCGGCGCCGTTGGGGCCGACGATCGCGACGAACTCGCCCGCGGCGATCGTGAGGGAGACGTCGTGCAGCACCTCGTCGCGCCCGTGGCGCAGCGTGAGTCCCGACACTTCGACGGCGTTCGCGGCGGGAGCGGTCGTGGAAGCGTCGGCCGGCGTGCGCGCTGCAGACGACGACGGTGCGTCGGCCGTCGCATCGATCGGCGGGGCCGCCGCGACGGCGGCGCGCAGCTCGGCGGCGGTCAGCGGCATCCGCTCGATCGGCACCCCGGCGCGCTGCAGCCGCAGGGCCGCCAGGGTGACCGCGGGAAGCCAGACACCGAGGGCGTCGAGCTCGGCGGCGCGGGCGCGCAGCACGTCGTCGACCGAGCCGTCGGCGACCGTGCGACCGGTGGCATCGAGCACGACCACGCGGTGGGCCACCTCGACCAGCTCGTCGAGATCGTGCTCGATCACGACGATCGCGTGATCGCCGGCCGACGCCAGGTCGCGCAGGGCGGCAAACACCTCGGCGGCGCCGGCCGGATCGAGGTTCGCGGTCGGCTCGTCGAGCACGATCGCGGGGGTGCCCATTGCGAGGGCCGCGGCGATCGCGAGCCGCTGCCGACCGCCGCCGGAGAGGATGTCGGGGTCGTCGTCACGGCGCTCCCACAGGTCGAGTCGCCGCAGGGCCGTCTCGACGCGCGTCGCGATCTCGGCGAGCGGGACGCGCAGGTTCTCGGGGCCGAAGGCGACCTCGTCGCGCACGCGGGCGGTCACGATCTGCGCATCCGGGTCCTGGAAGACCAGCGCGACCCGCGACGACAGCTCGGCGACGGTCGACGCGGATGCCGCGGCATCCCCGATCACGACGTCCCCCGTC
>NZ_LMPK01000035.1:6213-10606 GCF_001423825.1 Microbacterium sp. Leaf351
GCAGCAGCACCACCTCGCCAGGGTGAACGCTCAAGCTCGCGCCCGCGGGCACCGGCGTGTCGGCGTCGATGTGGCGCACGGCGACGCCGTTCGCGTGGATGACGGGAGCAGGGGACACGAGACCTCGACCGACGGAAGTGAGCATCACCTAACCTACCCGGCTGTCCGCGGGAGGATCCTGTCAGCGACGGGCGGCGACTCCCGCGCTGCGCAGCCGGGCGCCGACGGCGAGACCGACGGCCGTCCACGCGACGGGGCCGAGCACGCTGATCGTGAGGTACGCCGCCTGAACCCACGGCGCGAAGCTCCCGAGGTCGACGATGAGCGCGACGACGACGGCGATGATCGCACCGACGATGACCGCGGACACGAAGAAGCGCCATGGAGCCCACGACCGGTACCGGGTGAGGGCGGCGACGCCCTCCTGGATGCCGCCGATGAGCAGGGCGGTGCCGATGTAGCGACCCGCCCACTGCGGGCTGGTGGCGCTGGCGACGAGCGCCGCGAGCACGTGCGCGAGCAGCGCCACCCAGGGCAGCCGCACGACCTCCTGCGCGATGATGCCGGGCAGCACGTGCACGCCGAGCACCAGGCCGTAGAGCATCGGTGCGGTCGCGATGACGATCGGGGTGATCCATCCGGCGATGCCCCCGAGGAGCCCGGTGGCGACGCCGATCGCGGCGCAGATCAGCAGGACACGGGTGGAGAGGGCGGATGGTCGGGCGGCCACGTGCTCAGCGTAGCGACGCGTTCTCGTGAGAGTTCTCTCATGAACCGTGGATATGTGTTCGTTGAGAATTCGCTGTGAGGTACCTTCGGGCCCACGCGGCCTCCGGGCCGTGGCACGTGTTCCGACATCCCCCCACGAATGGAGCGCAGTACATGGCACACCTCCGCCTGAAAGCTGCGGCGGCCGTCACCCTGGCCGCACTGATCGTCAGCGGCTCGGCCGCGGCGAGCACCGCAGCCGAGCCCGGCCCCGCCGCGCCCACCCCTCTCGATCTGCCCGACGGCCGCTACATCGTGCTGCTCGACGAGAAGCCCGTCGCCACCTACGAAGGGGGCGAGCCCGGCCTCGCCCCCACCAAGGCGAAGGAGGGCGAACGGCTCGACGCGGCCTCACCGCAGGCGAAGCAGTACTCGAGGTTCCTCCAGAACCGGCAGAAGGATGTCGCCTCCAGCGCCGGAGTGACACCCGACACGACCTACCAGATCACCCTCAACGGCTTCAGCGCGAACCTCAGCGGCGCGCAGGCGTCGAAGCTCAAGGGCACGAAGGGGGTGCTCGGCGTCTACGCCGACGAAGTGCGGCATCCCGATGCCGTCCCGTCGACCCAGTTCCTCGGTCTCGAGGGCGCGGGCGGAGTGTGGGAGGGCGTCGGCGGCATCGACAAGGCCGGCGCGGGCATCGTCGTCGGCGTCGTCGACACCGGCATCTCGCCCGAGAACCCGTCGTTCGCGGGCGACCCGCTGTCGACGACCCCGAGCGACACGCAGCCCTACCTCGCCGCCGGCACCGACGCCGACGGCGCCGCCGTCACGCAGGTGGTCTACAAGAAGTCCGACGGCGGAGAGTTCCGCAGCACGGTCGTCGACAAGCCGGGAGCCGGCAAGGACGCCTGGAGTGCCGAGCAGTACTCGACCAAGCTCGTCGGCGCGCAGTACTTCAGCGAGGGCGCCGCCGCCACCGGGTTCTCGTTCGCCTACGACTNCGGGGTCGACGCGACCGTGGAGGGCGTCGCCTTCGGCGCGATCTCGGGTGTCGCCCCGGCCGCCAAGGTCGCCGCCTACAAGGCCTGCTACGACGGCCCCGATCCGCTCGTCACGACCGACGACATCTGCGCCCTGAGCGACCTGCTCGGCGCGATCGATCAGGCGACGGCCGACGGCGTCGACGTCATCAACTACTCGATCGGCGGCGGGTCGGCGACATCCGTGCTGCAGCCCGACGACATCTCGTTCTACAACGCGGCCGCCGCGGGCGTGTTCGTCTCTGTCAGCGCCGGCAACTCGGGACCGGATGCCTCGACCGCCGACCACGCGTCGCCCTGGTACACGACCGTCGCCGCCTCGACCATCCCGACCTGGGAGGGCACCGTCGAACTGCCGAACGGGTTCCAGAAGGCCGGCGCCTCGGTGAGCGTTCCGTTCGGGGAGCGGGTCACCGGCCCCGTCGTCTACTCCGGCGACGTCGCGCTCGCCGGCAACGCCGACGCGCCGCTGTGCTACCTCGGCTCGCTCGACCCGGCGAAGGTCGCCGGCAAGATCGTCGTCTGCGACCGCGGTTCGAACGCCCGCGTCGAGAAGTCGCAGGCGGTCAAGGAGGCCGGCGGCATCGGTATGATCCTCGTGAACGTCACGCCGGGCTCGCTCGACAACGACTTCCACAGCGTGCCGACCGTGCACCTCCCCGACACCGATCGCACGGCTCTGCTCGACTACGTGCGCGGCACGGCGGACGCGACGGCGACCCTGATCGGCGAGAACGTGACCGGCGTCGAGACACCCACCCCGCAGGTGGCCGGATTCTCGAGCCGCGGCCCGATGCTCGCCGACGGCAGCGACGTCATCAAGCCCGACATCTCGGCGCCCGGCGTCGCGATCCTCGCGGCCACGAACAACGCGCCGGGCGCCGACCCGACGTTCGGCATCCTGTCGGGCACGTCGATGGCGGCGCCCCACATCGCGGGGCTCGCGGCGCTCTACCTCGGTGAGCGACCGAACGCGACGCCCGCCGAGATCAAATCGGCCATGATGACGACGGCCTACGACACGAAGGATGCCGCGGGCGCCGCGGTCACCGATCCGTTCACGCAGGGCGCCGGTCACGTCGACCCGACCGCGTACTTCTCGCCGAGCCTGCTGTACCTGAACGGACCGGCGGACTGGGCGGCCTACCTGCAGGGCCTCGGGCTGCACGACTTCGGCGTCTCGCCCATCGACGCGAGCGACCTCAACCTCGCCTCCATCGGGATCGGCTCGCTGGCCGGCTCGCAGACGGTGACCCGCACGATCACGGCCACCGAGGACGCCACGTTCACCGCGAACGTCGACCTCCCTGGCTTCGACGTCACGGTCGCGCCGTCGACGGTGAGCCTGAAGTCGGGCGAGAAGGCCGACGTGAAGATCACGGTGACCCGCACGGACGCCCCCGTCGAGAAGTGGACCCACGGGTTCCTGAGGTGGACGGGCGGCACGCACGCCGCCCGCTCGCCGATCGCGGTGTACCCGGTCTCGGTCGATGCCCCGGCATCGGTGTCCGGCACAGGAATCTCGGGCACCGCCGACGTGACGGTGACCCCGGCGGTGACCGGCGACCTCGACCTCGCCGTCTCCGGCCTCGCCCCGGCGACTCTGCTGACCGACCCCGACCTGGCCGCCGTGCCCGGTCACTCCGGTGACCAGGACACCTTCTCGGAGGAGGACGGCCAGTACAACGCCTACATGGTGGTGGATGTCCCGCAGGGGTCGACGTATGCCCGGTTCGACGTCGACTCCTCGGATGACACCGGGTCCGACCTCGACCTGACGGTCTACCGGGTGGTGTCGCCGACCGACTGGCGCTACTACGAGAACTGGTCATCGGCGACGTCGTCGGCCGACGAGTCCGTCGCGCTCATCGCGCCGACGGCGGGCACCTACCTTGTGCAGGTCAACCGCTATGCCTTCACGTCGCCGTTCACGTGGGATGCGACGGCTGCGGTCGTCGGCGACGGCGCGGGTGTCGGCTCGCTGACCGCCTCGCCGGACCCGCTGCCGACGACGAGCGGGCAGCCCGCGACCTACACGCTCAGCTGGTCGGGGCTCGACGCGTCCACCCGCTACTTCGGGATCGTGCGCTACGGCGATTCGGCGGCGACGACGGTGCTCACGGTCGACAGCGGTGCGGCCGCTCCGGTCGCCACCGCCCCGCCGACCGTCACGGGCACGCCGAAGGTGGGCAGCACTCTCACCGCGACGGGCGGCACCTGGAATCCCGCGGACGTGACGCTCGCCTATCAGTGGCTGCGCGACGGCTCACCGATCGACGGCGCGACCGGCACGACGTACAAGGTCACCAAGGCCGACGCGGGCACGACGCTGTCGGTCAGGGTGACCGCGACTGCCGCCTCCTCGCCCAACGCCGGCACGGCGGACAGCGCCGGCGTCGTCGTGAAGGCGTCCTCGTCGCTGAGCGTCACCGTGAACCCGTACCTCGGGCGCACGTCGACCACCTTCGTGGTGAACCTCGCGGTGAAGCCGTCCCACGGTCCCGCGGCGACCGGCGCCGTCACGGTGTGGGTCGACGGCCGGAAGTACACGGCCGACCTCGCCGACGGGAAGGCGTCGATCACCCTGCCGAAGCAGTCCCGCGGTGTGCACTTGATCGTCGCCCAATACGGCGGCAGTGCGG
>NZ_LMPK01000035.1:10624-10877 GCF_001423825.1 Microbacterium sp. Leaf351
GGCGTCTCGGCTCCGGCCGGGGCGCCCTCGGCGCTCGTCAGACCCGGCGGCGCCGGGTGGTGAGCCGAACACCCGGCAGCGGCGGGGCCGGGATCCGCTCATCGCCGTGGTCGACGACGCGGCCGAAGCGCTCGGCCCCCGCCTCCCAGGAGTCCCGGGCGGCGACGATCTCCTCGTGCGTGCGCGCGACGAAGTTCCACCACATCACGATGTCGTCCTCGAACGGCTCGCCACCGAGCAGGAACAGCGTCGC
>NZ_LMPK01000035.1:10946-11622 GCF_001423825.1 Microbacterium sp. Leaf351
CGAGCACAGCGTGCTCCCACGCGGCATCCACCGGCAACACGACCCGCGAGCCCGGCGCAAGATGCACCTCGGCGCCCACGAGCGGGCTGTAGGCGGTGGCCGGCGAGGTCACTCCGGCGAAGGACCCCATCACGACCAAGCCGACGGCGGGCTCCCCCACGGTCGCCGCGAGCGTCACTTCGGGTAGTCGTTCGTGACGTTCGAACGCGGCCTCGCCGTGCCGCCGCGCCTCGGGAAGCGCCACCCACAGCTGGAGTGCGTCGAGCGGGATCGGGCCGTCGCCCACCGAGTACTCCGAATGCGCGACGCCGGCGCCCGCGGTCATGAGGTTGAGCTGTCCGCGCGTGATGACCACGTCGCTCGAGACCGAGTCGCGGTGCCGCACGCGGCCCTCGAACGGCCACGTCACGGTCTGCAGCCCGATGTGCGGATGGGGTTCGACGCGCATCGTGGTCGTCTGCGGGCCGAATCGGTCGAGGAAGCACCATGCGCCGACCATCGGCAGATCACGCTGCGGCAGCGCTCGCGTGACGGTCATGCCGCGCACACCGCCGAGCGGAACATCGCGCGAGCCGAGCACCAGCGCGCGGGGTCCGACGCGTCGGACGGATGCCGCGACATCCGTCTCGTCGTCGGTCATGACCGCACCTCGGGCCATGCGATCACGAGACCGGCG
>NZ_LMPK01000035.1:11629-14918 GCF_001423825.1 Microbacterium sp. Leaf351
CGGCCTCGTCGGCCAGGGCCGCGCTCACGAGCACCGAGCCGAGTCCCCGACCGCCGAACGCCGGGTCGACCACCGTGTGCGGATAGACCGCGCGGCCGTCGTCGTCGATCTCGAACACCGTGAACCCCGCGATCGCGCCGTCGACGGTGACCTCGTACCGCCCGGCCTCATCGTTGCGCGTCACGGTGATCTGCTCGTCCTGCGGGGGCATGCGGCATCCTCTCGTCGACAGGTCCAACGTAGGCCGCCGGGCTCGTGTTCCGCGAGCCGGACAGGTGACGACGGATGACGCGTCCCACCCGCCCCCGCACGGCCCCCGCCTACCGTGGAACACGCGCGCCGCAGCGGCGCGGGCGACGGAGGGGTGCGATGACGGCGACGTGGAGCGACCGTGCCCCCGGCCAGCCCGTCGTGCCCGACCGGTTCTACGCCGACGAGCTGCAGCGCGCCGCCGACCGCCGGGCGCGCGTCGCCGCACCCGTGACGTCGCCGTACGACGGAGCGCCCGCCGAGCTCGCCGCCCGCGTCGCGCAGGCCGCTCTCGAGGTCGCGCCCGCGGCGATCGCCCTCTCGCACGACATCTACGACCACCCCGAGGAGGCGTTCTCGGAGGTGCACGCGGCCGCCGCGGTCGCGGCCCTGGTCGAGCGCGCGGGGGTGCCGGTCACGGTCGGCGTGTTCGGCCAGCCGACGGCGCTGCGTGCCGAGATCGGCCGGCCGGGACCGGTCATCGCCCTCCTCGCCGAATACGACGCACTTCCGGTGATCGGTCACGGGTGCGGACACAACGTCATCGCCGGGGCCGCGGCCGGTGCGTTCCTCGCGCTCGCCCGCATCGCCGACGACCTGCCCGGTCGCGTCGTGCTCCTCGGCACGCCCGCCGAGGAGGGCAACAGCGGCAAGGAGCTCCTCGCCCGGGAAGGGGCGTTCGACGGCGTCGACGCGGCGATCATGGTGCACCCCTTCGGGTACGAGGCCATCGACCACCCGTTCATCGGGCGACGCATCCTGCAGGCCCGCTTCACCGGCGTCAGCGCGCACGCCTCGGCCTCTCCCTTCCTCGGGCGCAACGCCCTCGACGCCGTCGTGCTCACCTACCAGGCGGTGGGGCTCCTGCGGCAGCACCTGCCGCAGGGCGACCGGCTGCACGGCATCGTGCGGGAGGGCGGCGACCGGCCGAGCATCGTGCCCGGCCGGGCGAGCATCGAGTTCTACCTGCGCTCGCACCACCCCGAGACGCTCAAGGACCTGAGCGCCCGCGTCGCGGACATCGCGCGCGGCGCCGCGCTCGCGACGGGCACGGGCGTCGAGCTGGAGTGGGACCCGCAGCCGTTCACCCTGCCGATCCGATCCAACGCCTCGCTCGGTGAGCGGTGGGCGGTGCATCAACGGGCTCGTGGCCGCGTCGCGCATCCCGCGGGGATCGCTCCGCTCGAGCTGGCCGCGTCGACCGACTTCGGCAACGTGAGCGTGCGCGTGCCCGGGATCCACCCCGTGATCGCCGTCTCACCGCCCGACGTCGGACTGCACACGGCCGAGTTCGGCGAGTTCGCGCGGGGTGCCGCGGGCGACCGCGCGGTCTCCGACGGAGCGCACTCGCTGGCGCTCACGGCGCTCGACTTCGTCGCCGACCCCGACCTGCGTGCCGCCGTGCACGACGACTTCCACCGCGCGGGCGGTGTGCTCGACGTCGCCCGCTACTTCGACTGACCGAGGAGCACCATGACCGAGCCCGTCGTCCACGTCCTGCACGAGAACGCCGCGTGGCTGCAGCCGTTCCGCGCCGCGCTCGACGCCGAAGGGGTGCCGTTCGTCGAGTGGGAGCTCGTCACCGGCTCGATCGACCTCACCGAGGATCCGCCGCCCGGGGTGTTCTGGTCGCGCATCAGCGCCTCGAGCCACACTCGCGGGCACACCCACTCCAAGGACTACGCCCGCGCGGTGCTGTCGTGGCTCGAGGCCGCCGGCCGGCGCACCGTCAACGGTCGGCGCGTGCTCGAGCTCGAAGTGAGCAAGGTGGCCCAGCTCGCCGCGCTGCGGGCCGCCGGGATCGACGTGCCCCGCACGATCGCCGTCGTCGGAGACGGCATCGCCGACGCCGCCCGCCGCATCGGCGGCCCCGTGATCGTGAAGCACAACCAGGGCGGGAAGGGGCTCAGCGTGCAGCGCTTCGCCGACGCCGACGAGGTCGTGCAGTGGGAGGCCGCGGCATCCGATGATCCGCCCCAGGACGGCATCACCCTCGTGCAAGAGCTGCTCGTCGCCGAGACGCCCCGCATCACCCGCGTCGAGATCGTGGGCGGCGAGTTCGTGTACGCGATCAACGCCGATACGTATCACGGCGGATTCCAGCTGTGCCCCGCCGACGCGTGCGCGGTCGACCCCGAGACCGGCCGGTTCATCGTGCCGCCCGGCGCGGTCGAGGCGCCCGTGCCGGGAGTCGGCCTGTTCTCGCTGCGCACCGACCCGCCGGCCGATCTGGTCGACGCGTTCGTCGCGTTCACCCGGGCGCAGGGCATCGAGGTGGCGGGCATCGAGTTCATCGAGACGGTCGACGGGCGCCGCGTCGCCTACGACGTCAACACGAACACGAACTACAACGCCGATGTCGAGGCCGTCGCCCCGGCATCCGCCCCACGGCAGCTGGCGCGCTTCCTCGGCGGGCTGCTCGCGCAGGAGTCCGCACGCGCGGCGGTGGCGACCGGCTGACCGTGCACCGGGCCGCCGCGGCGCGCGACTGCGGCAGACTCGAGGGGTGACCACCCCGCTCGTCGATGCCGCCCGCGCGGCCGCGGGCGACCCCGATCGCCTCTACGACGCGTTCGTCGCGTGGGCCTCCGAGCGCGGGTTCGCGCTCTACCCCGCCCAGGACGAGGCCGTGATCGAGCTCGTCTCCGGCGCGAACGTCGTGCTCGCGACTCCGACCGGCACGGGCAAGTCGCTCGTCGCGGTCGCCGCACACGCGGCATCCCTCTCCCGCGGGGAGCGCACCTACTACACGGCGCCCATCAAGGCCCTCGTGAGCGAGAAGTTCTTCGCACTCGTCGAGATCTTCGGGGCCGAGAACGTCGGCATGGTCACGGGCGACTCGTCGGTGAACCCGGATGCGCCGATCGTCTGCTGCACAGCCGAGATCCTCGCGAACCTCGCCCTGCGCGAGGGGGCGGCCGCCGATGTCGGCCAGGTCGTGATGGACGAGTTCCACTTCTACGGCGACCCCGACCGCGGGTGGGCGTGGCAGGTGCCGCTGCTGCTGCTTCCTCGCGCGCAGTTCCTGCTGATGTCGGCC
>NZ_LMPK01000035.1:14949-20458 GCF_001423825.1 Microbacterium sp. Leaf351
CGTGCAGGAGGTCGTGCAGGGGCTTCTCGACGAGGCCGAGACGCCGGTGTACATCGTGCACTTCTCGCAGGCGCAGGCGATGGAGCGCGCGCAGGCGCTCGCGAGCATCAAGGTCGCGAGCCGCGAGCACCGCGACCGCATCGCGGAGGCGATCGGCGGCTTCCGGTTCACGACGGCCTTCGGGCGCACCCTGTCGCGTCTCGTCCGCGCGGGTATCGGCGTGCACCACGCCGGCATGCTGCCGCGGTATCGGCGGCTCGTCGAGACCCTCGCCCAGCGGGGACTCCTGCGGGTGATCTGCGGCACCGACACCCTGGGCGTGGGTATCAACGTGCCCATCCGCACGGTGCTGATCACCGCGCTCTCGAAGTACGACGGCACGCGGATGCGGCAGCTCACCGCCCGGGAGTTCCACCAGGTCGCCGGGCGCGCGGGCCGGGCCGGCTTCGACCCGTACGGCAACGTCGTCGTGATGGCACCCGAGCACGAGATCGAGAACACCGAGGCGGCCCGCAAGGCGGGTGACGACCCGGCGAAGCTGCGCAAGATCGTGCGCAAGAAGCCCGCGGCGGGCTTCGTCTCGTGGAGCGAGACCTCCTTCGAGCGCATCCGGGATGCCGCGCCCGAGGCGCTCGTGCCGCAGCTGCAGCTGACGGCGGCGATGCTCATCAACGTGATCGCGAGGGGTGGCGACGTGTTCGCCGACGTGCGCTCGCTCGTCTTCGACAACCATGAGCCCCAGCCGCGCCGGTACGAACTCGCCCGCCGTGCCCTCGCGATCTTCCGCACGCTGCGGCAGGCCGGCATCGTCGAGGTGACGGGGGAGGGGGACATCCGGCTCACGGTCGACCTGCAGCCGAACTTCGCCCTGAACCAGCCGCTCTCGCCTTTCGCCCTCGCCGCCATCGATCTGCTCGACCCGTCGGACGCCCCCGGCGGCGCCGGCACCGGGCACTACGCGCTCGACGTCGTGAGCGTGATCGAGGCGACGCTCGACGACCCGCGTGCGGTCCTCGGCCAGCAGGAGTTCCGGGCGCGCGGCGAGGCGGTCGCGGCGATGAAGCGCGACGGTCTCGACTACGACGAGCGCGTGGCGGCGCTCGAGGAGATCACCTACCCGAAGCCGCTCGCCGGGCTGCTCGCCCAGTCGTTCGAGGTCTTCGCGTCGAGCCAGCCGTGGGTGCGTGACTTCGAGCTGCGTCCGAAGGCCGTCGTGCGCGACATGTACGAGCGGGCGTTCTCGTTCGCCGAGTTCGTGTCGTGGTACCAGCTCGGCCGCAGCGAGGGACTCGTGCTGCGCTACCTCAGCGACGCGTACCGGGCGATCCGCCAGACGGTTCCGGCCGACGCGCGCACCGAGCAGCTGCTCGACGTGATCGCCTGGCTCGGCGAGCTCGTGCGACAGATCGACTCGAGCCTCGTCGACGAGTGGGAGCAGCTCGTGAACCCGACGGGCGATCCGGATGCCCCGGTGGTGCCGCCCGCGCCCCCGTCGGTCGTCGCCAACAGGCGCGCGTTCACCGTGCTGGTGCGCAACGAGCTGTTCCGTCGGGTGCAGCTGGCCGCGCTCGAGCGCGACGACGAGCTCGCGGAGCTCGATCCGGATGTCGACTGGCCCGCCTTCCTCGACCGGTACTTCGCCGAGCACGACGACATCTCGACCGGTGGTGCCGCCCGCGCACCCGTCTACTGCGCGATCGACGAGTCGGATTCCGCGAACGGAATATGGCGGGTCGAGCAGACGATCGACGACCCCGCCGGCGACCACGATTGGCGCATCCGTGGGGAGGTCGACCTCGCGGCATCCGTCGACGAGGGTGCTGCCGTCGTGAGGGTCACCGAGCTGCTGCGGCTCTAGCACGCCGGCGATGCCGCCCCGGGGCTTCCGCGCGCACGGCGCGCGCGGGACGATGGAGGCATGGGGACGAGAAGGATGACCACGGTCGCCATCGCGCTGATCGGCGTGCTCGCGCTGGCCGGATGCGGCGGGCTGCACGAGAAGGGCGGCGAGTCCGCGTCACCCACGCCGACGCGCACCGCGGCGGCGCCGACCCCCACGCCGACCCCGACCGTCGATCCGATCGCGGGGATGACGCTGGCGCAGAAGGTCGGCCAGCTCTTCATGGCGGGAACCGCGGCGACAGCGGCCGACCCCGCCCTGGTCGCCGATGTCGAGCGAGGCGAGCTCGGCGGGATCTTCCTGCACGGCCGGTCATCCGCGGGTGTGCAGGCCACCGCGACGGTCGTCGCGGCATTCACCTCGCGCCTTCCCGCCGGCTCGCCACGTCTGTGGGTCGCGACCGACCAGGAGGGCGGTGACGTCCAGGTGCTCTCCGGTCCCGGGTTCGACCGCATCCCGACGGCACTGACCCAGGCCCAGCAGGGTGCTCAGCTGCGGGCATCGGCCACGGACTGGGGCAGGGAACTCGCGGCCGCCGGCGTGAATGTCAACCTCGCTCCGGTCGCCGACATCGTGACGAGCCCGCAGACGGCGCCCTCGAACTCGCCGATCGGCGCCATGTCGCGTCAGTACGGCTACAGCGAGTCGGCGGTCGCCGCGGGGGCGGGTGCGTTCGCCGCGGGTATGCGGGCGGCGGGCGTGCTGCCCACGTCCAAGCACTTCCCCGGCCTGGGCCACGTGGCGCCGAACACGGACACCTCCTCGGGGGTGACCGACACGGTCGTCGGGCCCACCTCGCCGGACGTCGACGTCTATCGCGGCCTGACCGCCGCCGGCCCGTCCCTCGTGATGGTGTCGACGGCGATCTACCAGCGCATCGACCCATCGGCGCCGGCGGCGTTCTCACCGGCCGTGCTCTCCCTCCTGCGCACCCAGGTGGGGTTCGATGGAGTCGTCATCACCGACGACCTCTCGGCCGCCGCACAGGTGCAGGCGTGGAGCCCGGGGGATCGCGCCGTGCTCGCGATCGCCGCGGGCGTCGACGTCGTGCTCGTCTCGAGCAATCCGTCGGTGCTTCCCGCGATGGTGCAGGCCGTGACCGCGAAGGCGCAGGCCGACCCGGGCTTCGCCCAGGTGGTGGATGCCGCGGCGCGGCGTGTGGTCGAGGCGAAGGCCGCGACGCGCTGACGCGACCGGGCGACGACGCGCTGACTCCGTGACGTCGCGCGCACTCCGCACGCCGGGGCCCGCGGCGGGAGCACTGCTCGACCGTCGAGCCGCGGCATCCCGTCGCTCGGAAAGTCCGGCTTGACATCGATGCCCGGTGTCGGTGAATATTGCTCTCGCGACAATGGTCAGACCAACTGACCAACAAACCAAAGGTGGATGCGTCGCACTCCACGGAGACAAGGAAGTGGGTTCCGTGAACCTCTACTCGCTGATGCAGGCGCGCACCGCCGCCTTCGGCCCCATCCGGGTCGGCGTGATCGGTGCCGGCAAGTTCTCGTCGATGTTCCTCACGCAGGCGAACAAGGCGGCCAACATCCACGTGGTCGGTGTCGCCGACATCAACGTGCCCAAGGCCAAGGCCGCGCTCGCACGCACCGGCTGGGCGCCCGAGCGCTACTCGGCGGCGACGCTGGATGAGGCCGTGCGCACCGGCGGCACCGCCGTCATCGACAGCGCCGACACGCTCATCACCCACCCGGCCGTCGAGGTCATCCTCGAGATCACCGGCAACCCGCTCTACGGCACCTACCACGCGGTCACCGCCATCGACAACGGCAAGCACGTGATCATGGTCAACGTCGAGGCGGACTGCATGGTCGGGCCGCTCCTGCAGCGTCGCGCACAGGCCGCGGGCGTCGTGTACTCGATGGCCTACGGCGACCAGCCGGCCCTCATCTGCGAGCTCGTCGACTGGTGCCGCACCGTCGGCTTCGACGTCGTCGCGGCGGGCAAGGGCACGAAGTACCTGCCCGAGTACAACTACTCGACGCCCGACACGGTGTGGAACTACTACGGCTTCACCGACGAGCAGCTCGCTTCGGGCGACTACAACCCGCAGATGTTCAACTCCTTCCTCGACGGCACCAAGTCCGCGATCGAGATGGCCGCCGTCGCCAACGGCACGGGACTGCTGCCCCAGGAGGAGGGCCTCCTCTTCCCCGCGGCCTCCAAGGACGACCTGCCCACCGTGTTCCGCGAGAACACGTACCCGGGGGGCAGCCTGACCCGCCGCGGCACCGTCGAGATCGCCTCGAGCATGTACCGCGACGGCACCGAGGTGCCCGACAACCTGCGCTGGGGCGTCTACGTCACCTTCGAGGCCATCAGCGACTACGGCGTGCAGTGCTTCGCCGAGTACGGTGTGCACACCGACGCGACCGGTCGCTACGCCTCGCTCTACCGGCCGTACCACATGATCGGTCTCGAGCTCGGTGTCAGCATCGCGTCGGCCGTCGTGCGCGGCGAGGCCACCGGCTCGCCGACCGGCTTCCGCGGCGACGTCGTCACGACCGCCAAGAAGGACCTCCGCGCCGGCGACCGTCTCGACGGCGAGGGTGGCTTCACCGTCTTCGGCAAGCTCGCGCCGGCGGCCACGTCGCTCGCCAAGAACGCGCTGCCGCTCGGCCTCGCGCACGGGGCGAAGCTCATCCGCGACGTGCCGAAGGACCAGACGGTCTCGTGGGACGACGTCGAGCTCGACGAGTCGCAGTTCGCCGTCCGCATCCGCCGGGAGCTCGAGGCGGAATTCCGCGCCGAGCACGCCCCACAGGTCGTCTGAGCGAACGTCTGACCATCCGACCATGACGGCTACGCTGGGGCCACGCGCCCCGAGAATCGTCGGGCGCCGCGACCAGAAGGAGTCTCTCCGTGGCGAGCGCCGATGCGTGGCAACCGGTTCAGCGGGTGCGCACCTACGAACAGGTGATGCAGCAGATCGAGGAACGCATCCTCGACGGCCGCTTGAAAGCCGGGGACAGACTGCCGAGCGAGCGCGATCTGGCCGCCTCGCTCGGCGTCTCCCGCCCGTCGCTGCGCGAAGCGCTGCGCGTGCTGGAGGCACTGGGCATCGTGGACATCCGGCCGGGCGGCGGCCCGGAGGGTGGAGCGGTGCTCGTGGGCACGCCGGGTCCGGGCTTCGTCAATCTGCTGAAACTGCAGCTGGCGCTCGGTCACTTCCATGCCAACGACGTCCTCGAAGGGCGCATCGCCCTCGAGCAGTGGTCCTGTTCGGAGGCCGCCTATAGGTCCGACGACGCCGACCACATCGAGCTGTCCGCCCTTCTCGACGAGATGGAGGACCCCTCGATCAGCACCCGTGAATTCAACAGACTCGACGCGGCCTTCCACGTCCGGATCGCCGAGTCGACAGGGAACGCCCTCATCGCGCATCTGATGGGTTCCCTGCGAACGGCCATCAACCGCCAGATGATCGACGCCTACGCGGCGCTCGACGACTGGCGTGAGACCGCCAAGACCGTGCGACACGAGCACCGCGACATCCTCGACGCGATCGAGAAGAAGGATGCCGCGCTCGCCGCACAGCGTGTGCGCGACCACATCACCTCGTTCTATGCCAAAGGCAACCTCGGGGGGATCACC
>NZ_LMPK01000035.1:20466-20924 GCF_001423825.1 Microbacterium sp. Leaf351
ATCAAAGGAGATCGTCACAATGACCGTCACGACCGACCGACCCGTCGCCTCTCAGGCGAAGTACGGGTCACCGGACAAGCTCAAGACCGCCATCGGTTCCACCGTCGGAACCACCATCGAGAACTACGACTTCCTCGCCTACGGCACCGCGGCCGCGCTGTACTTCGGGCCGCTGTTCTTCCCCGGCGAGGACCCGGTGGTCGGGGTGCTCCTCGGCTTCCTCACCTTCGGCATCGGCTTCGCGATGCGCCCGCTGGGCGGCATCATCGGCGGGTACCTGGGTGACAAGTACGGCCGCAAGCCCGTGCTCGTGGGCGCCCTCATGATCATGGGTGTCGCCACGGTGGCCATCGGCATCCTGCCCGTCTATCAGCAGGTGGGTCTGCTGGCCCCGCTCCTGCTCACCCTCATCCGCATCGTTCAGGGCCTCGCCTTCGGCGCCGAGTGGGGCGGCGCGG
>NZ_LMPK01000035.1:20937-27816 GCF_001423825.1 Microbacterium sp. Leaf351
CGATTCCGCAGCTCGGTGTGCCGCTGGGTGTGTTCCTCGCCAACGTCGCGTTCCTTCTCACCGGCAACCTGGGTGACGAGTGGTCGTGGCGCCTGCCGTTCCTCTTCAGCGCGATCCTGATCATCGCGGGCCTCATCATCCGCTTCAAGGTCGCCGAGTCGCCCGAGTTCGAAGAGGCGAAGGCGACCGGACAGCTCGAGAAGAACCCCCTGTGGACGGTCATCCGCGACGACTGGCGCACGGTGCTGCGCGTGATCGCGCTGCGCCTGGCCGAGACCGGCGGCTTCTACGTCGTCGTGACCTACCTGATCTCGTACCTCACGACCTCGCACCACGCCGACCGTGGCACCGCGCTGACGGGCCTCATCATCGCGACAGCGATCGGTGCGGTCTCGACCGTGCTGTGGGGCGCCTTGAGCGACCGCACCGGCCGGCGCTCCCTCTACATCGTGGGATCGGTGCTGACGATCGCGTTCGGCTTCCCGATGTTCCTGCTCGCGAACACCGGAATCCCGGCGCTCATCGTGCTGGTGTACATCATCGGTCTGCCGATCATCCACGACATGCTGGCCGGCGTGCAGGGCGCCTACTTCAGCGAGCTGTTCAAGACCGGCACGCGCACCTCGGGCGCCTCGCTCGGCTACCAGTTCTCGGCGGCGATCTCGGGCTTCATCCCGTTCATCGCGGCGGCGGTCGCCGTGGGCCTCGGCTGGGGCGGTGTCGCGTGGATCTACGTCGCCGTCGGCGTCATCGGTCTGGTCGGTGCGCTGCTCACCCGTGAGACCTGGGGCCGCCGCGAGCGCGCCGAGGTCGACCGCATCATCGCGGCCGCGGAGTAACCCCCTCGCGGGCGGCGGCGGCCTGCCGCCGCCCGCTTCCCTCTTCCAGGAGTCACAGTGAAGACGATCATCCTCGACGACGATCCCACCGGCACGCAGTCGGCGACCGGGGCGCTCGTGCTGCTCCAGCTCGACCGCGAGGCCCTCGGCCGTGCGCTGGCCGAGCGCGACAGCGTGTACGTGCAGACCAACTCGCGCGCGCTCGACGAGGCGGCCGCGGTCGCGCTCGTGCAGCGCATCCGCGGCCTCGCGCTCGACGTGGCGGCAGAGCTCGGCGACGAGGTGCGCTTCGTGCTGCGCGGCGACTCGACCTTGCGCGGCCACGTGTTCGCCGAGACGGCCGAGCTGCTGGCGGACGACGATGTGATCGTGTTCGCGCCTGCGTTCCCCGAGGGGGGCCGCACGACGCGCGGGGGCGTGCACTACGTGCGCATCGACGGGGTCGACGTGCCCGCGCACGAGACCGAGTACGCCGATGACCCGGTGTTCCCGTTCCGCACCGCGGTGATGGTCGACTACGTGCGGGAGGCCTCGGGCCGTCGCGCGGTGTCGGTGCCCCTCGAGTCGGTGCGCTCCGGAGGCCTGGTGCAGGTGATCCTGGATGCCGCGCCGGGCACGGTCATCGTTCCCGACGCAGTGGATGCCGCGGACATCGCGGCGATCGCGGCGGCCCTGGACGCCGCGTGGGCGGCGGGTGCGGGCGTCGTCGTGCGCTCCGCCTCGCCCCTCGCCGCGGCGATCGCCGATGTGTCCAGCGTCGGCCTCCTCCCCGTGCCGCTCGTCGCAGATCCGCGCCGCGTGCTGCTCGCGTGCGGCTCCCACACCCACGGCGCGACCCGACAGCTCGCCCTCGTCGAGGAGCGTTGGGGCGACCCGACGGTGCTCGACACGGCGGCGGCCCTTGCCGACCCGGTCGCCGAGGGGCATCGCGCGGCATCCGTCGAACGCGAGCGGCTGGCCGGAGCGGGGTTCGGTTACGTCACCACGGCGCGCGAGCGCTCGACCTCCCACGGCACGCTCGCGCACGGCGAGAGCGTCATGACCGCGCTGACGACGGCCGTCGCCGAGCTGCTCGGCGATGCCGACGTCGTCGTCGCGAAGGGCGGCATCACCTCTGCCGAGGTCGCCTCGAGCGGCATCGGCGCGACATCCGCTCTCGTTCTCGGCCAGGTGCTCCCCGGGGTCTCGGTGTGGCAGGTGACGGGCCGCGACGGCCGCGACCGCCTTTACGTCGTCGTGCCGGGCAACGTCGGCGGGCCGGAGACCCTCGTCGACGTGCTGCGTGCCGTCGGCGCCCCCGAGACGGAGGTCGTGCGATGAGCGCTCCGGTCGTCGTCACCGCCGTCTTCCACCCCCGTGAGGGCGCGACGCAGCAGCTCGTGGAGGCCATGGCCGCGGGCATCGCCCTCACCCACGCCGAGAGCGGATGCCTCCTCTACGCCATCCACGACGCGGCGGACGGCACGATCACCATGCTCGAGAAGTGGGCGAGCGCGGCCGACCTCGAGGCCCATGCGACCGGTGCGGCGATCGCGCGTCTGAACGCCGACATCGCCGAGCACCTCGCGGCGCCGGTGGTCGTGACCGTCATGACCCCGATCCCCGCCGGGGACGCCGAGCGCGGACTCCTCCACGGCGCGGGGGAGTAGCCGGTCGTCCCCGCAGGGCGGGGCCGGCCTCCGGGCGTCCGGTGTCCTCGTTACCCTGGAGGGGTGAGCACGCCCGCCCCCGCCTTCGACGAGTACGACGGGCTCGAGCCGCTCGATGACTGGGCGCCGCCGCCGGAGGACTGGGCGCCGCCGCCCGACGTGCTCGATGCACCGGCATCGGCACCCGTCGGCGACGTGACGGATGCCGCGGCATCCGCGCCCCGGCGCAGCTTCGACGGCGCCGACCCGCTCACGGTGCTGCACGAGGTTTACGGCTACGGTGCGTTCCGCGGCGACCAGGCCGACATCGTCGCCCATGTCGTCGCGGGCGGCGACGCGATCGTGCTCATGCCGACCGGCGGCGGCAAGAGCGTGACCTACCAGGTGCCGGCGCTCGTGCGTCCGGGCACGGGGCTCGTCGTGAGCCCGCTCATCGCCCTCATGCACGACCAGGTCGAGGCGCTGCGTGCCAACGGCGTGCGAGCCGAGTACCTCAACTCCACCCTCAGCGGCCCCGAGCGCGCCCGTGTCGAGCGCGAGTACCTCGCGGGCGAGCTCGACCTGCTCTACGTCGCGCCCGAGCGGCTGAACGTGCCCGACACGCGCGCGCTCCTGCGGCGCGGCTCGCTGAGCGTGATCGCGATCGACGAGGCCCACTGCGTCTCGCAGTGGGGTCACGACTTCCGTCCCGACTACCTGGTGCTCGGCGACCTCGTCGACGACTTCCCCGGAGTGCCGCGCATGGCGCTCACGGCCACCGCGACCCGCGAGACGCACGCCGAGATCGGGCGTCGCCTGCGTCTCGACGACGCGCGTCACTTCGTGGCCAGCTTCGACCGGCCGAACATCCAGTACCGCATCGAGCCGAAGACCGACGCGCGTCGTCAGCTGCTCGGCTTCATCCGCTCGCAGCCCGAGGGTTCGGCCGGCATCGTCTACGCGCTCAGTCGAAAGAGCGTCGAGCAGACCGCCGAGTACCTGCGCGGTCAGGGTCTCGATGCGCTCCCCTATCACGCGGGTCTCGACGTCTCGGTGCGGGCGGCGAACCAGTCCCGGTTCCTGCGCGACGAGGGCGTCGTGATGGTCGCGACGATCGCGTTCGGCATGGGAATCGACAAGCCCGACGTGCGGTTCGTCGCCCACGTCGACCTGCCCAAATCGGTCGAGGGCTACTACCAGGAGACCGGTCGCGCGGGCCGTGACGGCGAGGCATCCGTCGCCTGGATGGCCTACGGGCTCGCCGACGTCGTGCAGCAGCGGCGGCTGATCGAGCAGTCCGAGGGCGACCTGGCACATCGACGTCGCCTGCAGCAGCATCTCGACGCCATGCTGGCCCTGTGCGAGACGGTCGGATGCCGCCGCCAGAACCTGCTCGGCTACTTCGGCGAGACCGCGGCGCCGTGCGGAAACTGCGACACCTGCCTCACACCCCCCGACACGTTCGACGGCCTCGTGCCCGCACAGAAGCTGCTGTCGACCATCGTGCGGCTGCAGCGCGAGCGCGGGCAGGCGTACGGCGCGGGGCAGCTGATCGACATCCTGCGCGGCGCCCGCACCGCGCGCATCACCCAGCTGCGGCACGACGAGCTCGCGACGTTCGGCATCGGCAGCGATCTCTCCGACCAGGACTGGCGCAGCGTCGTACGGCAGCTGCTCGCCCGCGAGGTGCTGGTCACCCAGGGCGAGTACGGCACGCTCGGGCTCGGCGAGGCCGCCGGCGGTGTGCTGCGCGGCGAGACTCCCGTGCCGCTGCGGCGGGATGTGCTCGGCCGCGCGGGCGGGTCGACGCGGGTGCGGAAGGCCGCGGCATCCGACGCCCTCGACGCATCCGATCGGCCGCTGTTCGAGGCGCTGAGGGAGTGGCGTGCCCAGACCGCGCGCGAGCAGGGGGTGCCCGCGTACGTCGTGTTCGGCGACGCGACCCTGCGTGCCCTCGCCGAGCACCGGCCGGCCGCCGCTGACGAGCTCGACGGCATCACGGGCATCGGGGCGAAGAAGCGCGAGGCCTACGGCGACGCCGTGCTCGCGGTCGTCGCCGCGCACGGCGGCTGACGCGCGGCGCCGGACCCCTGGCTCGACTGCAGCGCCGGAGCACTGGCTCGACTGCAGCGCCGGACCACTGCCTCGCGACAGTCATGCCCCGCTGTCGGCGCCGCACAACCCGGCGCGCCGACGGTGCCCGGTGCGACTGTAGGAATCCCACCATCGACTTGGGCATGAGTTGTGCGGCTTCTACCGTCGGATCGAATCCCCGATCCCCTCGTCGAGAGGTACGTCATGGTCGACACTGCCGTCCGTCCCGTCTCCACCCCTGAGCCCGAGCGCGCATCGCACGCCGCCGAGCCCCGCATCGATCAGGCCGCCGTCGGCGCCGCCCTGCTCGGCACCTGGGCCGACGTGCGCCGGCAGGCGCGTCAGATGATCAAGGACTCCGCCTTCTGGAAGGTCGACGGGCTCACCATCCACGATCACCGTGAGCGCGTGTTCGGGCAGCTGCAGCTGCTCGTCGATGCCGGCGTGTCGGGGGTCGCCTACCCGACCGAGTACGGCGGCCGTGCCGACAACGGCGCGAACATCGCCGGCTTCGAGGAGCTCGTGCTCGCCGACCCCAGCCTGCAGATCAAGGCGGGCGTGCAGTGGGGCCTGTTCGGGGCAGCCATCCAGCAGCTCGGCACCAAGAAGCACCACGACCTGTGGCTCGACGACGTGCGCGAACTGAAGCTGCCGGGTGCGTTCGCGATGACCGAGACCGGTCACGGGTCGGATGTCGCGGCCATCGGCACGACCGCGACCTATGACGTCGAGACGGCGGAGTTCGTGATCCACACGCCGTTCCGTGGGGCGTGGAAGGACTACCTCGGGAACGCCGCGGTGCACGGGCGGGCGGCGACCGTGTTCGCGCAGCTCATCACGGGCGGCGTGAACTACGGGGTGCACTGCTTCTTCGTACCCATCCGCGACGAGGCGGGCGCGTTCCTCCCCGGCGTCGGCGGAGAGGACGACGGCGTCAAGGGCGGTCTCAACGGCATCGACAACGGTCGCCTCCACTTCGACCAGGTGCGGGTGCCGCGCGAGAACCTGCTGAACCGGTACGGCGACGTCGCTGCCGACGGTACGTACTCCAGCGACATCCCGAGCCCCGGTCGCCGCTTCTTCACGATGCTCGGCGCGCTGGTGCAGGGCCGCATCTCGCTCGACGGCGCCGCGACCACCGGCACGGCGCTCGCGCTGAAGATCGCCGTCACCTACGCGAACCAGCGACGCCAGTTCGACGGCGGCACGCCCGAGGGCGAGCTGACTCTCTTCGACTACGGCAAGCACCGCCGTCGCCTGATCCCCCGCATCGCGACGGTGTACGCGCAGGCGTTCGCGCACGACGAGTTCCTCAAGAAGTTCGACGGCGTCTTCAGCGGCCGCACCGACACCCCGCAGGAGCGGGAGGACCTCGAGACCCTCGCGGCGGCGCTGAAGCCGCTGTCCACCTGGAACGCCCTCGAGACGATCCAGGAGGCGCGAGAGGCCTGCGGGGGCGCCGGCTTCCTCGCCGAGAACCGGCTCGTCGGACTCCACGCCGACCTCGACGTCTACGTCACCTTCGAGGGCGACAACAACATCCTGCTGCAGCTGGTCGGCAAGCGCCTGCTCACCGACTTCGCGACGCAGTTCAAGGGCGCGGATGCCGCCAAGCTCGCCCGGTACGCGGTGGGCCAGGTGGCCGGGCGCGCGTTCCACGGTGCGGGTCTGCGGCAGATCGGCCAGGCGTTCGTCGACGCAGGCTCCACCGCCCGGTCGGTCGAGTACGGCCTTCGCGGCGAGCGTCAGCATGAGCTGCTCGCGGGCCGCGTGCAGCAGATGGTGACGGATGTCGCCACCCGCCTGCGTCCCGCCGCGAAGCTCGATGCGACGGCCGCCGCCGAGCTGTTCAGCGACAACCAGGCCGACCTCATCGCCGCCGCCCGCGCACACGCGGAGCTGCTGCAGTGGGAGGCCTTCACCGACGGCCTCGCGCTCATCGATGACGAGGACTCGCGTCAGGTGCTCACCTGGCTGCGCGACCTGTTCGGCCTGCAGCTCATCGAGAAGAACCTCGCCTGGTACCTGATCCATGGGCGCCTCTCGACCCACCGTGCCGCGTCGGTGAGCAAGTACATCGACCGCCTGTGCGCGCGGTTGCGCCACCACGCGCAGGACCTCGTCGACGCATGGGGCTTCGAGCCCGAGCACGTGCGTGCGCCCATCGCGTCGGGCGCCGAGCGGGCTCGCCAGGACGAGGCCCGCGCGTACTACCGCGACCTCGCCGCGTCCGGCGCCGCCCCGGTCACCGAGAAGTCGCTCGGCAAGAAGAAGAAGCGCTGACCCGGATGTCTCATCCCGCCGCTAGCGTGGCGGGG
>NZ_LMPK01000035.1:27832-29702 GCF_001423825.1 Microbacterium sp. Leaf351
GAGGAGTGGGGCGTGCCGCTGCACGGCGACCGTGCCCTGTTCGAGAAGCTGAGCCTCGAGGGCTTCCAGGCGGGGCTGTCGTGGATCACGATCCTGCGCAAGCGCCCGCGGTTTCGCGAGGCGTTCGCCGGCTTCGAGCCCGAGACGGTCGCGGCGTTCGGCGACGCCGACATCGAACGGCTCATGGCTGACGCCGGCATCGTGCGCAACCGCGCGAAGATCGAGGCGACGATCGGCAACGCCGCCCTCGTGGCGGCGCTCGCCGACGGCGAGCTCGACACGCTGATCTGGTCGTTCGCCCCGACGCCGAGCGGTGCGCCGCGGGCCGCGTCCTACGGCGACCTGCCCGCGTCGACGGCGGAGTCCACGGCGCTCAGCCGTGAGCTGCGCCGACGCGGGTTCCGGTTCGTGGGACCGACGACGATGTACGCGCTGATGCAGTCGGCGGGGCTGGTCGATGATCACGTCGAGGGCTGCTGGCGCGCCGCGTGACGGGCGGATGCCGCGACTCAGCGTCCGGCGTCGAACAGGTGGCGTCCCTCGTGGCTGAGCACCTTGATGACCACACCGCGACGGCGCAGTTCGGCGACCGTGCGGGTCTCCTCGTCGATGCTGCGGCCGAGGGCGTGGATGCTGGCGACGACGACCACGTCGCCCGCCGACAGGGTGCCGAACAGGCGTACGAGCCGCTGCTCCCACGACTCCAGCGTCTCGGGGGCGGGGTGGCGGAAGCCGTCGATCGGCACGCCGAAGCGCGTGAGGTCGTCCCGCTGCTGCACGACCGACGGCATGTCGTCGCGGGCGACGACGAGTCCGACGAGCCGCGACCCGGCGGGACGGGCCCGCCACCAGTCCCGGTCGGCCTGCAGCTCGGTGAAGCACTTCGGGCAGTCGGCGGCGGCGTGGGGAAGGTGCACCGGGCTCGTCAGGGCATCGCCGCCCGTGGTCGCACGGGGGGACGGGGCATCCGTCTCGCTCATGGCCTCACCTCCGCTCGAACTCTAGTCGGCGCGGATGTGCGCGGCTCAGTCGTCGCCGTCGTCGAGCCGTAGTTCGAGGCTGATCTGGTCGGCGTCGAGTTCGGCGAGGGCGCGTCGGAGGGTCGAGGTCGAGTAGCCGCCGTGGGTGGAGATCTCGACGAGTCGGTCGCGCATCGCCTCGATGATGACGATGCGCAGCTCGAGGATCTCGCGCATGCGGCCGGTGAGCACCGCGTCGCGCGGTTCGGTCATGCGGGTGCCGACGTTCGCCGCCATGCCCTCGCTGAAGGCGGTGCCGTCGGCGCGGGTGAGCGTGGGGTCGGCGAGAGCGGTCGCGGCGGCGGCGCCCAGTTCCGCGTCGAGGCGCAGGTGCTCGTCGCTCGCCGCGTCGTCGTCGCTCGCGGGCGGGATGCGGAGGGCGCGCACGACGCTCGCGAGGGTGAACCCCTGACCGAAGAGGCTGAAGACGGCCACGAGGAACGCCACGAAGATCAGCAGCGAGCGGTGGTCGATGCCGGTGGTCGGAAGCGTCTGGGCGGCGGCCAGCGTGACGACGCCGCGCATGCCCGCCCAGGTGATGATCGTGCCCTGCTTCCAGCCGAGCGGTGACGATGCGTAGTAGTCGGCATCGGCGCTCAGGCCGGCGAAGCGGCGCCGCACGCGCTCCTCGTCACGGCGGAGCCGATCGGCCTGGCCGCGGTGCTCCTCGGGAATGGTGCCGTCGGCGATGCCCTTCAGCTTCGCGCTGTAGGTCGACAGGTCGAGCCGTGCGTATCGACGGGCGCGGGAGCGCATGCGCCAGAGCAGGAACGCCACATAGGCCGCGCGCAGCCCCAGCATGATGCCGAGCGCCGAGAGCGCCAGCCAGGCGCCGTGCCAGAGGCCCTCGT
>NZ_LMPK01000035.1:29732-29880 GCF_001423825.1 Microbacterium sp. Leaf351
CTCGAGCACGAGCTCGATCGTGCGCCAGTTCAGTTCGTCCGACATGCGCTGCTCGGGCGTGAACCACTTCGCCGCGCCTTGGCTGGTGATGATGCCGGTCACGACCGCAGCGACGAGACCCGAGGCGCCGACGGCCTCGGCGGGAAGG
>NZ_LMPK01000035.1:29912-45655 GCF_001423825.1 Microbacterium sp. Leaf351
CACGATGACGGCGCCGAGCACCGCCCACACGAAGGAGATCATCGCCTCGCCGAGGGAGAAGCCGCCCGCGATCGCCGCGATCGCCGTGCGCAGGATCACGAGCGCGGTGGCGTCGTTGAGCAGGCTCTCGCCCGCGAGGATCGTGGTCACGCGGGGGGCGATGCCGAGCCGCTTGACGACCGAGGTGGCGACGGCGTCGGTAGGACTGAGGATCGCGCCGAGCGCGATGCCCAGCGGCAGGCTGAGCCCCGGGATCACCCAGGTGAACACGACCCCGAGGGCGACGGAGCTGAGCACGACGAGCAGCACCGACAGTCCCGCGATGGGGCGGATGTCGCGGCGGAACTCGATCGCCGGCAGGGCCACCGCCGAGGAGTAGAGCAGGGGCGGAAGCACGCCGACGAGGATCCATTCGGGGTCGACCCGTGGCAGGTCGGGGATGAACGGCAGCAGTGAGCAGAGCAGTCCGATCGCGACGAGGATGATGGGCCCGGCGACGTTGTGACGGCGGCCGAACGCAGTCACGACCGCGACGACGATGACTCCAGCGACGACGAACCACAGTCCTTCCACACCCGGACCCTATCGCTCCGCCCGGCCCACCGTGGAGGCGTGTCGGGCGGCCTCCTCGGCCTGCGGCAGACCCGCGAGTACCGTGAGGGGATGACGGTCAGCCAACTCGACGACGTGCTCTATCCGCCGATCGAGCCGTACGAGACCGGCATGCTGCTCGTGGGCGACGGCAACCGGGTCTTCTGGGAGCAGAGCGGCAATCCCGGGGGCAAACCGGTCGTCTTCCTTCACGGCGGCCCCGGCGGCGGCACGTCCGCCTGGCACCGCCGCTTCTTCGACCCCGAGCGCTACCGCATCGTGCTGCTCGACCAGCGCGGATGCGGCCGCAGCACCCCGCACGCGAGCGAGCCGGGTGCCGACCTCGCCTACAACACGACGTGGCACCTGGTGGCCGACATCGAGCTGCTGCGCCGCAACCTCGGCATCGACCGGTGGCAGGTCTTCGGCGGCTCGTGGGGCAGCGCGCTCGCCCTGGCGTACGCCGAGGCGCATCCGGAGGCTGTCAGCGAGCTCGTGCTGCGCGGGATCTTCACCCTCCGCCGCCACGAGCTGGAGTGGTTCTACGAGGGCGGGGCGAGCGCGCTCTTCCCCGACCTCTGGCAAGGGTTCCTCGCGCCGATCCCGGTGCTCGAGCGGTCCCGGCTGATCGAGGCGTACCACCGGCGGCTGTTCGACCCCGATCCGGCGGTGCACGTGCCGGCAGCGCTGGCGTGGACGACGTGGGAGGCCTCGACGATCACCCTCCGGCCCGACGCCGACACGGTGACCGGGATGTCCCGGCAGGAGCACGCCGTCGCGTTCGCGCGCATCGAGAACCACTACTTCGTGCACGAGGGCTGGTTCCGCGAGGGGCAGCTCATCGAGGACGCCGGGCGGCTGCGCGACATCCCGACCGTCATCGTGCAGGGCCGCTACGACGTCTGCACGCCGTTGATGACCGCGTGGGACCTGTCGCAGGCGCTGCCCGAGGCGCGCTTCATCGTCGTGGACGACGCGGGACATGCCGCGAGCGAGCCGGGCATCGCCCGGGCGCTGCGCGAGGCGACCGACGCCTTCGCGGCGGACTGAGCTCAGCGCCCGGCGATGAGGTCGGCGGCGACCTCGCCGATCACGATCGTCGGGGCGTTGGTGTGGCCGCGGATGATGACGGGCATCACCGAGGCATCCGCGACTCGCAGGCCGTCGACGCCGCGCACGCGCAGCTCGGGATCCACGACGGATGCCGCATCCGCGCCCATGCGCGCAGTGCCCACCGGGTGGTACAGCGTGTGGGAGTACGCGCGCAGGGAGCCGGCCACCCGCTGCTCGACGGTGAGGTTCTCGCCGTTCTCGGGCTGGATCCAGCGCCCGGTGGTCACGGCGCCGAGCGCCTGGGTGCCGACGAGCGCATCGCAGACGCGCAGGCCCGCCGAGAGGGTGTCGGCGTCGAGGCCGTCGGGGTCGCTGAGGTAGCGCGGGTCGATGACGGCTTTGGCGAGCGGGTCGGCGGAGGCGAGGGTCACCGTGCCGCGACTGCGGGGTCGCAGCAGGATCGCGCCGACCGTGATGCCGTCGCCCGGGAGTGGAACGAGGCCCTCCCCGACGTAGGGCGCGGCGGCGAAGATGATCTCGATGTCGGGGAGGCCCGCGGGCGCCTGCGTGCGGTCGGCGACGCCGGTGCGCACGAAGCCGTAGCCCTCGGCGACGTTGGAGGTCAGCATGCCGCGGTGGCGGGTGAGCCACTGCAGAGTCGGGGCGAGCTCCTCGCCGTGGAACAGAGTGCGTCCGGTCGCCTCTGGCGCGAGGCCGGCGACGAGGTGGTCCTGCAGGTTGGCGCCGACCTCGGGTGCGTCGACGACGGTGTCGATACCGTGGTCGCGCAGGTGGTCGGCGGGCCCGATGCCCGAGAGCATGAGCAGCTGCGGGGTGTTGACCGATCCGCCCGACAGCACGACCTCGCGGCGGGCGATGACACGACGGATGCTGCCCCGCACCGACAGCTCGACACCGACCGCACGTCCGTCCCGCACGATCACGCGCCGCGCGTGCGCGCCGGTGACCACCCGCAGGTTGCGGCGCCGGGCGGCGGGCCGCAGGTAGGTGTCGGCCGTGGAGGCGCGTCGCCCGCGGTGCGTGGTGAGCATCGTCTCGGAGAAGCCCTGGTCGTGCGGGTCGTTCGCGAGGGTCACCGGGTAGCCGAGCTCCCGTGCGGCGTCGAGGAACGCGGCGGTGTGGGGCTGCGGGCTGCTCTGACGCTCGACCCACTGCGGTCCGATGGTGCCGAGCGACGGGTCGTGGGCGAGGTCGGTGCGCTCGACGCGGCGGAAGTAGGGGGCGAGGTGCTCCCACGACCAGCGGTCGCCGGCGCTCTCGGCCCATTCGTCGTAGTCGGCGGCGAACCCGCGGATCCACATCATCGCGTTCAGCGACGACGAGCCGCCGAGCGTCTTGCCGCGCGGCCAGAACACGGTGCGCCCCTCGAGCTCGGGCTGCGGCACGGTGTCGTAGTTCCAGTCGTACCGTCCGCGGAACAGCTTCGAGAATGCGGCGGGCACGTGGATGTAGAGGTGCCGATCCACCGGGCCCGCCTCGAGCAGCAGCACCGAGACCGACGGATCCTCGCTGAGGCGGGCGGCGACGGCCGCGCCCGCCGACCCGGCCCCGACGACGATGTAGTCGGCGGCCTCCGGCAGGCGCGCGCTCATGATCCGAGCGCCTTCGTCAGGGTCGTCACGAGGGTGATCGGGCTGCCGGTTGCGCGGTAGCGGGTGAGGCCCTCGCTCACGGCCGTGCCCGTGCGCGAGGTCACGAACCAGGGCGGCTTCGGCAGGATCGTGAACCGGCTGCGCCCGAGCGATCGCGGCGCGGGGCGGAACGGCCCCCGCAGCACCGAGCGCTCGATGCGGTCGAGCAGGAAGGTGTTGTGCACGACACCGAGACCGCTGCCGACGTCGGCGACGGTGTGGCCGGGGAACGCGCCCCACGAGAGGGCCGGCGTGGCGAAGAGCACGCCCGTCCACGCGTTGATCGCGATGCCGCCGTAGCGCAGCGCCGCGATCTCCTCGTCGAAGGCCGCACCGAGCGTCGACTCGGTGACCGGGTCGACGAGCACGTTCGCGCCGAGCGTGCCCGCGAGCCGGTCGTTCGCGTGGGCGACCGCCGCCCGCAGGAACTCCCGCCCCTCGCCGGGCAGCTCGACGACGCCGAGCACGGGGGAGAAGTACTCCGTCGTCTCGAGGGCGGTGGCGGCATCCGCATCGCCGGCCTCGATCAGCAGGCGCTCGTCGCCGCAGTGCTGCGCGTCGGGGTAGTCGCTCTCGGCGGCCGACAGCTTCGCCGCCGAGTTCGGGTACCAGACCGGCCGCGCGGGCGCTCGGC
The DNA here is from genome assembly GCF_001423825.1 of Microbacterium sp. Leaf351. Taxonomy (NCBI): domain Bacteria; kingdom Bacillati; phylum Actinomycetota; class Actinomycetes; order Micrococcales; family Microbacteriaceae; genus Microbacterium; species Microbacterium sp. Leaf351. The sequence goes on from NZ_LMPK01000035.1 coordinate 33,843, forward strand.
CGTATGCCTCGCGCAGCGCCTGCAGGAAGGCGTCCTTCTGGGGCCAGGATGCCGCGAGCAGCACCACCTGCCCCGCGATGCAGTTGTGGCCGCTGTTGTGGAGGCGCATCGTGACGACGTGCTCCGCCTGGTAGCGCAGGTCGGCGTCCGACCATTCGCCGGGAACGACGATGATCGGGGAGACCCCGCCGAGCTCGGCGGTGATGGGGTGGGCCAGGCGCGGGTCGTCGGCGCGGCGGCGGGACGCGGCATCCTCGCCCTGCCCCCACACGATCGCGTCGAAGGTCACCGCGGACCCGGTGATGTGCACGTGGTCGACGCCCTCGTGGGCGGTGAGGTAGGCGCCGACGTCACCCGCGCCCCGCACGATGCGCAGGAATCCCGGCTCGATGAGCGCCGCGAGCGCGCGCTCGAAGATCGGCACGAGGGCGTCCTGCGTGGGGTTCACCTTGAGGATCGACACCCGTGAGAACGCGAGCAGCTCGTAGAGCACGTCGAGCACCGGGATCGAGGTGATGTTGCCGGCGCCGAGCACGAGTCCCACGCCGCCGGGCTCGGTCGGATGCCGCTGCGCGAGGCCCGCGGTGGCGGCGGCGTCCTGGGGGGTGACGCACGGTTCGAGCCAGACCTCGCCGGTGAAGCCGGAGAGCAGCACGTGGTCGACGGCGTGCGAGGGGAACGTGTGCACGCGGGTGCGCCCGCCCGGGCCGTCGTCGACGAACAGTTTCTCGATGGGGCTGCGGCCGGCGGCGAGTGCCTCGAGGCTCTCGATGTAGCCGTCGAGCCCGGTCAGCACGGCGTAGGGGCCCGAGAGCCACTCCTCGCCGACCAGCGGATGCCCGACGTGCAGGCCCTTCGAGCGCGCGGCGGTCTCGGCCCACTCCTGGGCGACGGCGCCGACCGCGGCGCGCACGCGCCTCAGCAGGGTCGCGCGCTGCGCGAGCGAGAACTGGGTCCAGACGCGGGATCCCGCGTGCAGGGCCGCGATCGCATGATCGATCTCGGTCCGGACGATCTCATCGATCGCGCTGGGGGGTGACGCGGGGGTCGATGTCATGGCACTCTCCTTCGCGTGCGGACGCCCTCAGCATAGGGATGTCGCGCCCGGAGCACCATGGCATCGAGTGTCAGGGATGCCGCGACTCGGTGCCGCGGCATCCGATCACTCAGATGAGGGCGAGCTCGGTGAGCTTCGCCTCGACGTCGGCGTTGCTCGGCTCGACGTGGAAGGTCGCGTCGGGGTAGACGACGACGGGGATGTTCGTGCGGCCCGAGATCTCGCGCGCGATGTCCGCCGCGGCGGGCTCGGCCTCGAGGTCGACGTAGTCGTACGCGACGCCGAGCTCATCGAGCTGGGACTTCGTGCGCCGGCAGTCGCGGCACCACTCCGCGCCGTACATGGTGATGGTGGTGGAGTCGATGGTCATGACTCCAGCGTAGGGCGGATTATAGGTCTCGGCTTGATTACGATTTGGCTATCCGACCCCCATGGTTCTCCACATTCCGGGCAAATCATAGGGTGCGGCATGCCAGCATGGTGGTCGGCGTCGCTGGTCGACGTCACTTCCTCGCTACACGGAGGCGAATGCCATGCAGGTGACTGTCGTCGTCCCGACCTACAACGAGGCTCCCAACGTCGCCGAGCTCGTTCGCCGGGTCGCTGCCGCGACCCCTTCTCTCGACCTCGAGATCCTCTTCGTCGACGATTCCACCGACGACACTCCGCGCGTCATCGAGCAGGTCGCCGAGACCGCCCCGATCCCGGTGCGCATGCTGCACCGCGAGGACTCGGTGGGCGGACTCTCCGGCGCGGTCGTGGCGGGCCTTCAGGCCGCGCACGCCGACGTCTGCATCGTGATGGACGGTGACCTGCAGCATCCGCCCGAGGACATCGTGAACCTGGTCGCCCGCCACGCCCGCGGCGACGTCGATGTCGTGGTGGCCTCGCGCTACACGGAGAACGGCGAGAACGGCGGCCTGTCGAACGCCCTCCGCGTGTTCGTGTCGCAGGCCTCGACCAACCTCACCAAGGCGCTGTTCCCGAAGAAGCTCAAGAACGTCACCGACCCGATGACCGGCTTCTTCCTCGTCGACCGCACTGCGTTCGACGTCAACGACCTGAAGCCGCGCGGCTTCAAGATCCTGCTCGAGATCCTGGCGCGCGAGTCGCTGCGGGTCGCGGAGATCCCCTTCTCGTTCCAGTCGCGTCACGCCGGCGAGTCGAAGGCGTCCCTCGCGCAGGGACTGAGCTTCCTCACCCAGCTGTTCGCGCTGCGGTTCGGCCGCATGTCGCTGTTCGCCGTGATCGGTGCGCTCGGCGCGGTCGCGAACGTCGTCATCATGTGGATGCTGGTGCACACCGGCGTGAACTACATGGTCGCCGCGATCATCTCGGCCGAGGTGACGATCATCGGCAACTTCGTGCTGCAGGAGCGGTTCGTCTTCCACGACATGAAGGAGCAGGCGTCGGCCATCTGGTCGCGCTTCGTGAAGTCGTTCGGCTTCAACAACGCCGAGGCCGCGGTGCGCATCGCGATCCTGCCGATCATGGTCTAGGCGCTGCACATCTCGAGTGTCATAGCCACCGCGATCACCCTCGTCGTCGCGTTCTTCGTGCGCTTCGCATTCCACAAGTTCGTGGTCTACGCGCCGCGCCGCGTCGCCGCCGCGCCCGCGACGGCCGTCGCGCCGCGCACCGGCGTCATCGACGAGCTCGACACCAAGCCCGTCGCGACCAGCGAGGTCTGATCCTCCGGTCGGTGTCAGTCGACCGCCCGCGCGAACGCCGCCATCGACATGCCGTAGTCGATGCGCACGCACGGCAGCTCGAGTTTCGGCGTGCCGACCCGCACGCGCCCGGCCTTCGTCGTGCGGGCCAGGATGAACCCGGCGTCTCGCAGACCCGCTTCGGCTGTCGCGTTGTAGTGCCCGAACGGGTAGGCCATCACCTCCGCCACACCGAGGATCCGCGCCGACTCGGTCATGTCCGCCGCGATCTGCGCCTCGGTGAGGTTCACCATCTTGCCCTTCCCGTTCGCGCCGGCTTCGTGCATGTCGTGCGTGTGCGAGCGGAGGATCACCCAGGGCGACGGCGAGGGCGGTGAGGTCCACCGTGTGATCGCGAACGACGTCGTCAGCAGTCGGTACTTCGTGACCACCGGCACGGCGAGCTCGTACCAGGTCTTGTCCGCGTCGTCGTCGGTGATGATCACCGACCGCTCGGGCAGCCACAGCGTGCCGTCGATGAAGGCGCTCAGTTCGTCCCAGGTCGGCAGGTAGAAGCCGCCGTCGGCGAGATAGGCGAGCTGCTTCTCGAAGTCGCCGATGTACGTGTAGTTGCCGCGCAGCGGGTTGTGCTCGCCGCCGGGCTTCGTCGTGAACTGGTGGTACATGAGGATCGGCACCGTGGTGCGCGACGCGGTGGCCGCGGCATCCGAGAGCCATCCGGCGTGCAGCGTGCGCTGCCGGTTGTCGCACGTGGCGAGCTGGGCGCCGTTGATGCGCTGGGTGCGGTCGAGAGCGGATGCCGCGGCCGCCGTCGCGTACCAGCCGGCGAACACGCGGCCCGCGGCGGCCGGAACGGGGAGGGTCGGGTAGAGCGCGCCGCTGGTCACGAGGGCGGGCTCGGCGGTGACACTGTCGCCGGCGAAGGTGAGCGCACAGGTCGCCGGGTCGGGGTGTGCGGCGAGCAGCCGTTCGGCGGCGGTGAGCGGCGTCGGCACGACCGTGGGGGTCGGGACCTCCGCGCTCCCGGTCGGGCCCGCGGGCGCGTCACCCTCAGCGACGCACCCGGACAGCAGCAGGGCCGTGACGGCCGCGAGCGCGGCGACGGCGTATCGATGTCTGTGCGCGCGAACGCGCAGCGGCAGTGACGCCATGATTCCCCCAGCGACGTCATCCCCAGACGTCTACCGCAGTCTATGCGCGGGCGCGCCGGGTTCCCGGGTGGGCATAGGGCCGCGGCCTAGACTGAGCCGCGCCCGCGGCGCCGCGGGAGGGCCGCGTCGGCGCGGCATCCGAGTTCCAGCCCGAAGGGGAACCATGACCCTCTCGCCCGCCGGTGCCGCATTCCGCGACGCCCGTGACTTTCTGCTCGCCCGCGGATCCGACCCGGTCGCCGCCCACGCCGAGTTCCGCTGGCCCGACGTCGGCGAGCACTTCAACTTCGCGGTCGACTGGTTCGACGGCATCGCCGAGGGCAACGACCGCGTCGCCCTGCGCGTGGTCGAGGAGGACGGCACCGAGGCGACCCGCACGTTCGAGCAGTTGCGCGTGCGATCGAACCAGGTGGCGAACTGGCTGACGGCCGCGGGCGTGCGCCGCGGCGACGCCGTCATGCTCATGCTCGACAACCGGGTGGAGCTGTGGGAGGCGATGCTCGCGATCCTGAAGCTCGGCGCCGTGATCCTGCCGACGTCGGTCGTGCTCGGCTCCGCCGATCTTGCTGAGCGCCTCGAGCGCGCGAACGTGCGGGTCGTCATCGCCGACCACGTCGACGCGGCGAAGTTCGACGAGTTCGACCTCGACCTCGTGCGGGTGAACGTGGGCGAGCACCGTGACGGCTGGCTCGATTTCGCCGCGTCGACGGATGCCGCCCCCACCCCGCCGGGCGTCGTCACCGACTCGACCGACCCTGCCATCGTCTATTTCACGAGCGGCACGACCTCGCGGCCGAAGATCGTCGAGCACACCCACGTGTCGTACCCGGTCGGCCACCTCAGCACGACGTACTGGATCGGCGTGCGCCCGGGCGACGTGCACATGACCATCAGCGCCCCCGGTTGGGGCAAGCACGCGTGGAGCCTGTTCTTCGCGCCGTGGATCGCCGAGGCATCCATCTTCGTCTTCAACTACAAGCGGTTCGATGCGGCGGCCCTCGTCGACCAGCTCGACCGGCACGGGGTGAACACCTTCTGCGCCCCGCCGACGGTGTGGCGCATGCTCATCCAGGCCGACCTCGAGAAGCGTCCCGCGGGTCTGCGCGAGCTGCTGTCGGCGGGCGAGCCGCTCAACCCCGAGGTCATCCAGACGATCGAGCGGTGGTGGGGCATCCAGATCCGCGACGGCTACGGTCAGACCGAGCTGACCGCGGTGATCGGCAACACCCCGGGCGTGCCGCTCAAGCCCGGCTCGATGGGGCATCCGCTGCCGGGCGTCGACATCGTGCTGGTCGACCCGATCACGGGCGAGGTCGCCGACGAGGGCGAGATCTGCCTGCCGCTCGAGCCCCGCCGGCCGCTGAACCTCATGACCGGCTACGTCGGCGAGCCCGACCGCACGGCGAAGGTCGAGCACGACGGCTACTACCACACGAGCGATGTCGCGACCCGGGACGCCGACGGGTTCCTGACCTTCGTCGGCCGCACCGACGACGTGTTCAAGGCGAGCGACTTCAAGGTGTCGCCGTTCGAGGTGGAGAGCATCCTGCTCGAGCACCCGGCGGTCGCCGAGGCCGGTGTCGTGGGCGCGCCCGACGCGCTTCGTCTCAACGTCGTGAAGGCCTACGTGGCCCTCGCGAAGGGCGCCGAGCCCGACGCTGAGACGGCGCGGAGCATCCTCGCGCACGCGCGCACGCACATGCCGCCGTTCATGCGCGTGCGCCGGGTGGAGTTCTTCGAGATGCCGAAGACGATCTCCGGCAAGATCCGCCGCGTCGAGCTGCGCGAGCGCGAGCAGGAGCACGAGGGAACGCGCATCACGACGGAGTTCCGCGAGCAGGACTTCCCGGGTCTGAAGGACTAAGTCAGGCGCGCGGCCGGCGGCCCGCGGCATCCATTCCGCGCCCGGTCGGCGCGGGCGGGGCGTTGCGCGTGCCGAGGTGGGGCGCGCCGAGGCCCGTGACGAACAGGTCGACCCCGAATGCGAACGCCTCGTGCGGCGGGGTGTCGTCGAGGGCGCTGCCGGCGGGCACGACCCCGAGACTGTCGAACTGCAGGCGCTGCTGCTCGTATCCGACCTGCCCGAGCACGAAGTGCAGCAGGGCGACCGCGGCGCGCCGGGAGGTCGCGGCGTCGAACCCGCCGCCGGCGATCGCGTCGGCGAGCCGGGTGACGGATGCCTCGCCCCCGAGCCCGAGCGCGAGGGTCGAGGCGACGAGCTCCGCGCCGTCGCGGTAGGCGAGCAGGGCGTCGCGGAGCGCGGCGGCTTCGGCGCGCACGGGCTCGGGCCACGCGGCATCCGTCACCGCGACCGGTCGCACGCGCGCGACGATGCGGTCGGCGAGGTCGGCGAGCAGGCTCTGCTTGTTGGGGAAGTGCCAGTAGAGGGCGCTCGGCTGCACGTCGAGGGAGGTGGCGAGCCGGCGCATGGTGAGGTCGGCGAGGCCCCACTCGTCGAGGATCGCGAGGGCGGCCAGGGCGACGCCGTCACGGGTGTGACGTCTCGGGGCGGAGTCGGCGGGCACGATGTCACTATACTGAACGCCGTTCAGGTGAACAGTGTTCAGGTAACCCGTCCCGAAGGATCCCCATGGCCGCCACCCGTCGCATCGACGCGACAGACCTCGCCCGCGTCGCCGTCTTCGCCGCCCTCATCGCCGTGCTCGGCCTGCCGGGCAGCATCAACATCGGTCCCGTGCCGATCACCCCGCAGACGCTCGGCGTCATGCTCGCGGGCGCGATCCTCGGGCCGTGGCTCGGCGCGCTCTCGGTGACCGTGCTGCTCGCGCTCGTCGCCGTGGGCCTCCCGCTCCTCGCCGGTGGCCGCGGCGGCTTCGCCGTCTTCGTGGGCCCGACCGTCGGCTACATGCTCGGCTGGATCCTCGGGGCGATCGTCATCGGACTCGTCGTGCGCATCGGTGGCCGCATCCACTGGACCACCACGATCGCGGGACTGCTGCTCGGCGGCATCGTCGCGATCTACGCGGTGGGCGTCCCGTTCGTCGCCCTGATCGTGCGCATTCCGCTGGATGCCGCGGCCATCTCATCGATCGCGTTCATCCCCGGTGACCTCATCAAGGTCGCCATCGCGACGGTCGTGGTGCTCACCCTCTGGCGTGCGTACCCGCGCGCCTTCCGGCTCGCGCCGCGCCCGGCGCCTGCGACCACGGCGGTGCCCGTGATCGCCGACGGCCAGGCATGATCGGAGCATGACCGGCATCCGACTCGAGAACGTCGGCGTCGTCGCGGGCGCCGTCGAGGTGCTGGTGGATGTCTCGCTGCACCTCGACGCCCGCACGGTCGCCGTCATCGGGGCGAACGGCTCGGGCAAGTCGACGTTCGCCCGGCTCGTGGGAGGCCTCGGGGCCGCGACATCCGGCTCACTCGGCGTGCTCGGACTCGATCCCCGGCGCGACGCCGCCGAGCTTCGGCGCCGGGTGGCGTTCGTGTTCTCGAACCCGGACGCGCAGATCGTCATGCCCACCGTGCGCGAGGACGTCGAGTTCTCGCTGCGTTCGCTGCGTCTCCCGCGCGCCGAGGCTGCGGAACGGGTCGATGCGGCACTCGACCGGTTCGGGCTGGCGCCGCTCGCCGACCGCGCGGCGCACGAGCTCTCGAGCGGTCAGAAGCAGCTGCTCGCCGTGTGCGGCGCGTTCGTGCGGCGGCCCGACCTCGTGATCGCCGACGAGCCGACGGGAATGCTCGACGCCCGCAACGCGCGTCGCGTCGCCGACCACCTGTTCGAGGCGGCCGGGCATCGGCTGCTGCTCGTCACGCACGACCTCGCGCTCGCCGCGCGCTGCGAGACGGCCGTGCTCTTTGACGGAGGGCGCCTGATCGAGGTCGGGCCTCCCGCCGAGGTCATCGCCCGGTACGACGCGATCGTGGCGGATGCCCCGTGCTGAGCCTCTACGTCGACGGTGACGGCCTGCTGCACCGCGCCCGGCCGGGCGTCAAGATCGTGCTGGTGCTCGTGGTGGTGCTGGCGATCTCGCTGCTTCCGACGGCGTGGTGGGCGCTCGCGCCCGCGGTGCTGGCGCCGGTCGCCCTGTTCCTCCTCGGCGGACTCGGGATGCCGCAGCTCGGACGCCAGCTCTGGGCGCTGCGGTGGCTCGCGGTCGTGAGCCTGATCGGACAGGTCATCTTCCTCGGCATCGAGCCCGCGGTCATCAACACCGTGCGCGTGCTCGCGGCGGTGGCGGCGGCATCCGTACTCGCACTCACGACCCGCGTGACGGCGCTGCTCGGCGCGCTCGAGGTGGGGCTCGCGCCACTGCGGTTCGTGCGGATCGATCCCGAGCGGACGGCGCTGCTGCTCGTCGTCACCTTCGCGACCATCCCCGTGCTGGCCTCCCTCGCCGGCGAGGTGCGCGAGACGCTGCGCGCCCGCGGTGCTCGGGCGACGCCCCGCGCCTTCACCGTGCCGTACGTGGTGCTCGCGCTGCAGCACGCCGACCGGCTCGGCGAGGCGCTCGCGGCCCGCGGGGTCGGCTGACCGGTGACCTCACGACGGCGGGGGCCCCGAGACCGGGACCCCCGCCGTCCTGACCGTGCTCAGCCGTCGGCTCCCGCCGGCGTCGTGGTCACCGCGGTTCCCTCGAGCTTGTTCGCCGCTTCGGCGTAGCTGTTGGTGAACGTGTCGGAGATCGTGACCTTCGACGTGTCGACGCCGATCAGCTTCTCCATCGCGAAGATCGTCTTCGGGCCACCCGCGGGCATGATCCCGTCGGGAAGGAATTGCCCCTTGTCGGTCGTGAGGCCGGCGATGTACTGGTCCTTCGTGATGGTGCTGTTCTGCACGAAGTCGGCAGGCAGCGCGTTGGCGATGTCCGTCGCGGTGTGGGTGTCGATCCAGTGCATCGTCGCGACGAGCGCGTCGACGACCTTCTGCGTCTCGTCCTGGTGGGCGGCGACCCAATCGGCGCGGCCGAGCAGGCCCGCCGCCGGCCACGCACCGCCGAGCGCCTTCTGGGCGCCGGCCGTCGTCGCGAGGTCGATCGCGGTCGAGGCGAGGTTCTTCGACTCGAGTGCGCCGACGGTCGGCTGGGTCGTCATCACGCAGTCCGCCGAGCCTCGCTGGATCGCCGCGATGGCCGTGGAGCCTGCGCCGACCGCGAGGGTCGTGTAGTCGTTGTGGGCGACGCCGGCCTGGGCGGCGATGAACTGGGTGAGCTCGTCGGTGCCCGACCCGAGGTCGGTGACGCCGAGGGTCTTGCCCTTGAAGTCGGCCGCGGAGGTGACGCCGCTCTTCGAACTGCACATCTCACGCTCACCGGGGGCGCCCGACAGCTGCACCACGTTGATGACGTTCTTGCCCTTCGACTGGAAGTCGACGGTGTGGATGTACCACGCGCCGGCGAAGTCGACCTGGCCGGAGGCCATGGCGTCCTCGGCGCCGACACCGCCGTTCTGCTCGGTCGACAGCTGCACGTTGACGCCGTACTTCTGGTAGAAGCCGAGGCTCTGGGCGAGCTGGTAGGGGAGGTAGATCTGCTTGTCGATGCCGCCGACCATGATCGTCACGGTCGGGAGGTCGGTCGATCCGGCGCTCGCGGTGGTTGATCCGCTGCCGGCGCAGCCGGCGAGCGAGAGGGTCGCGAGGCCGACGGCGGCCATGGCGAGGAGTGCGCGTTTCTTCATTGAAATGCCTTTCTGTGGATGTGATGCAGGGCGGGCCCGGGAGCACGCCGCAGGGTGTCGACGGGGTCGACGATCAGGGGGCGGATGCCGCGGTCAGATGCTCTGCGCCTCGGACCGCACAGGGGGACGCCACTTGAGCACCGCATGCTCGAGCAGCGTGATGAGGTACTCGGCGACGAGGGTGAACACGGCGATGATCGCCATGCAGGCGAACACGGTGTTCGGGTCGAAGTTGCCCTGGGCCTGGCTGATGATCAGGCCGATGCCCTTCTGCGCCCCGAGCACCTCCGCGACGAGGGCGCCGATGATGGCGAACCCGAACGCGGTGTGCAGGCTCGCGATGATCCAGGTCATCGCCGACGGGATGGTGACGTGCCGCGCGACCTGCAGCGGGGTCGCCCCGAGCACGCGCACGTTGGAGACGAGGTTCTGGTCGACCTCGCGCACGCCCTGGAACGCATTGAAGAACACCGCGAAGAAGACGAGCACCGCCGCCAGCAGCACCTTCGGGAAGATCCCGAGGCCGAACGCGACGATGAAGATCGAGCCGAGCACGATGCGGGGGATCGAGTTGAGCACCTTGATGTACGGGCCGAACACCGCCGACAGGTAGCGGTTCGTCCCCAGCAGGATGCCGAGGATGACGCCCACGACGGTGCCCAGCGCGAAGCCGTAGAGGGCTTCCTGCACCGTGACCCAGAGGTTCTCCCAGATCGAGCCGAACGCCGTTCCGACGGTGAACAGCCGCACCAGGCTGTCCCAGATGCCGCTCGGCTGGCCGAAGAAGAACGGATCGACCCAGCCGAGCTCGGTGAACAGCTGCCAGCCGCCGATGACCACGACGGCGAGCAGGATGCGTCCGATCCACACCCAGGCGATGCGGCGGCGCCGGCTGGCGCGCGCGGCGGACTGGATGCTCGTCTCGGATGCGGCGGCGGCGCCCGGCAGGCTCACGGCGGTCATGCCGCATCCGCCGTCCGTGCGTACGCGCGAGTGACCTCGTCGCGCAGCGACTGCCAGATCTGGCCCTGCAGCTCGAGGAACCGCGCCTCGTGGCGGATCTCCTGTACGTCGCCGCGGGGTCGGGGCAGGTCGATGTCGAACACGTCCTTGACGGTGCCGGGACTCGTGGTCATGATCACCACGCGGTCCGCCAGGGCGACGGCCTCATCGAGGTCGTGTGTGATGAACAGCACCGAGGGCCGGTACTCCTCCCACAGCGCCAGCAGCTCGGTCTGCATGATCGCCTTGGTCTGCACGTCGAGGGCGCCGAACGGCTCGTCCATCAGGAGGATGCGCGGGTTGTTGATCAGGGCGGCCGCCATCGCGACGCGCTTGCGCATGCCGCCGGAGAGCTGGTGCGGGTAGCGGTCCTCGAAGCCGGCGAGGCCGACACGTCGGATCCAGTCGCGCGCGAGCACCGTCGCCTGTGCCCGCGGCATGCCCTTGAGCACGGGCCCGATCTTCACGTTGTCGAGCACGGTCTTCCAGGGGAAGAGCGAGTCGGCCTGGAACATGAAGCTGACGCCGTCGGTGATGCCGTCGACCCGCGTGCCGCCGACCGACACGTGCCCGGCGCTCGGTTTGTCGAGACCGGACACCTGTCCGAGGGTCGTCGACTTGCCGCATCCTGTCGGTCCGACGATGGCGCAGAACTGGCCGGGTTCGACGGTGAGCGACACGTCGCGGATCGCGGTGAACGCCTCGCCCTTCGGGGTGAGGAAGCGCTTGGTGAGTCCGACGATGTCGATGCGCGCGCCGTCGTCGCGATGGCCGGGGCCGCGCGAGGGGGTGTCGTCCATGGCAAGACCTCTCTGTCTTGGTGAGCGGGAACCTCCGGGGAGGAGTGGACCCATCGTGCGAGAGCGGACGCCGCGTCGTCGCGGTTCTGCGGGTTCGTCTCCTTGTGCCCGTTGCGCGGCTTCTGCGCGTTTCGCGCACCGGTGCGCCTTGCCATCGGTGCGTCGAGGACTCACAATCACTGGGTGCGACGGCGCATGCGGAAGATCTCGAGCCAGATCCTGTTGGCCCAGGTGGTGATCCTCACCGCCTCGATGGCGTTCGGGTTCTTGCTGCTCACGCAGACGGTGCGCGCCAACCTCGATCGCGATTTCGAGGCGCGGGCGGCCGCGATCGCGCAGACGGTCGCGAGCGTGCCGATGGTGCAGCAGTGCATGGTGCCCGGGGCGGCTGCGGCGTGCGCCGGCCAGCTGCAGGAGTACGCGACAGCGACGATGTCCTCGACGGGCGCGTCGTACGTGGTGCTGATCGACATGCAGGGAATCCGACACTCCC